>DIZC01000043.1 GCA_002429315.1 Alphaproteobacteria bacterium UBA6038
CTCCCCCTAAAGGGGGCGAGGGGGATCATTCTTCTTTCAGCAACTCGATCAACGCCTGGGCGGCGGCGGGGGCGCGGACTTTGCCGCCGGAAATGAAATAGACGTACACGTCGCGCTTCTTCTTCGCTTTTGCGGCGGGCGCTCTTGCGAGTGAAGGCAGGTCCGTAGGCATCGCGCCGGATTCATAGGCTTGCGCGCGCTCGGCCCATTGTTTCAGTGCACGGGAGGTGTAGCCGGTGGCGACGCGCTCTTCCGTGCGCTGCAGGCGCATGTAAGTGAAATCGGCTGTTACATCCGCCAGCAGCGGGTATTTCGCGGAATCGGCGAGCACGATGGCGACGTTGTGCTTGCGCGCCAGCGCTATGAAATCGGCAGAGAGAAAGCTCTCGTGCCGCACTTCGATGGCATGGCGCAGTGCAATCCCGTTTAACTCTTTCGGCAGCAGCGCAAAGAACGCCGCGAAATTCTCCGGCTCGAATTTCCGCGCCGGCGTGAACTGCCAAACGACGGGCCCGAGCTTGGCACCCAACTCTGTGAAACCGCTGCTCAAGAACTTTTCGACCAGCGGCGCGCCTTCCGTGAGATTTTTCTTTGCGGTGGCGAACTGCCAGGCCTTCACCGCAAACTGAAATCCCTCCGGCGCGGTGCCCGCCCATTTGCGGAAGCTGTCGGGCTTCTGTAGCCGGTGATAGGTCGCGTTGATCTCGATGGTGGTGAGCGCGCGGCTGGCGAACTCCAGCTCCTTCGCCTGCGCCAGTCCCTTCGGATAGAACTTCCCCCGCCACGGCGGATAATTCCACCCGCCAATCCCAACCCGGATCATCGCGCTGCTCCTTCCTACGGGATGATGCACGCGCGCTGCACACCAATGCAATTGCCGTCGTGGCCGGCCCTGTGCCGGCCATCCATGCTCAAGACCCTCCACAAAACTCATGGGGGGCCGGGACAAGCCCGGCCATGACGATTGGGGAGCAGTTAGGACAAGCGCGGCAGTTTTTGCGCCAGCTTGGCAATGCCTTCCCACGGATCGGATTTCAGCTTGGCGAGGCGTTTGGGAACGGAGTTGATGTCGAAGGCTTTGGGATCGAGTTTCGGCGTGAGCTCCTCCCATGCCAGCGGCGTGGCAACCGGTGCGCCTTCGCGGGCGCGGGTGGAATACGGGCCGACCGCCGTGGAGGTCGGATCGTTGCGCAGATAGTCGATGAAGATCTTGCCGCGACGCTCGGCAATGGAGATGCGGGTGAGATAGCGCTCCGGCGTTTTTTCCGTCATCAGCTCACCGACACGCTTGGCGAAGCTCTTCACCTCCGGCCAGGAATAGCGGCGCGCGATCGGCACCACGATGTGCAGTCCCTTGCCGCCGGTGGTTTTCAGAAAAGAGACGAGACCAAGTTCTTCCAGGAACGCCCGCAACTCCTTCGCGGCCTTCGCCACATCGCTGAACGCAAGTCCTTCACCGGGATCGAGATCGAAAACCACGCGGTCTGGGCGCATGGGATTGTCCACACGCGAGCCCCAGGGGTGCATCTCCAGCACGCCCATCTGCACCAGCGCCATCAGCCCGGAGATGTTCTTGATGAAAAGAAACGCTTCGGAATCGCCGAACCCTTCGATCGGCACTTCGTTCAGCTGGGGCGGCACGCCGGAGCCGGCGTGGCGCTGGAAGAAACACTTCTTCGCGCGCCCCGCGGGGCAGCGCACCAGGCTGATCGGCCGGTTCACCACATGCGGCAGCATCCACTCCGCGACCGCTTCGTAATATTCGGCGAGTGCCCGCTTGGCGATGCCCTGCTCCGGATATAGCACCTTCTCCGGATGGCTCAGTGTCACGCCGTGAAAAACCGCATCGCTCATCGGCGCAGCACGTTCGCGACCAGCGTCGATGGCCGTGCTTCCTGCTGCAGCTGCTCGAAGGTGCATTGCTTTGGCGATTTGTCCGACCGCCAGCGGAGCAGCTTCGTGCCGTGACGGAAGCGATTGCCGGTCACGTGATCGTAGCGCACTTCCGCCACCAGTTTTGGCGCGAGCGGCTCCCATTCGCCGGTCCGTTCGGTGCTCCAGCGCGACGGCCCGCCCGGCGCGTTGCCGGTGAAGCCCGGCGGTTTGCGCAGCTTCTGCAGCTTCTTCGTTAGCGCGGCGCGATCCGCGCGCGCGATGGTTGAGGTAAACCCCACGTGATCCAGCTTGCCTTTATCATCGTAGAGGCCGAGCAGCAGCGAACCGACTTCGCGCGTGCCCTGCGCGTACCGGAATCCACCCACGACGCAATCGGCCGTGCGCAGGCATTTGATCTTTAGCATCTCGCGCACGCCTGGCACATAAGGCCCGTCGATGCGCTTGGCGACCACGCCATCCAGTTCGCCGCCGGCGCGGTTCAGCCATTTCTTCGCATCGCTCGCCTCCCGCGTGTATGGCGACAGGCGGAACGTATCGTCGCCGGCGATCTTCCCGAAAACGGATTCAAGCTGCCGGCGCCGCTCAGTCAGCGGTGCGTCGAGGAGACTCCGGTTGCGCGGGCCAAGCAGACAATCGAAGAGAATGAAAATGGCAGGCGTTTCCTTCGCCAGCTTGCGAATGCGGCTCTCCGCCGGATGCAATCGCAACTGCAACGCATCGAACGAAATGGACTCGCCTTCCGGAATTGCCAATTCGCCATCCAGCACCAGACGTTGAAACGCTGCCTGTCGAACTGCCTCGACCACTTCCGGAAAATAGCGCGTCAGCGGCTTGCCGGATTTCGCCTGCAGCACCACCTCGGCCCCCGCCTTGAAAGCGAGACAGCGGAAGCCGTCCCACTTCGGCTCGAATTGCCAGCCGGGCTCTTTCGGCTGCACATCGACCAGCTTCGCTTCCATCGACAAGGTGCCGACGGGCACCGCCAGGTTCTCCAAACCGGCTGAAGACGTTCGAGCGTGGCGGGGGTTGGGGGCGGACATGCGCTCATAACTCTGCCGCAGCGTCGCCGGTTTCCTACGGCACGAGCACAGCGGCGCCAGACAGGCAGCCTTCGCGCAGATCATCGAGTGCGCGATTGGCATCGCCAAGCGCGTAGGCCGTCGTTTGGGTGTGCAGCCGGTGGGCGCCGGCGAAGGCGAGAAATTCCTCCGCATCCTTGCGGGTGAGATTGGCGACGGAGCGCAGCACGCGCTCGCCCCACAGAATCTCGTAAGGAAAGGAGGGGACATCGCTCATGTGAATTCCACCGCACACCACCGTGCCGCCCGGGCGGACGGCGGCGAGCGCAAGCGGCACCAGCGCGCCCACCGGCGCGAAGATGATGGCGGCATCCAGCGACTCCGGCGGTTTTTCCGTTGAATCGCCCGCCCATTCCGCCCCCATTGCCATCGCGAACTCTTTTGCCTTCACGTCGCCGGGCGTGACGAACCCGAACACGCGCTGGCCGCGCACTTTGGCGACCTGCACGATCAGATGGGCCGCGGCGCCGAAGCCGTACAGTCCCAGCTTGTCCGCATGATCCGCCATCTTCAGGCACCGCCAGCCAATCAGGCCGGCGCACATCAGCGGCGCGGCGGACTCATCGGAATAACTATCCGGTACACGAAAGACGAAACGCGCATCGGCAATCGTTTCGGTCGCATAGCCGCCGTCAATCTGGTAGCCCGTGAATTTGGCGTAAGGGCAGAGATTTTCTTCACCACGCGCGCAGAATTCACACACACCGCACGTCCAGCCAAGCCACGGCACCCCCACGCGATCGCCGATTTTGAATCGCTCTACGCCTGGCCCCAGCTCGGTGATGCGGCCGATGATTTCGTGACCCGGAATGATGGGCAGTTTGGGATCGGCCAGCTCGCCGTCGACGATGTGCAGATCGGTGCGGCATACCGCGCAGGCGGAGACGGCGATGCGCACCTCGGCCGCAGCGAGAGGTCGCGTGGCGAGATCGCGGTCGTGAAGCGGTTCATGCGGGTGCTGCGACTGCATCGCGCGCATGGTTCAACTACCGATGATGGACGCGTAAAGTTGCGGATCGACGTTTCCGCCAGACACGATGGCGACCGCGCACTCTGGCTTTTCCGCGCGCGCGAGCGCCGCGGCGGCGGCGACGGCGCCGCTCGGCTCCGCTACCAGTCGTGCTTCGCGCGCAATTCGCCGCATGGCGCCGCGAATCTGCTCTTCCGTGACGGTGACGATGTCATCGACATACGCGCGGATGTGCCGCCACGGCAGCTCCCCGAGTTGCGACACGCGCAAACCGTCGGCAATCGTGCGAACGGTTTGTTCCGGCGGCACGCAAACGAGATGATCGGCTCGAAAACTCAGCTTCGCGTCATTCGCGAGCTCCGGTTCCACGCCGATCACGCGAATGGCTGGATTGCTTTGCCTGATGGCCGCCGCGATGCCGGAGATCAGCCCACCCCCGGAAACCGGCACATAAACGGCTGCGATATCGGACTTCTGTGCGAGAATTTCGAGGCCGATGGTGCCAGTGCCAGCGATGATCGCCGCGGAATCGAATGGCGGAATGACGACGTACCCATGCCGGTTCGCGAGTTCGGCGCAGACTTCATAGCGCGCATTGCCCATGAAGCTGACGAGGTGAATTTCCGCGCCCCAGCGTTGCGTCGCCTCGAGCTTCACCGCCGGAGCGTTGTCTGGCATCACGATGACGGCCTTTACGCCAACCATGTGTGCGGCGTACGCCACCGCTTGGGCGTGGTTCCCACTCGAATGGGCAATGACGCCGCCCTTTCGTTCTTCTTCACTCAACGACAGGATCGCGTTGAAGGCGCCGCGGATTTTGAAGGCGCCGACGGGCTGGAGATTTTCCGCTTTCAGCCCGATGCCGCTGGGCACCATCGGCACGACGGGCGTGTGAAAAACGTACGGCGCAACGCGTTCGGCTGCTGCGCGAATATCCGCAAGGCTGACAATTTCTGAGGCGGGTTGCGACATGGCTCAGCGTTTCGCGTCTCGCAGGTATTCGAGTCGCGCGAAAAGGCTGGAGGTATCCCACCGCTTGCCGCCGATGTTCTCCACATCTGCATAGAACTGGTCGACCAACGCCGCCACCGGCAATGAGCTGCCATTGCGGCGCGCCTCGTCCAGACAAATCGCAAGGTCCTTGCGCATCCATTCCACTGCGAAGCCATGCTCGAAGTGGCCCGCCAGCATCGTCTTGTAGCGGTTCTCCATCTGCCACGACTGCGCCGCGCCCTTGGAAATCACTTCGATCACCGCTTCCGGATCGAGCCCCGCCGCGCGCGCAAAGCTGAGCCCCTCCGAAAGCCCCTGCACCACCCCCGCGATGCAGATCTGGTTGACCATCTTGGTAAGCTGGCCTGCGCCCGCCTCGCCCATGCGCCGGCACTGGCGTGCGTATGTGTTGAAGATCGGCTCCGTCTTCGCGTACGCCCCGTCCGTTCCGCCGCACATGATGGTGAGTGCGCCGTTCTTCGCACCCTGTTCGCCACCGGAAACCGGCGCATCGACAAAGCCGAACCCGCGCCGTTCCGCATCGGCCGCCAATTCGCGCGCCAGCCCGGCGGACGCCGTGGTATGATCGACAAACACCGCGCCTTTTCGCATGGCATGAAAGGCGCCGTCCACGCCGAGCGCCACCGCGCGTACGTCCGCGTCGCGGCCGACGCAAGCGAGCACGAAGTCAGCGCTCTCGGCTGCCGCTGCGGGCGTGGCCGCACGCTCGCCGGCGTACTCTGCAAGCCACCGCTCGGCCCTGGAGGCGGTTCGGTTGAACACAACCACGTGATGGCCGGCGCGGGCGAGGTGGCCCGCCATCGGATAGCCCATGACTCCCAGTCCGAGAAACGCTATGCGAGTCGCCATTCTTGCCTCTTGTTGGTGGGGCAGCGGCATCATAGGCCGCGTCGATTGCGAAGGGGAATGCGATGAATTCGAACGCGCGTATGCGCCTCATGCTGGGCGCCCTGGCGATTGTGCTCACGCCGATAACGGCGTCCGCCGCCGACACGGCATCTTCGGGCAAGCCGCAATATGGCAGCTGGGGTTTCGACGCCGCGGGTGAGGACAAAAGCACAAAACCCGGCGACGATTTCTTCCGGTACGCGAACGGCCACTGGCTCGATACGCACCGGATCCCCGCCGACAAGCCGGCCGTCAGCCTGCGGCTCGAAATGACGGACCGCACCGAAGCCCGCCTGCACGACATGATGGAACGGGCCGCCGCAAAAGCCTCGCACCAGCCGGGCGACCTCGAAGCCAAGGTCGGCGCCTTCTACAAGGCCTTCATGAACGAGCGCCGCGTGGAGCAGCTCGGAGCGAAACCGCTTCAACCCGAATTCGACGCGGTGCGCGCCGAGGGCACGCGCGATGCGCTCGCTGGATTGATGGGCCGCAGCCAGTCCGATTTCGAAGGCACGCTGTTCAACATCACCATCGACATCGATCTCAAGAATCCGAAACAGTATGCGGTGCTGCTGAGCCAAGGCGGACTCGGGCTACCGGACCGCGACTATTATCTGGAGCCGAACTTCACAGCGGCCAAAGCGAAGTATCAGGCCTATATCGCCCGCCTGTTGCATCTCGTCGACTGGCCGGATGCGGAGGCGCGCGCGAAAGACATCGTGGCGTTCGAAACCGAGATCGCACGGGCGAGCTGGACACGAGCGCAGCAGCGCGATCCGATCGCCACCTACAACCCGGTCACGATTGCGCAACTCCAAAAGCTCGCGCCCGGCTTTGCGTGGAAGGTATTTCTTGCGCATGCCGATCTGTCGAAGATGAACCGCGTCATCGTGGCGGAGAAAACCGCGTTCCCGAAACTCTCGGCGATCTACGCGAAGACGCCTGTGGAGACACTGAAGGCGTGGATCGCCTTCCACATTGCCGACAACGCCGCGCCGTACCTCTCGAAGGATTTCACGGACGCCTATTTCGAGATGCGCGACAAGACGCTGGCTGGCCAGCAGCAGCAGAAGGTTCGCTGGAAGCGCGCGGTGTATGCCGTCAGCGGCGGCGATTTCGGGGTGGGCGACCGCTTCGGCACCTTCGGCACCCTGGGCTTCGGCGTGGGGCAGCTCTACGCGGCGAAATATTTCCCGCCGGAAGCCAAGGCCAAGATCGAGGCGCTGGTCGCCAATCTCAAATCGGCCTATCGCGCGCGCATCGAGAAGCTGGACTGGATGAGCCCGGCGACGAAGAAGGAAGCGCTGAAGAAGCTCGACACCTACAACATCAAGGTCGGCTATCCGGACCATCCGCGCGATTATTCGAAACTGGTCATCACCGACGACGACCTGATCGGCGATGTGCGGCGGGCGGGCGCGGCCGACTGGGCGTTCTATACCGGCCGCCTGTTCGGGCCGGTCGACCGCACCGACTGGGGAATGACGCCCCAAACCAACGACGCCTACAACGGCAGCCTGCGCGACATCGTGTTTCCCGCGGCCATCCTGCAGGCGCCCATGTTCGATGCCAATGCCGACCCGGCGATCAATTATGGCGCCATCGGCGGCGTGATCGGGCACGAGATGACGCACGGCTTCGATGATGAGGGCCGCAAAATCGATGCGACGGGTGCGTTGCGCGACTGGTGGACCAAGGAGGACGCGGCGAAATTCGAGGCACGCGCCAAACGGCTCGGCGCGCAGTATTCGCAGTTCCAACCGCTCCCCGGCGTGCGCGTGAACGGCGATCTCACCATGGGCGAGAATATCGCCGACCTCGGCGGCCTCACCTTGGCGCTCGAGGCCTACCACGCCTCGCTGAACGGCAAGCCGGCGCCGGTGATCGACGGGCTCACGGGCGATCAACGCGTCTTCCTGGGCTGGGCGCAAGCGTGGCGGGGCAAGGTCACGGATGATTTCGTCCGTCGTCAGGTCGTGAGCGATCCGCACAGCCCGCGGCAGTTCCGGGTGAACGGCGTCGTGCACAACATCGACGCCTGGTACGGCGCTTTCGATGTCAAACCGGGCGAAAAACTCTATGTCGCACCGGCCGAGCGCGTGCACATCTGGTAAGGCAAACAGAAGGAAACGGCGGCGGGCGTCCAGCGGTTCCGAAGGTCGCGTTCAACCCGTTTAGCGGCTGTCCCTCGTCCAAACGGCGCCGCCGGGCGTAGCCTCGTACGCCACGACCGGACGCGACCGCCCTGCCACGTCTCGGCCACAGCACGCCAGATTTTTCAAAAGTTATGCGCCGTTGCGCGCCCGCCCGCGTTTCAGCGCCATGACGCGGAGGCGCCAATCACCGGACGGCGTGCGGCTTCGCACGGGCGCGAAGCCCCGTGTACGCTCCCTTTTGATCCCGGCGCTCCTCAGCTGCGCCTGCGCCTTGTCGGCCTGCGGACCCACGCAGACGAACGCAAACGCCCGGCAGATCGGCAACGTCTCGCGCGGTGCGGCGCTGATCTCCTGGTACGGCTGGGGCGCCTGCCATTCCATTCCGGGCATACCGGGCGCCGATGCGCTGGTGGGTCCGCCGCTCACGCATTTCGTGCACCGCGGCTACCTTGCCGGGGTGCTGCACAACACGCCCGATAACCTGATCCTCTGGATCCGCAATCCCCAGAAATTCGTGCCGGGCAACGCCATGCCGGCGCTCGGCATCGACGAGCGCGATGCGCGCGACATTGCCGCCTACCTCTACACCATCGAATGAAGCGAGCGACCCGATGAAGCGGATTTCCTGTTTGCAATGGCTGGCGCTGGCAGGCGCGCTGTCCGCCTTCGCCAGTGCGCGCGCGCTGGCCGACGATCTCGACGCCATGTCGCGCGACGACAAGCAGTGGATCATGCCGGAGAAAAATTATTCGGCGACGCGCTTCAGCGGGCTGAAGCAGATCAATACGGGCAATGCCGGCCAGCTGCGTGTGGCATGGACATTCTCGCTCGGCTCCAACCACGGCCAGGAGGCCGCGCCGATCATCGTGAACGGCACGATGTACGTCGTGGGTCCGTATCCGAACGAACTGTTTGCGCTCGACGCCACCACCGGCGATCTGAAATGGAAATACACGCCTAACACCGATCCGTCGTCACAGGGCGTGGCCTGCTGCGACGTGGTGAACCGCGGCGAGGCTTACGATGGCGGCAAAATCTTCTTCAACACGCTCGATAATCACACCGTGGCGGTGGACGCCAAGACCGGCAAGGAAGTGTGGGTGACCAAGCTCGGCGAAATCAGTCGCGGCGAAACCATGACGATGGCTCCGATGGTGGTGAAGGGCAAAGTGCTGGTCGGCAACAGCGGCGGCGAGATGGGCGTGCGCGGCTGGCTGACCGCTCTCGACGAAAACACCGGCAAGATCGCCTGGCGCGCCTACTCCACCGGCCCCGACAAGGACGTGTTGATCGGCGCCAAATTCCATCCCTTCTACAACTGGGAGAAGGGCAAGGATCTGGGCGTGAAAACCTGGCCGCCGGGCAAATGGAAAATCGGAGGCGGCACGGTGTGGGGCTGGATCGCGTACGATCCGAAGCTCAACCAGATCTATTACGGCACCAGCAATCCCGGCCCATGGAATTCAAATCAGCGGCCCGGCGACAATCTGTGGACCACGACCATTTTTGCCCGGGACCCCGATACCGGCCAGGCGGTGTGGGCAGATCAGATCGGGCCGCACGATCTGTGGGACTACGACGAGATCAACGAGAGCATCATTCTCGACATGAATATCGCGGGCAAATTGCGCCACGTGCTGCTGCGCCCGGCACGCAACGGGTTCATGTATGTGATCGACCGCACCAACGGTCAGATTTTGTCGGCCGACAAATACGACACGGTGACCTCCGCCACCGGGGTGGACCTCAAGACCGGCCGCTATCAGCCCGTTACGGCGCTTACGCCCACGCTTGGCAAGGTCGTGCAGAACATCTGCCCGGCCTCACCCGGCGCGAAGGACTGGCAGCCGACCGCGTGGTCGCCCGTCACGCATCTTCTTTACATCCCGCACCAGCACCTCTGCATGGACTTCAAGACGAGCGAGGTGGGCTACATCGCCGGCACGCCTTATGTCGGCGCGACGGTGGACATGTATGGCGGGCCGGGCGGCTACCGCGGCGAGTTCGCGGCGTGGGATCCGATCAAGCGCAAGAAGGCGTGGGCAGTCAAAGAAAACCTGCCGGTGTGGAGCGGCACGGTCGTGACCGCCGGCAACGTTGCTTTCTACGGCACGATGGATCGCTGGTTCAAAGCGGTCGACGCGCGCAACGGCAAGCTGCTCTACAAATTCCATGCGCCATCCGGATTCGTCGGCCAGCCGGTGACGTATCAGGGCAGCGACGGCGCGCAGTATGTGGCAATCCTCTCCGGGATGGGCGGTTGGGCCGGCGCGATTGCCAATTTCGACATCGATCCGCGCGTGCGCGCCGGCGCGCTCGGCTTCAACGGTGCGACGCAGGATTTGCCGGCCTATACCAGCGGCGGCAGCGCGCTGCTGGTGTTCTCGCTGCCGCACGCGCCGCCGAAACAGCCGTCGCAAAACAATCCGAAGGGCGGCAATGCGAAACCTCATTAGCTTCGCGTTTGCGCTGATCATCGCCGGCCCGGCGCACGCCACAACTTCAAAACCCGAGCTGCGCGTATGTGCCAATCCGAACGATCTGCCGTTCTCGAACGCGCAAGGCCTGGGCTTCGAAAACAAGCTGGCCGAGATGGTCGCGGGCGAGTTGGGCGAGACGGTTCGCTACACCTGGACCGACGAGCGCGAGCATTTCATTCGCAAGACCCTCAATGCGGGCAAATGCGACGTGCTGATGGGTGTCCCCGCGGGGTTCGATGAAGTGGAAACCACGCGGCCCTACTACAGCTCAGGCTATGTGTTCGTGTCGCGCGAAGATCGAGCCTTGCATCTTCAGTCCATGCGCGACCCGCGCCTCCGCAAGCTCAAAATCGGCATGCATGTGATTGGCGATGACAATACGCCCCCGATGGAGGCCCTGAGCCGGCAAGGCATTACCCAGAACATCGTGGGCTACATGATCTACAGCGATGCGCAGCCGAAAGGCCGTTCGCGGCTCATCGACGATGTCGCAGCCGGCAAAATCGATATTGCGGCGGTCTGGGGACCGCTCGCCGGCTATTACGCGCAGCACGCCGGCAAGCTGCTAGCGGTGACGCCGATCACCGACACGGCAGGGTTCGGCCCGCTGGTGTTCCAGTACGCGATGGCGATGGGGGTGCGCAAAGGCGACGAAGCCCTGAAGGCGCAGCTGAACGACGTGATCGCGCACCACCTGCCGGAAATCCGGAACCTTCTGCGCCGCTACGGCATCCCTCTTGTAGAAACACCGGCGCGGGCGGCCGGGTAAGGAGCGGAGACGAGCCATGCCCAACAATTCGACGCTTCTGGCCTTCGCGGGGGCCGCGGCTGTGAGCGCCGCGCTGATCGTCGGCAGCGGGCAATCGGTCCTGAACCAGTCGTCGCCGCGCGCGAAAGGCCTAAAATCGCCAGCGCCGCCCGCCAACGGCCAAGCCACGCCGCAGCAGAAGCCCAAACCGGTTCCGCCACCGCCCAGCCTCTACAGCGGTACTATTCCCGCGGCGGCGCTGTTGCGCGTGCCGGTGACCGGCATCGTGCCGGGCGGTGTGAACACCGCGCCCAACATCAAGAATCCGCTGGCCAACGATCCCAACGCGGCCCAGCGCGGCATGAAGGATTTCGACGCTTTCAACTGCTCCGGCTGCCATGCCGCGAACGGCGCCGGCGGCATGGGGCCTGCGCTCAGCAATGACAGTTGGATTTACCGATCGAGTCCCGCCAACATTTACCTCACGATCGCGCAGGGGCGCGCCAAAGGGATGCCGGCCTGGGGGGCGGTGCTGCCGGACCGGGTGATCTGGGAACTCGTCTCCTACATCCAGAGCATCAGCGAAAAACCCAGCGGTAAATTCGGCACGACGACATCTGCGCAGCCGCTGTCGCCGGACCAGGAGCAGGTGCCGCCGGAGAAGATGCAGACCACACAACCGTGGAATTTCACCGAGCCGTTTTCGAAGGGACAGCGGCCCGGCACCTCGCCTTAAACTGCCAAATGCAACGTCTGTGGTACTGCGTTCGATTTATAGACAGCGGAGGAATGTCTGTGGTCGAAGAAGGGGGTTCGCCCGTCGCCCGCAATTCACCCGGCTGATTGCGCTCAGCGATGCCGCCGCGAGCACCTCGCGAATCTGACGAAGAACATCATCGAGCTTAGCCGCGGCGCAAGTGGTTCATCGCGATCAACGAAGAGTCGCTGCAGATTCTGAATTCCGAGGAACTGGCGAAGGCTGCCGGCTTCCGGCCGGACTATCTGCAGGCATCTGGGCAGACCGACTGGCAGGCGCGCTTCCGCCCCGAGCAGAGCGTGCCAGGTGGCCATTTCAATGGACAGAGCATGGCTTCTGGGCCCCGATAGAGCGGCTTTCCGTTTCACGCGCGGCGTCGATCAACACTGCACGCAGCGCGGCCGCAAAGTGATCGAGATCGGCCGCCATCAGCCCGGCGATGTTCACCCGGCCCGATGGCACGACGTAGATCGCATGCTCGTCTTTCAGCCGCGCGATCTGTCCCTTGGTGAGCGGCAGGGTGGCGAACATGCCGTTCTGGTCGGCGAGCCGCGACAGATCGAGGCTGTTGATCTGCAGCTGCGCCAGGCTTTCGCGAAGCCGGCGCAGCTTCGTGCGCATGTCGGCGACTTCCGCCTGCCATTCCGCGCGCAAGCCCGCATCCTGCAGGATGGCGCGCACGATCGCGGCACCATGGTCGGGCGGCATGGAATAGTTCGCCCGCGCAATGCCCATGAGATTGGTACGGGCAGCTTCCGCCTTGGCCGCGTCGTTGGCGCGCACGAACAGCGCGCCGGTCCGCTCGCGATAGAGCCCGAAATTCTTGGAGCACGAGACGGCGACAAGTGCCTCCGGCACCTCCCCGAGCACCAGCCGCGCGCCGGCCATGTCTTCATCGAGACCATGGGCAAAGCCCTGATAGGCGGTGTCGAGGAACGGAATCAGGCGGCGCTCGGAAAGCGCGCGGGCGATCTCCCGCCATTGCGCCAAGCTGAAATCCGCCCCCGTCGGGTTGTGGCAGCTCGCATGCAGCGCGAAGACATCGCCGCTGCGCGCGGCGCGCATCGCCGCCATGAGTTCGTCGAAGCACACCGCCTGGGTCGCGGGGTCGAAGTGGCGGTAGTCGCACAGCGCGAGGCCAACCGCCGAGAAGATCGGCTCGTGGTTGGGCCAAGTCGGGCGGCCCAGCCAGACCTGCGTGGCGGGATTGGCGAGGCGGATGAGTTCGGCACCGAGCCGGAGCGCGCCGGTGCCGCCCGGCGCCTGCAACGCCACCGTCCGTGCGTCCCCGGCGAGCTCACCGAGCGCCAGCGCGCCCAGCGTGCGGGCGTATTCCACGTCGCCTTCGGCGCCGAGATAAGTCTTGGTCTCCTGGGTCTCGAGCAGGATCCGCTCGGCTTTCTTTACAGAGCGCAGCACTGGCGTGCGGCCGTGCTCGTCCTGGAACACGCCGACGCCGAGGTCGAGTTTGTTCGGCCGTGGATCGGCACGAAACTGGCGAATGACGTCGAGCAGCGGATCGGCCGCGCGTGGCTCCAACGCGTCGAACATCGATTTGCCTCCCCCCGCGCCAGCCTATTCGTCGTAACTGAGCACGACCCGATCGGTTGCCGGAAGCGACTGGCAGGTCAGCACGTAACCGGCCGCCACTTCCTCGTCCGTCAAACCATAATTCTTTGCCATCGTCACTTGGCCTTCGAGAATTTTGGCCCTGCAGGTGGTGCAGACCCCGCCTTTGCAGGCGTAGGGCGCCGGCAGTCCGGCCGCCTGAACGGATTCGAGAATGTTGCCCCTGGCGGGATCGAAGGCGACGCGGGAGCGGCGACCGTCGAGAGTAACCAGCAGCTCGGTACCGGCTGCTTTCTGCTGGAGGGCTTCGCGGGCGGCGAGCTGCTCGGCCGACAGCACGCTCGAGGTGAAGCGCTCGATAAGGATGCGATCGGCAGGCACGCCGCGGGCGAGCAGGGCGGCTTCGGCAGCATCCATCATCGGCCCCGGGCCGCAGATGAACACAGCATCGGCGGATTTCACGTCCACCAATGAATCGAACACCGCCTCGCACTTCTGGCGGTCGAGACGGCCGTTGAACAACTCGATCTCTTCCGCCTCGTCTTCCAGGAAGTGATAGAGCTCGAGGCGATCCATGTAGCGGTTCTTGAGCCCCGCCAGCTCTTCCAGAAACATCACCGACGCGGTGTTGCGGTTGCCGTACAGCAGCACGCAACGGGCGGTGGGCTGCGTCTCCAGCACGGTTTTCAGGATGGAGATCACCGGGGTGATGCCGGAGCCGCCGGCGAGCGCCACGTAATAGGCATGATCGCGGGTGTTTTCCGGAGCGACAAAGCGGCCCATGGCCGGCAGCACGTCGACGACCTGTCCTTCGCGCAGGTTGGCATTCGCCCAGGCGGAGAACCGGCCCGGAATCATCTGCTTGATGGCGATGCGGATTTCGTTTTCGCTCGGCGCCACGCACACCGAGTAGTTTCGCCGCACGTCCTCGCCGTCGAGATCGGTGCGCAGCGTGAGGTGCTGTCCGGCGCGGAACGCGAACACCTGCTTCAGAGGCTCCGGAATCTCGAAGCGGATGGACACGGCATCCGGCGTCTCCCGCCGCACCTCGGCTATCTTGAGCTTGTGAAATCCCGCGTTGATGGACATTCAATGATGCCCGACAAAACAACTGTCATGGCCCGCGAAAGCGGGCCACCCAGTCAGCGCGCGTCCGCGCGCTGGTGAGTCATTGGCGGCGCAGACGCGCCGGCGCCGGGTGGCGTCCCCGCGCAGGCGGGGATCAAGCCGGGCCATGACAAAGGGAGAGTTCAATGACATTTGAATCGATCGAAGGGCTCGGCGCAATCGAGGCAGCGGTGCAGTGCCTTGCAGGGCGTGGAGCCGAAGCGGCTGATCTCTTCCGTATGCTCCGAGCCGCAACGCGGACATTGCACGGCGCTTCGTGACGGCGGCGCGATGCCATACGCATGCAGTTTCGCGCGGCCTTCCTCGCTGATCCAGTCGGTCGTCCACGGCGGCGACAGCCCGATTTCAATTTTCACATCCGGCAGTCCGGCGCGATCCAGCGCTGTGCGGATATCCTGCTCGATGGCGATGGTCGCGGGACAACCGGAATAGGTTGGCGTGATCACCAGCGTACGCCCGCGCACCTCGCGCACGATGCCGAGATCGACCACCGACACGCAGGGAATCTCCGGATCGCAAACGTGCGAAAGAATCTCCAGCACACGATCCTTGAACGACAGTTCGGCCACCGCCCCGCTCACCACGTCGCTCCCGGATAGGCGCGCTGCAGGAACTGCATCTCGCTCAGCAGATGGCCGAGATGTTCGGAGTGATGGCCGCTGCGTCCGCCAACAATTCCGCGGCGCGGTTTCGGCAATTCGAGGCTCGCTTCGGCGAGCGTCCGCGCAATCCGCGCGTCCCAGTCAGCGCGCAGCGATGGCGCGCCGTCTTTCGGGTCGAACAGCTCGTCCACAAAGCGCCACATCCAGTCCAAGCCGGCGATCAAGCGGGCGCGGCTTTCGTCCGTCCCGTCGCCCAGCCGCACCACCCATTCGCTGGCGAATCTGGCATGATAGGCGATTTCCTTCACCGCCTTGGCGCCGATGGCGGACAGCCGCGGCTCGGGCGCGGCCGCAATCTCGCGCATCAGCAATTCCTGCCAGTTGGAGAACAGGAACTGCCGCGCGATGGTCTGCGCGAAATCGCCGTTCGGCTGCTCGACCAGCAGGCAATTGCGAAAATCCAGCACGTCGCGGTGGAAGGCGAGCGCGTCGGCGTCGCGGCCCTTGCCTTCGATCTCGCTGGCGAGATTGAGGAAGTGTGTCGCCTGGCCAATGAGGTCGAGCCCGATATTGGCGAGCGCGAGATCCAGTTCCAGCATCGGCGCATGGCCGCACCATTCGGACAATCGCTGGCCAAGGATCAGCGCATCGTCGCCCAGCCGCAGCGCGTGATGGAGAATAGGGTTCTCCGCGACTACATCTTCCTCCGTCATGGCCGCCCTCGTGGCGGCCACCCATGAACACGATCGGCGGCGGCGTGCATGGATGGCCGGGACAAGCCCGGCCACGACGATGTAGCAAGAGCCAAGCGTCTCATATGTTCTTCACGCCTTCGGGGATCGTGTAAAAGGTCGGGTGGCGATAGACCTTGTCCGCTGCCGGCTCGAACAGCTCGGTGGTCTCCTTGGGATCGGAAGCGACGATGGCGCTGGACGGCACCACCCACAGGCTCACGCCTTCCATCCGCCGCGTGTAGACGTCGCGCGCCGCTTCGATCGCCATGCGCTCGTCGGCGGCGTGCACGCTGCCGACATGCTTGTGCGCAAGGCCGTTCTTCGCTCGCACGAACACTTCCCAGAGCGGCCAGCTACTGTTTGTTGGGCCTACCGCTTCGCTGCTTGAGGCCTTGCTCATTCCGCCGCCAGGCGCATCGCGCGTTTCGACGCGTGCGTCGCCGCAGCTTCGCGCACCCATGCGCCGTCTTCCCATGCGCTGGTGCGCGCCTGAATGCGCTCTTTCGCTGTCGCGCCTTCGCCGCGCACCACGGCGTAGAATTCTTCCCAGTTGATGTCGCCGAAATCATAAGCACCGCGCGCTTCGTCCCATTTGAGCGCCGGATCGGGCACGCGCAGCCCAATGGCCTCGGCTTGCGGCACCGTCACGTCGACGAATTTCTGCCGCAGCTCGTCGTTGGTTTCGCGCTTGATGCGCCAGCGCACCGACTGCGCCGTGTTGGGCGATTTGTCGTCCGGGGGCCCGAACATCATCAGCGACGGCCACCACCAGCGATTCAGCGCATCCTGTGCCATGCGCTTCTGCTCGGGCGTTCCGGCGGCGAGCACACACATGATCTCGTAGCCCTGGCGTTGGTGAAAACTTTCTTCCTTGCAGATGCGCACCATGGCGCGCGCGTACGGCCCATAAGACGTTCGCTGCAGCGGCACCTGATTCATGATCGCAGCGCCATCCACCAGCCAGCCGATGGCGCCGATGTCCGCCCAGGTGAGCGTCGGATAATTGAAGATGGTGGAGTATTTGGCGCGGCCCGAATGCAACGCCTCGATCATCTCCTCGCGCGAGATGCCGAGCGTCTCGGCGGCGGCATAGAGGTAGAGCCCGTGGCCGCCTTCATCCTGCACCTTGGCGAGCAGGATGGCTTTGCGGCGCAGGTTCGGCGCACGCGTGATCCAGTTGCCCTCCGGCAGCATGCCGACAATTTCCGAATGGGCGTGCTGGGAAATCTGGCGGATCAGCGTTTTGCGGTACGCCTCTGGCATCCAGTCCTTGGGCTCGATGAAGTCGTCGGCAGCGACGCGCGCCTCGAAGGCGGCGAGCTTCTCGGGGTCTTCGTCGGCCACCGAGAGGGCCGCGGATTTCTGGTTCTTGTCCTTGAGTTCGGTGGTGTACATCGGGCTCTCCGGCCGCACCTCTATTATATGGGAACGGATACGGCGTTAAGGCGGCTCCAGCACCGGCTGAGCCAGGCTGCGGGAAAGCCCCTGAAATTCTGCGATTTTCCGCCCATGGCTGGCTGTAACTGAGACGGCATAGACTCCGGAGCGGCCGCTGAGCGCCTGCTCGCGGGCTTCCGCCAGCAGCCGTTCTCCGGCTTTGGCCTGCGCGAGAAAGACGATGGAGGCGGCCTGCGCCACCGTGCTCACGTTGCGCGAATTGCAGGCGTAGGCGAACGCGGTATCGGCCAGCGCGAAGATCATCCCGCCATGGGCGATGGCATGGCCGTTGAGCATGTCCGGCCGCACGACCATCGCGATGCGGGCATAGCCTTCGCGCACCTCCTCGATCTCGATCCCCCACGCCGGTCCGGTGCCTTCGCGCGACAGCAGGTGCTCGGCGACGCGGCGGGCGAGCGCGTCTGCTTCGGCCACCGTTTCCATCTGCGCATCCTAGACCTATTGTCCGATGATGACGGATCGAAAAATGAGGGCCGGAGAAGTGCTTCCGGTCGCGGTCGCCGCGGCGACGCTCGGCCTGATGCTCGTTTGGATTGCGCGCTGGTTGATCGTCGGATGAGGAGATGGGCATGGCGTACGAAACCATTCTGTTCGAGATCGCGAACGGCGCAGGCCGCCTGACGCTCAACCGGCCCGACCGCCTCAACAGCTTCACGGTCCAGATGCACGGCGAAGTGGCTGAGGCGCTGACGCGAGCTGAACAGGATGACAGCGTGCGCGCGCTGCTGATCACCGGCGCCGGCCGCGGCTTCTGCGCCGGGCAGGATCTTTCGGACCGGGCGGTGGCGCCGGGCGCCGAGGGCCTCGATCTCGGCGAGTCGCTGGAGAACCGCTACAACCCGCTGATCCGCCGGCTGGTGAATTTGCCCAAGCCGGTGGTGTGCGCGGTGAACGGCGTGGCCGCCGGCGCCGGCGCCAACATTGCGTTTGCGGCGGATATCGTGCTGGCGGCGAAGAGCACGAAGTTCATCCAGTCCTTCGCCAACATTGGGCTGGTGCCGGATTCCGGCGGCACCTGGATTCTGCCGCGGCTGGTCGGGCAGGCGCGCGCCATGGGCCTGGCGCTCACCGGCCAGCCGGTCACGGCCGAGCAGGCGGAGAACTGGGGCCTCATCTGGCGCGCGGTGGACGATACGAAGCTGATGGAAGAAGCGAACGCGCTGGTGGAGCAGTTCGCCCGCGGACCGACCAAAGGCTATGCCGCCATCAAGCGCGCGATCCGCTCCGGCTGGTCTGCCACGCTCGATGCGCAGCTCGATCACGAGCGCGACCGGCAGCGCGAACTGGGCCGCTCCGCCGACTACCGCGAAGGCGTCGCCGCCTTCAGCGAAAAACGCAAACCGAATTTCACGGGCAAGTAGCTTCTGAAGCTCAGTCTGAACTTGTCCTCCCCCGCTTGCGGGGGAGGTGCCGAATGCGAGCGAAGCGAGCATGAGACGGAAGGGGGCATTCCCCCTACCGTCTCGCGTTCGCTATGCTCACGCGAGCCACCTCCCCCGTAAACGGGGGAGGATAAGAACGCCCGCGATAGGAGCGGCAGATGAAGCCAATTCGATTGATGAGCTATGCGGAAGGGCGATGGCTCGAGCCGGTTGGCGCGCTGAGCGACATCGTTTCCGCCGTCACCGACGAACCGGTGGCGCAGGTGGGAAGCGGCACGCGCGATTTCGCAGGCATGCTGAACTACGCGCGCACGGTGGGCGGGCCGGCGCTGCGGGCGCTCACCTTCCACCAGCGCGCGAAGATGCTGAAGGCGATGGCCGAAGCCATCATGGCGCGTAAGGAGGAGCTGTACGAGCTCTCCTACGAGACCGGCGCCACCAAGGCGGACGGCTGGATCGACATCGAAGGCGGTGCCGGCACGCTCTTCGCCTATGCCTCGAAGGGCCGCCGCGAACTGCCCAATGACACCATCCTGATCGATGGGCCGGTGGAGGGTCTGTCGAAGCGCGGCACCTTCGTGGGCCAGCACGTGCTGACGCCGCTGCAGGGCTGCGCGGTGAACATCAATGCGTTCAATTTCCCGGTCTGGGGGATGCTGGAAAAGCTCGCGCCCACCTTGCTCGCCGGCGTGCCGGCCATCGTGAAGCCGGCAACCGCGTCCGCTTACGTAGCGGAGGCGGCATTCCGAATCCTGATCGAAGCGAATGTGCTGCCGGACGGCGCATTGCAGCTGATCGTTGGGCCCACGGGTGATCTGTTCGATCATCTCGCCGGCCAGGACATCGTCTCCTTCACCGGCTCGGCGGACACGGCGCAGAAGCTGCAGCGGCATCCGGCGATTGCGCGCGAAAGCGTGCGTTTCATCGCCGAGCGCGATTCGCTGAACGCCGCGGTGCTGGGGCCGGACGCCACGCCGGACGCGCCCGAATTCGAGCTGTTCGTGAAGGAAGTGGTGCGCGAGATGACGGCCAAGGCCGGCCAGAAGTGCACCGCCATCCGCCGCGCCTTAGTTCCGGCCAATCTCATCGATGCGGCGGAAGCCGCGCTGAAGGAGCGGCTGGCGAAAGTGATCGTCGGCAATCCGCGTGACGAGAAAACGCAGATGGGCGCGTTGGTGAGCGCATCGCAGCGCGAGGATGTGCGAAGCCAGATCGAGAAGCTGTCGCGCGAGGCGCGCATCGTTTCCGGCGATCCGAACCGCAGCAGCGGCAAGGGCGCGTTCTTGGAACCCATTCTGCTGCGCTGCGACTCGCCGGAACGCGCGAATGGTGTGCACGAAGTGGAGGCCTTTGGGCCTGTGGCCACCCTGATGCCGTACCACGACATCGCCGATGCCGTGCGGCTGGTGAACAAGGGCAATGGCTCGCTGGTGATGTCGCTGTTCACTTACGATCCGGCCGTCACCCTCGCGGTGCTGACCGGGTCCGGCGCGTTCCACGGCCGCCTGCTCATCGTGGATCGCGATTGCGCGCGCGAATCCACCGGCCACGGTTCGCCGCTGCCGATGCTGGTGCATGGCGGCCCGGGGCGCGCCGGCGGCGGCGAAGAGCTGGGCGGCATTCGCGGCGTCATGCATTACATGCAGCGAACGGCGATCCAAGGCAGCCCGCGCATGCTTTCCGCGGTAACCAACAGCTGGATTCCCGGCGCGCCTGAGACTCGTGAACCGCCGCATCCGTTCCGGCTCAAATTCGGCGAACTGGAGATCGGCAAGACGCTCGTCACGCAGCCGCGCACCGTCACGCTCGAAGACATCGAGCAGTTCGCGCATTTCACCGGCGATACCTTCTACGCGCACATGGACGAGGAAGCCGCCGCCGCCAATCCGTTCTTCGGCGGCCGCGTCGCGCACGGCTATCTGCTGCTGTCGTTCGCCGCCGGTCTGTTCGTCGATCCCGCGCCCGGCCCGGTGCTCGCAAACTACGGCCTCGACAATCTGCGTTTCCTCAAGCCGGTGAAGCCGGGAGACAGCATCAAGGTGCAGCTGACGGCAAAATCGAAATCGCAGCGCAACGAGCAGTATGGCGAAGTCCGCTGGGCGGTGACGCTCACCAACCAGGCGGACGAAACCGTCGCCACCTACGAACTGCTCACCATGAACGCGGTGTAGTTCACGCGCTAAAGTCGAGAACAAGAACTATTCACGCGGAGGGCGCGGAGGACGCGGAAGGAACTCAAGGACAGCGACGCGGGCCGCGACCTCCATGATCTGATTCGACGCGCTTTTCGCGAGCCAGCTGGTTGAGGCACCAAGGCGAAGCCCAATTGCTCCGCGTCCTCCGCGCCATCTGCGTGCTATTATTCCGTGGTTGAAGGGCTGAGCGATCGATGTATTTGCCGGAATTCAAATCGCGCGCCGAGTTGGAAGCGGAGCAGGTGCGGCGGCTGAAATGGTCCCTCGCGCATGCCTACGAGCACACCGCGCATTACCGCGCTGAGTGCGATGCGCTCGGACTTTCGCCGGCCGAACTCGAATCGCTGGATAACCTGCGCAAATTTCCCTTCACGCTGAAGAGCGATTTTCGCGACAATTACCCCTTCGGCATGTGCGCGGTGCCGCGGGAGCAATTGGTGCGCATCCATGCGTCGTCCGGCACCACCGGCAAGCCGACCATCGTCGGCTACACCAGGAACGATCTCGAATTGTGGAACACGCTGATCGCGCGCTGCATCGTGGCGGCCGGCGGCCGGCCGGGAGACGTGCTTCACAACGCCTACGGCTATGGCCTTTTCACCGGCGGACTGGGGCTGCACGGCGGCGCCGAGGCGCTCGGCTGCGCTGTGGTGCCGGCGAGCGGCGGGCAGACAGAGCGGCAGGTGCAGCTCATCTGCGATCTGAAGCCGCGCATCATCTGCTGCACGCCATCCTACATGCTGGTGCTGGCCGAAGCGCTGGAGCGCGCCGGCATCGATCCGCGCGAGACGTCGCTCGAAATCGGCATCCACGGCGCCGAGCCGTGGAGCGACGAAATGCGCCGCGAAATCGAGACGCGCTTCAACATTTCTGCGCTCGATATTTACGGCCTGTCGGAAGTGCTCGGTCCCGGCATGGCGCAGGAGCGCACCGATGCGCGCGGCGCGCTCACCATCTGGGAAGATGCATTTTTTCCGGAGATCGTCGAACCCGCTTCCGGCGAGCCGCTGCAGGACGGCGAAGCAGGCGAGCTGGTTCTCACATCCCTGAGCAAGGAAGCGGTGCCGGTGATTCGGTATCGCACGGGAGATCTGACACGGCTACTGCCGCCCGAAGGCGAGATTCCCATGCGCCGCATGGACCGCATTCTCGGCCGCAGCGACGACATGCTGATCGTCCGCGGCGTCAACATCTTTCCGCGCCAGATCGAGGAGCTGATCGTCGCCCAGCCGGCGCTGTCGGCCCATTACCGCATCGACGTGCATCGCCGCGGCGCCCGCGACGAACTGGTGATCACCGCCGAAATCGCCGGCGACTGTGGCGAAGCCGGGCGCCAGGCGGCAGCCGCGCAGCTGCGCGAGCGCATCAAGTCCCGCCACGGTTTGTCTGCCGACATCATCATCGCCGAAACCGGCACGCTGCCCCGCTCGGAAGGCAAGGCGAAGCGCGTCTACGACCATCGTAAGGACGCTAAGCCATGAACCTGGCGATGGATCGCGGCGGAACCGGCGAGCGGCTGCTGGTGCTGCTGCATGGGCTGGCCGCAACCCGGCAGGTGTGGCGGCCGATGCTTCGCTCCGCGGGCGATCGTTGGCGCGGCAGCTGGATCGCGCCGGACCTGCGCGGCCACGGCGCCTCGGCGCATGCCGCCGGCTATGCACTCGGCAGCCATGCCGCCGATATCGGCGAACTCGTGCTAGGGTCCGGCAATTGGCGCAAGGTCGTCGTGCTCGGCCATTCCATGGGCGGGGCCGTTGCGCTGGCGCTCGCCTCCGGCCGGTTCGGCTTCACGCCGGCGCCCGTGTTCGGTCTCGGGATCAAGGTCGCGTGGAGCGATGAGGAACGTGCCGGCATGCAGCGGATCGCATCCACGACGCCGCGCCATTTTGCGGCCGAAGCGGAGGCCGCGGAACGGTATCTGAAGATCGCCGGGCTGAGCGGGTTTGTGGCATCGGATTGCCTCGAAGCGACGGCCGGAATCCGTGAGACAGAACATGGCTGGCGGCTCGCCTACGATCCCGCCGCCGCCTCGATTGGGCCGCCGCCGATGCAAGCCTTGTTGGCCGGAGCGCAATGTCCCATGCATCTCGCGCGCGGCGAAAGCGATGCGCTCGTCACGCGCGACCAGCTGCGCGCGTACGATGGGAATGCCGAAGACATTGCGGGCGCAGGGCACAACGCGATGGTGGAGACGCCGAATGCGGTGTGGTCGTGGGTAAGTCGGCATGCGCAGTGACGCGGCGCTCGCGCGGAATTTCGATCTGCGCAACCTGCCGGAGAGTTTTTACGAGAATCCGTTTCCGGCGTATGCGGCGCTGCGCGAGCATGCACCGGTCAAGCATTTGCCCGGCGGCGGCGTGTTCCTGAGCCGCTATGCCGATGTTCTGCGCGTGTACCATGATCCGTTGACGTTCAGCTCGGACAAGAAGATCGAGTTCGGCGCCAAATACGGCACGAACTCGCGCCTGTTCCGCCATCACACCACGAGTCTGGTGTTCAACGATGCGCCGTACCATGCGCGGGTTCGGCGCACGATTCTGGGCGCCATGATCCCCAAGGCGCTGGCGCCGCTCGAACCCAAGCTGATCCGGCTGGTCGACCGGCTGCTCGATGACGCGGAAGCGCGCGGCCGGATGGACGCCATTCCGGATTTCGCCGCCGCCATTCCGGTGGAGGTGATCGGCGATCTCTTGGCGGTGCCCGATGCCGACCGTGGCCCGTTGCGCGGCTGGTCGTTGGCCATTCTCGGGGCGCTGGAGCCGGTGCTCACGGCGGAGGCGTTCGAGAGGGGCGAGGGGGCGCTCGCGGAATTCCATGCTTATCTCGCGCAGCTGATTGCCAAGCGCCGCACGCATCCGGGCGATCCCGAGCGCGACGTGCTGACGCGACTGCTGCAGAGCGGCGAACACGGCGAACCGTTGAGCGAAGCCGAGCTCATGGAGAATTGCGTGTTCCTGCTCAATGCCGGCCACGAGACCACCAGCAACCTGATCGGCAACGCCCTCGAACTGTTCGGGCGATTCCCGGAGGCGCGCGCGCGGCTGATCGCCAATCCGGAGCTGATCCGCAGCGCCGTGGAGGAGGTGCTGCGCTATGAAAGCTCGAACCAGCTGGGCAACCGCATCACCACCTGCGAAACGGAGATCGGCGGCGTGGCGATTCCCGCCGGCTGCTTCGTCACGCTCGGCATCGGGGCGGCGAATCGCGATGCCGCCGCCTTTGCGGAGCCGGACCGCTTCGACATCGCGCGCCATCCCAACCGGCACCTCGGGTTCGCCGCCGGTCCGCATCAATGCGCCGGAATGAATCTCGCGCGCATGGAGGGCCGCATTGCCCTCGGGGCGTTTCTCGCGCGCTTTCCCGATTATGTGATCGCAGCTCCGCCGGTGCGCAGCCGGCGTGCGCGCTTCCGCGGGGTCACGTCGATGCCGCTTCGCCTGCGCTAGATCTCCGCCGGCCAGGTTTCCAGCACCTCGACAAAGCGCGTGAGCCAGGCGTTGGTCTGAAAGGCGTCGATCACGCGGTGGTCTATAGTGAGCGACACGTACGCCATCGGGCGGATCTGGATGGTGTCGTCCCGCACCACGGCACGCTTCTCAAGCTTGCCGACGCCGAGGATCGCCGATTGCGGCTGGTTGATGATGATCGGCGCCGCGAGCAGCGAGCCCGAGACGCCGTGATTGGAAATCGAGAACGTGCCGCCCTGCACGTCGGCTTGCACCAGCTTGCCGGCGCGCGCCTTTTCGGTGAGCTCGGTCAGGCCCTTTGCGATCTCGAGCAGCGACAAGCTTTGCGCCCGCTGGATCACCGGCACGATCAAGCCCTTTTCGCCCAACGCCGTGCCGATGCCGATGTTGATGTCGTCATAGAGTTCGATGCGGTCCTCGAGCCAGCGGCCGTTCACCGCGGGTGCGGCCTCCATGGCGGCGACGGAGGCGGCGACGAAATAGGCGGTGAAGGTAAGATTGGCGCCGGCTTCCGCAAATTTCGCCCTGTGCGCGTCGCGGTGCGCGGCGATGGCGCCGAAATCGGCTTCGAACACGGCGGTGACATGCGGCGCGACCTGAAGCGAGCGCGCCATGTGCTCGGCGATGCGTTTGCGCATGGTGTCGTGCGGCACGCTACGCACACCCGCGGCCGGTGCTTTGGCGCGCCGCGCGGCTTCCGCCAGAATGTCTTCGCGGGTGAGCCGCGCGCCCGCCACCGGGATGTCGCCGGCTTGCAATCCGTGCTCCTCCAGCAGGCGCCGAATGCCCGGCGGCAACGGCGCCGCCTCGGAGACCTTGGCAGGTGCGGCGCCCTGTTTCGGTGGTGCCGCCGGCGCGCGCTTTTCGGCAACCGGTGCAGCGGATTCGGATATGCGGCCGAGAACGGTTTCCGGTTCGACCTCCGCGCCTTCCTCGACCAGAATTTCCGAAAGCACGCCGTCGGACGTGGCGGCGATCTCGACCGCGACCTTATCGGTTTCCAGCTCCACCACCGGATCGTCGACGCGAACGGCATCGCCGACTTTCTTGAGCCACGTCTTGAGAACGGCCCTGGTGCCTTCCTGGTCGGCGGGAGCGACGATATCGGTGCTCATGCCGATGCCCAAGGCAGGACCGCATACTCAAGACATTCCGTCTTGGCCGCCCCGGTGGCGGCCATCCATGACCTCGATCTGAAACTGTGGGCATGGATGGCCGGGACAAGCCCGGCCACGACGATCTGAAAATATGTAAAAGCGATTTGCATCTAAGCGCCGGTGAGATCCCGGATCTTTTCCGCGATCGTCTCGCTGCTCGGCAGCGCCCATTCCATCAGCTCCGGATTGTGCGGACTGGGGATGTCGGGCATGGCAAGCCGGGTCACCGGCGCATCCAGATCGAAGAAGCATCCCTCCGCCACCACGGCGGCGATTTCGGCCCCAAAGCCGGCGGTGATCAGGTCTTCATGCACGATGAGGCAGCGGCGCGTGCGCTTCACCGACGCGAGCACCGCCTCGCGGTCCCACGGCATGAGCGTGCGCAGGTCGAGAATCTCCGCGGAATGGTTTTCGGCCACCGTTTCGCAGCGCTCCACCATCGCGCCCCAGGTGACGATGGTGATGTCGCTGCCTTCGCGCACGACACTTGCTTTCCCGAACGGCAGCACGAAATCATCACCCGGATAAGGTCGCCGGGCGCTTGTCGCGTCCAGCATCGCGCGATGCTCGAAGAACATCACCGGATCGTTGCCGCGCAAGCTCGCGCGCAACAGACCCACGGCATCCTCCGCATTCGAGGGCACCGCGACTTTCCAGCCGGGCGCATGCACGTATTGCACCTCATTGGTCTGGCTGTGCCAGGGATCGCCGCACTTGAAAAAGCCGATCGGCATGCGCACCACGATCGGCGCGGCGAACCGGTTGTTGGTGCGCCAGCGCATCGTGCCGCAATCGTTGATCTGCTCGGTCGCGGGATCGGCATATTTGCGGAATTGAATCTCGGGAACGGGGACGAGGCCCGCGAGCGCCATGCCCACGGCGCGGCCGATGATGCCTTCTTCCGACAGTGACGTATCGAACACACGGGCCTCGCCGAACTTTTGCTGCAAGCCCAAGGTCGCCGCATGCACGCCGCCTTTCGGGCCGATGTCTTCGCCGAACACCGCCACGCGGGGGTTGATGGAGAGCTCGTGTTCCAGCGTGCGGCGGATCGCCGTCACCATGTTGATGCGCTGGCCTTGCGCTTGCGACTCTTCGGTGGATGCCGGCGGCGCGTAGCCGTCCCGCTGCTGGCCGCCCTGCTGCTGCAGTTCGCCTTCGAAGAACAGGTGCCGCGACGTGCGCTGCAGATCGGCGACCGGGCGCGTTTCGGCTTCGGCGTACGCCGCGTCCACGTCGCGGTTGGCGCGTTCGGCGATGGAATTCCATTCACCCTCATCGCATTCCGCCGGCACGAGAAAGTCGCGCAGCTTCGGCAGGGGATCGCGCGCCCATTCGGACTTCACCAGCGCGTCCGGCTTGTAGGTTTGAGTATCCTGAAAAGAGTGACCTTCGAGGCGGGGCACGGTGAGGCGCAGCAGCGCCGGCGCGCGCCGCTCCCGCACGAAGCCAACCGTCGCGCCGATCAGCGCGCCCGCTTCACCCGGATCGGTGCCGTCGCCGGAGAGAACGTGCAGGTTGCGAAAGCTCTTGAGG
The DNA here is from genome assembly GCA_002429315.1 of Alphaproteobacteria bacterium UBA6038. Classification (GTDB taxonomy): domain Bacteria; phylum Pseudomonadota; class Alphaproteobacteria; order Micropepsales; family Micropepsaceae; genus Rhizomicrobium. The sequence continues at coordinate 27,217 of DIZC01000043.1, forward strand.
TTTGCCGCAATGTCGCCGCCCGGCGTCTGGAGATGCGATGGAACCGAAATGCCGTAGCCGTTGTCCTCGATGAAGAACAGCATCGGCAGACTCAGCGTCGTCGCCATCGTCAGCGCCGACCAGAACCCGTTTGTCGCCACCGAGGCATCGCCGCCGAGCGCCACGCCGATGGAGCTTCCGTATTCCGCTTCGTTCAACACCGTGCGCCGGTATTCGATCGCCTGCGCCCAGCCCGCGGTCGGCGTGAATTGCGCGCCGACGCCACCGTTCATCGGCAGCGCGCACGGCCCGTTCGGGTTGGGATAGTTGAACACCGCGCCGATGTCGCGCCCGTCCGAATAGCCGCCTTCGCGCATCAGCGACGAGCCCAGCGCATCGGCAAGCGGCACACCCAAGGTCAGCAGGACGGGCCGCGAGCGGTAATAGCCGCAGATGGCGTCGTGCCGGTCCGTCAGTTGCGTGCCGAGCAGCACTTGCGCGAGATCGTGTCCGCGGGCGGAGAACTGGTAGAACATCTTGCGCGCGGGAACGAGCGTCTTCTCTTCCAGTTCATCGAGCGCGCGCGACACCTGCACGAGATAGGCAACGCGCCGCCAGTCGAAATGGGGATCGGGGCGGTTCGCCCTCACGTTTGACTCCGCGGCAGCAGACATGCGCTCAACTAAGATGGCCGGCGCGATGAATTAAACGGATGCCCGGTTTGTTTTCAACAACGGCACCGCGAATGGCGCGCGCGCCGGCGCGGAAGCACGAAGGCCGCAACAACGCACGCCCACCGTGCTCGCATATCGATTCCCGCGACAAGTCTGCGCAAAGCCTTGGCGAAGCTGATTCTGCAACAATTGTAATGGGTTGGCAACGCAACCGAGAGACCGCCCGCGCATTCTGGGGGAGCCCCCTCCGGAGTTTCTCACATGTTCAAGGGACGAATTTCACGACTGTTGATTGGAACGGCGCTGAGCGCTCTTCCCATGGCCGCGGCCGCGCAGACCTTCGACTTTACGCCCGATACGACGCGCATCCTTTCCGATCCGGCCTTTCTACCGCTGACCGGCCAGATCTATGGCGTCACCGATTATACCTACACGGACGTCCATGGAACGTCCCGCGATTTCACCGGCGCCTTGCAATCCATGTCGCGGGAATGGAGCGACCAGATCCGGCAGACGCTCGCCTACGGCATCACCGACGATCTCTCGGTGGGTGCAAACATCGCGTACGATCCGTTCGATGAGCACAAGCGCGAGCTCGTCGGCGGCGGTTCGGTCATTCAGAAGGATTCGGGTTTCGCCGATCCCACGTTCAACATCACGTGGCGGGCTTTCGACCAGGCCGTTCAACCGGTGAATCTCGACCTGTTCGGCTCCTATTCGCCGGACTGGATCACGGCGAAAACGGCCACCAGCACCGATGACGGGACGATCGCCCGCGGCGGGCAGGCCGGATCGGTGGGTGTCGCGCTCAGCCATGTCACCCGAAGCTTCACGATCTACGGAAGCTTTGCGGCGGATTTGTTCGGCAGGACCAAGGTCGAAAACCCCACGAACGATGCCGTGACGGAGACCGGCTCGCGCACGGATTACACGCTGGCGCTCGATACCCAGACGCGGTTTACCGATCGTCTTTCGCTTAACGCCGGACTCGCGCATGTGTGGAACGCCAATGCGGCCGTTTTCAATTCGGCATCGGACGTGACGCACCTCAATCAGCCGGAGAACGGCAACAATCTGCGGGTCGCGCTGAATTATCACCTGGTGCCGAACACGGTCGTGGCGTCGCTCACCTACGGACGCGATTTCCAGGAGAACACCAGAAACGTGTTTCCGGCGCTTGAAGCCGCCAACGATTCGCTGAGAAGCAGAGACGCCAACCTTTACGGCGCGAAGCTGGATTACGTGTTCCCGTAGGTCCATTGTGGAGGCGCGTATGGCGCCGCCGCACATGGGGTGCTGGCCGGCGCCATACGGTCGGCGGGCCGCGCCTAATGCGCAGACGCGTCCGACGCCAATATGTGCTGCTTCGGCGTCACGAAGCCATCGTCCCCGTCGTCGCGGGTGACCTCTCGCCGCTGGTGCCGGCGCTCCGCGCGGCCGTCGTCGCGCGCCAGCATGCGCGGAGCCGCCGCGCAGTCGGAGTAGCCGAGATCCTCCGACACCGCCTGTCCCGCGACGAAGTCTTCCAGCGACTGCCGGTCTGACCCAAGCGCCGCGCCGAACGCGGCATAGGCGTCCGCGCAATAGGATTCGCTGTCGCCGGCGCTGCGCAACGACGAGCGGTTGGCCAGACGCGTTTTGAACGCGTGATAGTCGGCGAGGCCGTCGTTCGGGTTCATGCGCAGGAAGAAGGCCTTCAACGCCTCGTCCGACGTCTGGAGGTCTCGCTGGTAGGAAACGACGAAGCGGTTGTAGAGCGAAATGGCGTTGCAGGAGAGGGCGGCGACCATCAATTGCTGCTGCACGGCGGCCACCTGCAGCGCGGTCATCTCCTCATGCCGCAGGCACGCATCGGCGAAGGCGCTCTGCACCGTCGAAACCATCGCGATCCCTGCCGGCCCTCAAGATTGCCTTCATGCGCGAGCTCACCACGCAAGCTCACGATGCCCGCACGCGCACGCACTGCCCGGCCGGCGGATCGCTGCGCACGAGGCGCGGAACCACGTTTCCGCCAGCTCCGGCGCAGGCAATCCAGCGAAAGTCGTATTCGGCTTCGTGGAGGCTCGCCTGCGCGAAAAGCACGCCGAAACTATCCGCCGCAACCGCGCCGGCAATCGCTCCGGTGCCGCAGGAATTGCTCGCTTTGCCGCTCGCCGGCATCACGCAATAGGCGAATTGCACGGCAAAGCCGCAATGATTGCGGAAGCCCCAATTGGCTCCATCGGCTTCGACACTCAGGCAGCGCGACGGCTCGTTCGGCGCCGATGAATCGTGGCCGGCACCTGCCGCTTGCGCATCGGCGGCCTGCGGCACAATCAATCCGTCGAGCGGATGGATCTGCGCCGAACGCACGGCAATCGTCTGAATCGCGCCGGCGTCTCCGCTGCCGAGAGCTGCTGTTTTGGCCGGCGCGTCGCGATGGCTGCGTTCGCCACGGGCCTTGCGACGGGTCGCATCTTTCTTGGGCGCCTCGCCGGCGTTGTCCGCCTCCGCGGGCGCGGAGGCCCCGCAACCCGATGCAGCCGGATGCTTCGCGTCCACAACCCCCAGCCGGCTGGCATACGCCGCCAGCGCCGCTTCGCGATCGGCAGCGCCGAACGAATATCCTTCGCGGTACCAGGCGGTGCAGTACGACGTCCGGGTGGGCAATGTCGTGGTAACGGACAAGCCGCCGGCGGCGTTCGGCGCCAGCAGCTCCGAATGACCATCGACAAAATCGACCGCCAATCCACTGTCGGTCAGGCGGAAGAGGCCGGCGACCCGGGTGGCATCACCCGTGTCGGACACGGCGCCCTGCCGGCTGTTCAGGAAGGTGAAGTAGGTCTTCTGCGAGGCGGCCTCGGGGGTGGTGATTTCGCGCATCACGCCGTTGGCGGATACCGCGACGGCCATGCTGGACCCGTCCACCGCCACCAGCTTTTGTCCCGCAAACGATTCGAGCCAATGCGAGACCGAGGGGGGAGCTGTGTCGGCGGCCGCGTTCTGTGCAGGGCCCGTGGCGGCGTGGCTTTCTGCAGCGGGTGCCGCCGGCGGTTTCGGCGACGCTGCCTCCGCAACACGCGCCAGTGCTGCCTTGGGCTCGCCGTCCACGAACTCGCCCTCGACGTTGCTGCCGTCCTTGCGGGTCAGCACGCCGTGGCCGTTGGGGCGGTCGTTCTCCCATTCGCCTTCATACTTGCGACCGTCCGCCCAAACCTGCGTCCCGTGCCCGCTGGCCTTGCTGTCGCGCCAATCGCCGTCGTAGCGGTCGCCATTTGCCCACACCACGGTGCCGCGGCCATTGAGCCGGTCGCTGGCCCATTGGCCTTCAAAGCGGTCGCCGTCGGCAGTGGTGAGCACGCCCTGGCCGTTGAAGCGTCCCGAGGCGGCGTTGCCTTCGAAATGAGCCCCGTCCGCCCAGTTGGCGCGCACACTGCCTTCCGCCGCTCCTTTTGCGAACGTGCCCGAAACCGACTCGACGAAGCGTCCTCGCCCGGTAAAGGTCGCGGTGCCCACGCCGTTCGCCATCCGGTCCACGCAGCCTCCGGACCATGTCGCAAGGTCGGCTGGGTGCGGGTCGTTGTAGAAGACATAGCATCCGGTCTGAGGATCGATCAGCCAGTGCGGTGTATGGCCACTGTCGGCCCTCGCGTTTCCAGCAAGTCCCTCGGCTGCCGCAGCGGCCAGAATCGCCGCCGCGCACGCCGCTCGCACGCCCCACGCCATGGCAAGACCCCATCGGCCCCGCGCGGTCCGCCGCACGGCGCTCATACGCCCAGGGGCAGCCTGCTGCTCCGCGAGCCCTCCGGCAAATCACGGCTGGCGCGAACGCAAACGAATCATTGCCAGATCCTCGCGACTTTTCGCGGAGAACGTTTGCAATTTAGCGACGCTGAACTTGGACGAGGATGGAGGGCGAGCGACGGTGCCCGCGACGCTGTGCAATGCGTCAGCCTTCAGGAGGCGTGAGTCGCCGGCGCCCGCTGCAGGCTCATCAGCATGAGGATGCTCAACAGTTCTTCGCGGCTGAGCGGCCCGTTGTCGGGCGAGGCCACCCCCGCCCGCGCCGCCACGCCGGCGGCATGGGTGTAAAGCTCTTCGCGTTCGGCCGGTCTGGCAGCGATCCCGGCGGCGATTAGATGCCGTGGATACGCGTGATTCGTGGGCAGATTCTGCGCCGAGGCGGTCGTACACACCGAGCAGAAGGCGCCCAGCGCCCATACCGTGAGTTTGCCCATAGCCCCACCCGATCACCTTTGCTCCCATGCTCATTGTGATCGGCGGCAACCGAATGTCGAAGGAAGATAGCCGCCTGGATGAACGACCGGATAAGTGTTTGGGTGGCTGTTTCAGAGAATTCGATTCAGTGTTGTGGTGGAGGGAGCGCAAGATATTTCGGCGTCCGCCTGCCGCTCACGGAACTTCAGGCCCGGTTGTCCGTTCCCGAAGCGCAGAGGGCGAAACCAAAATCACGGGAGAATCTGGATGAGGGAATTTGTCAAATTGGGTGCGGCGGCCGCCTTGGGCGTGACCGCCCTGGCGATCGCCGCCACCAGCGCCTCCGCGGCGATCGTGTGCAACCGCGAAGGCGCGTGCTGGCACGTGCCGCGCGCCGAAGTCTATCGGCCCGAGTTCGGTGTGGTGGTTCATCCGAACAGCTGGCGCTGGGGTCCGCGGGAGCATTACGTGTGGCGCGAACACCCCGGCCGCGGCTACTGGCGCAATGGAGTCTGGGTCACGTTCTGATCCGGCAGGAATGCGAGAGACAAAGGGCGGAGGCCGAAACGCTTCCGCCCTTTTTTTGACTCCGCGAAACGCCGATTGCGCGCGCGGTTGCCGAAGCGACTGATTACCGAAAGTTCATGGGTAAGCAGAGGTGGAAAGCACGTAATCGGTTTTCCCCCGGGCAGAGGCGATTGCCAAAATAGGATTCGGCAATTGGGCCGAATTAGAGGTAAGATGGTGTCCGGCATTTCTTGTTATGAAGCAAAGAAGAGAGATATGGAATTCCATCGCCAACCGTCCCTTAGCGCGGCCGCCTTCGCATCCCACAGGCAAGGCAAAGAGGGCGCTGTCAGATTGTTCGCTACAGTTTTGCTTATTGCGCTTGCGCCCTGCAGTTCACTGAAGGCCAAGTCAGCCCCACCGCCATCCAATTTCATCGTAATCATGACCGATGATCAGAGGGATGCAGATCCACTCGGGCGAATGCCGAATGTGACCGCCCTGTTAACCCGGCAGGGCGTGCGGTTCCTCAACAGTTACGCCGTCAATCCGGCGTGTTGTCCGTCCCGGGCCACCTTCGTTACCGGACAGTACAGCCACAACAATCATGTGTGGGACAACAAGGACGGCGCGCGAACGGGTGGTTTCGCTGCACTGCGGAACGATCGCAACACGCTTCCTGTGGCCTTGCAGGCGGCAGGATACAAGACCGCGATGCTCGGAAAATACCTGAACGGATACGGCCACGGCTCCTCCAAGACCTATATCCCACCTGGCTGGGACTATTGGTGGGCGCTTACAAATAAACCCTATTTCTATTACGATTACGAAGTAAACGATAACGGGAACGTGCATACCTACGGCGAGGGGGACGCGAACTATCAGACAGACGTGATTTCGGGTCTGATACAACAATTCATCGCCGCAAACGCTTCGCGACCGTTCTTCATCTGGTACACCGGAGTTGCGCCGCACGAAGGATATCCGGGAAAGAATGCACCAGAACCCCCCACAAGATACAAAGGCTATTTCGACAATCTCGCGCTCCCCCACCCGCCCAATTTCAACGAAGCGGATATGAGCGACAAACCTGCGTTCATGCAAACCATTCCGTTAATGGACCAGTCGAGCATCAACGTGGCGACCAATCTCTATCGCCGCCGCGCCGAAACACTGCTTGCGGTGGACGACATGGTACTGGCGATCATGAAAGAGCTCGCGTCCTACGGCATCCGCGATAACACCTATATTATCTTTACGTCGGATAATGGCTGGTTCGACGGCGAGCATCGCAAGGCCGCCAGCAAGTTTCTCCTCTATGAGGAAGCTTTGCGCGTTCCGCTCGTCATCCGGGGCCCGGGTATCCCGCGCGGCGAAGTGCGGACGCAGATGGTGAGCAATCTCGACGTGCCCGCAACCATCATGGATCTCTTGCATGCAACACCGCAGCGGCGCGGAGATGGAAGATCATTCGTACCGGTCCTGACCAATCCCGATCTTCCATGGCGAACCGCCATGCTCATTGAGGGCAATGACAGGGCCGGAGAGGGCGACGAGGATAGCCATCACGCCGGCTATTACGCCGGTGTGATCACTTCGATGTATAAATATGCGGAGCATGTCGACAACAACGAAGTGTATACCGGGAATGAGTTTTATGATCGTTCGGTCGATCCGTACGAACTGCAAAGCCGTCCGGGTGATCCAAGCTACGCGGCTGTCATAGCGGATATGCAGCACAAGCTCTCCGTTCTGAACACCTGCGCCGGCACGACATGTTGGTGGCAAGACACAGCGGCAGCCAGGCATCACTGAGGCGCGGGCTTCGGTCTCGTGACGCAACGCTTTCGCCCGTTTGCTTTGAACAAAGGCCTTCTGATGTCGAAGGGCCGCTGGCGCTAAAGCCACTCCGGCAATGAGTTCACGCGCATTGCCGGCGGTTTGCGTCGGTCAGGCTTGCCTCTACCGGGCATATTTTGCCCCGATCGGGGCTCCGCGGGCAGCGATCGTCGTCCGGTGACCAATGCGACGCCTTCCGATTTTTTATGGAGGACACTGTCTGGTCGCAAGGCGGGCGGCGGCGTATCATCGCCGGGCCACAGGGGAGAGTGCCATGAACCGGAAGACATCGTTCCGCGCGGCGACGCTGGCCGCGCTGCCATGCTGCGCGATGCTGGCCGCGCCGGGCTACCTGTCCGCTGCGTTGGCGGGTACTGCTGCCATCGTCACCTTCGATCCGCCGGGGTCGATCGGCACCTATCCCTGGGACTCGAACAAGGACGGCAGCATCGCTGGTTTCTGGTACGACAGCACCGACAACATCACCAAGGCTTTCATTCGCGCGCCGGACGGCACCCTCACCACCTTCCAAAACCCGGATTCGAAAGTCACTGCCGCCTATGGAATCAACAGTGACGGCGTCACCACCGGACACTGGACCGTCCTGCAGGGCAATCATCCAGGGTTCATCCGCCACAGTGGCGGATCGACGATCATCTTCCATGCGCCGGGCGACGCCAGCGGCACCTTTCCCATCGCCATCACCGACAAGGGCGTGATCGCCGGCTCCTACTACGATGTTTATTCCGTTCCGCACGGTTTCGTACGCCAGCGCGAGGGCACCATCACCACGTTCGATGTCAAGCGCGATGCCTATGGCACCCGGGCGATGGCGATCAATTCGGATAACGTGATCGCCGGGACATACGGCGACGCCAACGGGCTCGTGCACGGCTTCGTGCGCGACGCCGCCGGCACGATCACAAAGTTCCATGCGCCGGGTGCGGCGAACGGCACCTTCGTGCTGGGCATCAACGGGGCAGGCGCCATCGCAGGCGACTATGCCGACTCGAATTTTGTGTATCACGGGTTCGTTCGCGCCGCAGACGGAACGATGACAATTTTCGATCCTCCCGGCTCGGTCGGGACCTTCTCCACCGGCATCAACAACAGCGGCCAGATTGTTGGGTATTACGAGGACAGCGCCTATGCCGCGCACGGGTTCCTGCGCACCGCCGGTGGCAATTTCCGGATTTTCGACGTGAGCGGCGCCGCCGGGACCTACCCCAACAACATCAACAATGAGGGGCTGATCGCCGGCTGGTACATCGATGCGGAGGGCAATTACCGCGGCTTCCTGCGCAGCAAATAGCGCGCCGCGCCTGCCGGTCTGAACGGAACGGCGGCGCCGAATTACTGGGTCTGGCCGCTGCGCATCGCGCGCGGGCTCGCGCCCGTCCAGCGTTTGAAGGCGCGGCTGAACGCGGCCGGGTCTGAGAAGCCGACCAGATACGCCGCCTCGTTCACCGACACCTTTTTTCCGCCGAGGTAATCGACCGCCAGCCGGTGGCGCAGGCCATCCAGCACCTTCTCGAAGCTCGTGCCTTCCGCCTTCAGCTTGCGGAACAGGGTCTGCCGGCTGAGGCCCAGCCTGGCCGCGATCGCCTCCATGCTGACATCGCCGGTGTGCAGGACGGGCATCAGTAGGCTCTCGACCCGGCCGCGCACCGATTTGGAGTTCTCCAGCTCCTTGAGCAGTGCGTCGGCGTGCTCGTTCAGGATACCGAAGACGTAGCGCGGCTGCAGCTGAAGCCGGTAACTGAGCGCCGCTTCGTTGACCTGCATGGCGTTCCACTCCGCCCCGAACGTGACCGGCACCTGGAAGATGCGCTCATATTCGCCGCGATAGGGGGGTTCGGGATGGGTCACGTGGATCTGCTTCACCATTGGCTCGTAGCCGGACCGGCGCGCGCCGCAGACGATTCGCGCGAACGTGGATTCGGTGAGCTCGGGAAATTCGTTGGCGTTTTCGCGGTTGTCGACCAGCCAGACGCCGCCTTTCGCTTGCACCACCCGAAAGCGGTCCGGGCCGCCGTCGAATTCGATAACCAGCCGGCCATACCGGTTCATCTGCTGCATGGCTTCGAGCATGGTTTCCGAGGCGTTGCCGATGAGGCCCACGACGGAGACCTCGGCGAGGTCGTTCAGTTCGCCGAAATGCAGCCCGAGTGCCGGGTCGTTGCACAATTGCTTGCCGGCGCGCATCAGCGCCACGTAATTCCGGAATGGGATGCGGTTGTCTTGATCCTGCAGCTCTTCGGGGTCGATGCCAGTGCGCGCCAGCAGCGCGGTGTGGCTCGCGCCTTTGGACACCGCTACCTCGATGAGTCCGCGGGCAAGCCCGGCCGCGACGGTCAACTCCGGCACGGTCTGTTACCTCGGATCATGTTTTTGATGCGTGCCGCCATGGCAGCCGGCCTGGCCCTCCCCATTTATGAGGTAGGAACGCGGCAAAGGGAACAAGCGACATGGCGCAAACCGAAACTATTGCCACGGGAACTTCGGCGGCGCCACACAGGAGCGGCACCGGCACGCTCGATGTCGCGCTGTGGCGCCTTTACACCCTGCGCGTCTTCTTCGCGCTGATCGCGGTGGGGCAGGGCTCGATCCAGTTGCCGCTGTTTTTCCATCACCCCCATTGGACCTTGATGAGCGGCGTGGCGCACAGCTTTCTTCTGGCGCTGGCTCTCCTCTCTATTGTGGGCATCCGCTATCCCCTGCAGATGCTGCCTTTGCTGGTATACGAACTGCTCTGGAAAACGATCTGGCTGCTTGGCATCGCGCTGCCGCTGTGGCTCACCAACCAGTTCGATGCGGACACGCGGCAATCGTTCTTTGAAATAGCGCCGATCATTGTCCTCATTCCCATCATTCCCTGGCGCTACGTGTTTGCCAATTACGTGAAGAAACCCGGCGATCGATGGACCTTCCGACCCAATTCTGCGCCCAGGCCTGGCACAGAGTCGACGTCCGCGTAGAATTCGGCGGAGCGCGATGAGAGTTGTGCGTCTCTTCGTTTGGACGCTTGTTGCGCTGGTCGCTCTGGGCGGCGCGCTGATCGGCTATTTCGTCTATTCGCCTTCGCCCGAGATTCCGAGGCTGTCCGGCAAGGTGATCCACGGCAGCATCGCGGTGGGCGGACGGCGGCGGACATACCTGACCTACGTGCCGCGCGGCTTGCCCAAAGGCGCGCCGCTTGTCGTGGTGATGCACGGCTCGGGCGAGAGCGGTGCGCAAATCCGAATCGAGACGGGCTACGGGTTCGACCGGCTCGCCGACCGGCAGGGTTTTGCGGTGGTCTATCCCAATGGTTTCGAGGGCTATTGGAACGCCTGCAACATCGTCGGCGATTACAGCGCCAACCGGCTCAACATCGACGACGTTGGCTTCCTGACGGCGATGGCCGACAGGCTCATCGCTGAAATCGGCATCGACCGCAGCCGCGTGTTTGCGACGGGCATTTCCCGCGGCGGCCACATGGCGTTTCGTCTCGCGCTTGAGGCGCCGTCCCGCTTCCGCGCGGTGGCCGCGGTCGCGGCAAACGTGCCGGCACCAGAGAATTTCAAGTGCAGGCCTCCGGCCCAAGGCACCTCGTCCGTCATGATCATGAACGGCACGAACGATCCGCTGAACCCGTTCGACGGAGGAGAGGTGAAACTCTTCGGCTTCATCCGGCGCGGCACGGTGCTGTCGTCGCGGGGGTCGGCCGAATATTTTGCGCGCCTCAATGCCATTTCCGGCCAACCCGTAACCCGCGATGTCGGGGTGGCGGACGGCGTGCGCGTCGAGCAAGTGCTCTGGGGTCGCGCCGCCAAAACCGAAGTCGAACTCGTTGCCATTCACGGCGGCGGACACGTGATGCCCCAGCCGTACTGGCGCGCGCCGCGGCTTCTCGGCCCGACCCCCAAGGAGCCGAACGGACCGGCAGTGATCTGGGCCTTCTTCCAACGGCAGCGGCCAAGATGACGCCCCCGGCGCGTGCCGGAGCCATTTTGTTACCGGCGATCATGCTTTTGATGCGCGGCGTCATGTGGCGCCGGAGAGCCAATGATTACCTATACCGTGGCGAGCATTCGGAATGACGGGCACTGCCAAATCCGTCTCTACGCGAAGACCGCCAGAATCCTGTAGGTGAAGAAACGGATGCTCGATCGCATTTTCCCCAAGCAATTCGACAACGCCTATCGCGGCCACCGGCTGGCGATCTGGCTGTTCGTGCCTGTGGTGCTTGTGAAGGCGGCTCAGGGCGTGAACTCTGCCATCAACCCGCGCCTGGTGATGACAACCGCCGATGGGATACCCGTCGACAGCTTCAACGCCGCGGGCGCGGAAGCAGCGGTCGCGCTCTTCGCCACCCTGGGCCTCTACGTTCTGATCCTGCCGCTGGTGAGCGCGGCGGCGTTGATCCGCTATCGCACGATGATTCCGTTCATGTACCTCATGCTCCTGATCGTGCAGCTGGGCAGTTTCGCGCTTCGCTTTGCGCATCCCCTCGCCGGATCCAGCGCCTATCAGGCGACGCCGATTGGACTATACATCAATCTCGGCTTTCTCGCGGTGATGCTGGTCGGGTTTGCTCTATCGCTCCTCAGAGCGGCCCCGACGACTCCCAACGGCGCGCAGCCATGATTCCGGCGAGCCAGACGGCCATGCCGCTGTCGATTTCGCATCTTCCGGCGGGCAGCGCGTGGTGGATATATGCGATCGTGATCGCGACGTTGGCACTGCACATCGGCGGGGGCAGCATCGCCATACTTTCGGGCTACGGCGCATTGTTCCTTGAAAAGGGCGAGCGCCTGCATCGCCTGTTCGGCAAGATATTTGTCATTGCGATGTTGCTCATGGCGACACTGGGCACCGTCCTATCCATCCCCATTCATCAAAGGGGCAACATCGGCGCTGGCATTCTTGCGGCTTATCTGGTGGCAACCGCCTGGATGACGGTCAGGCGAAAGGAAGGAACTGTCGGGCGGTTCGAAAAGATTGTCGTGCTTGTCCCATTGGGCGTAGCCGTGCTGTTCCTGATCTGGGCGGCGCAGGCGACCATGAATGGCGGTCATCTCGATGGATATCGCTCGCCGCTCTATTACGTGTTCGCTTTCATCGCCGCGTTGTTCGCGAGTCTGGATTTCAACGTGATCCGGCAGGGCGGGATTTCCGGCGTGCAGCGCATCGCGCGGCACCTCTGGCGCATGTGCTTCGCTTTGTTTTTCGCCGCGGGCTCGTTCTTCCTCGGCCAGCAAAAGGTCATGCCGGCCTTCATGCACGGCTCACCGATCCTGCTCGCGCTCGGACTGGCGCCGCTGGCCATCATGATCTTCTGGCTCGTCCGCGTACGGATCGGAAACCGCTTTCGCCCGCAGCTCGCAAGTCCGTAGATCTCGGAATCGGGCCACGGCGTGGGCTCCGTTGGCCGTCATGCCGGTGAGCAATTTTGATCAGACGTCGGGGGTGCCCCCGGCTTAATTTCCATGAATCGGGACTTGCCTAAGCGGTTTGGCGCGTTGCGGTCGCCCCGGCCATACGCGGACCATTTCGCAAATTGAAGAAACGGAATCGAACATGACAAGCACACGGAAATACGCTCTGGCGATCGTTCTCGCAGCGGCGTGCGCTCTTCCCCTCTCGGTCGCGACGACAGCGGTGAATGCCGATGTCGGCGTGGGCGTCCATGTCGGAGGAGTCGGGGCAGGCGCGCACATCGGCATCGGCGACGGTCCTTATCGCCATCGTCATCGCCACTGTTCCTCCTATCGTTGGTACCATCATCACCGCTACTGCCGGCGCTGGAGCTGGTAGAAAACGATGGTCAGGTTTGGTTTGAATGCAGATCTGCTGCGCGCGATCGCGGCAGTTCCGGTCATGTTGCTTGGCGGCCCCCTGGCGAACGCAGCCGCAGCAAGTGAATCCCCCTCGACAATGATTTTGAGTCCCGGCCCCACGGCACCGGTATACCTTGGCGAGGCTGGCCATTTTGCCATCCTGTCACAATCGGGAATCACCGACGTGCCGAGCTCGGATGTTACGGGCAATGTGGGAACCAGCCCTATCACTGGTGCAGCCGACCACCTGACCTGCGCCGAAGTAACCGGAAAGGTTTATTCCGTCGACGACGCCGGCCCCGCGCCATGCAATATCAAGGCTCCAGCGTTGCTCAACGCCGCGGTCGGCGACATGCAAACCGCGTACACGGACGCTGCGGGACGGCCCGCGACAATTCACGAGCTGCGCGGCGGGAATATCGGTGGGCTCACCCTTGCTCCCGGCGTCTACAGCTGGACCAGCGATGTCAACATATCGACAAATGTGGCGCTGAAGGGCGGCTCACATGCTGTATGGATTTTCCAGATCGCGAAAAATCTCATTGTGTCCGGCGGCAAGACAGTCCTCCTGCGCCGACACGCGCTTGCCAGCAACGTATTCTGGCAGGTCGCCGGCAAAGTCAGCCTTGGAACGACGTCACACTTTGAAGGGACGATTCTGTCGAAAACATTGATAGCCATGAAAACTGGCGGATCGATCAACGGCAGGCTGTTGTCACAGACCGCGGTGACCTTGCAAATGGACAGCGTCGTCGCGCGTTAGACCGGCGCGCCCGCGCCACATTGTGGAGAATTGGCATGCCCCTCGAAACCATCGTTATCTGGCTTTTGGTCGGCGCAGTCGCAGGGTTCCTGGCTGGTGTCATCGTGAAGGGCGGCGGATTCGGACTGGTCGGCGATATCGTCGTCGGGATCATCGGGGCGTTCGTCGGCGGTTGGCTGTTGCCCCGGCTGGGAATTCACCTGGGTGTCGGCCTCGTCAGCATCATTGCCAGTGCCACCATCGGCGCCGTCGTGCTGTTGCTCATCCTGCGGCTGGTTCGCCGCGCCTGATCGCGACCTGTGCGGACGACGTTCGGCTGAGTGCCCCTCGGAGCCGCCATCGCAGCCGCCCTAATTGAAACGGAAATGGAAAAGGCTCTCCGCCGAAGCGGAAAGCCTTTCCGTGGTACGTCCCTTTATCGGTTCACTTACCTGGGATCGTTGTCACCGTCGTGGCCGGCGTCTTTCTTGTCGCTGTGGAGGTCCTTGCGGTCCTCGCGCATGTCGCCGCGATCTTGCCGCATGTCGGTCTTGTCGCCGCTCAGGTCGCGCCGGTCTTCGCGCACATCCGAATTCGCCGGATGGAAGCGCGCGTTGATGCGCTCGGCGCCTTCGAAGCCTTCATAGCGCCCGCCTCTTAACGCTCCGCCGTTGCGAAACACGATCGAGGCCGGAATGCGCCCTTCGCGCCATTCATTCCGCTGCCAGCGGCCATCCACAAAGAAGACGCGCTCGCCGCCGCGCATCCGCCAGCGATACGGTCCATGATACCAGGATCCGCTGATGTAGATGGGTTCGTAGTAGTACTGGTCGTCATACGGCATATAGCCGGGGCTGGGGGCAACCACGACCGCCGGGATGCCGATACCGATTGAGACGCCGGCAGTGGCAGCGCCGGGCACCAAAGCTGTCGCACCGGCCATTGCCGCCGCCACAATGGCGGATTTGATGATCAATTTCATTTCAGTTTCCTTGTTGCAAAGCCACCTGTCGGCATGATGCCGGTGGGCGCTCTCTTCGGCTCGTGATTGCAAGAGTCTCTTGCGCAAGCAGGGCGAATTTGGAGGGTGTAACCGGGCGCGCTGCGGGGAGCATGCGGGGAAGTACTCCACCGCTGCAATGTAAGCGCGCAACGTCGGCTTTGGTTCCATACCGTACGAATCTATGGCGCCTCGCTGCCTGTTGCGTCTTGACGGGACGGCCTCGCATCCGGCCGCGCGGAAGTGGCTTTCAATGCACCGCCTTCCGCTTCCCAGCGTTCCAGCGCCGCCTCCATCTGATCCGCTGCCGGCGGCGGGCATTGCGAGTTGCGTTCGCTCATTGTCTTTCGCTCCGCCTCAGGTTGCGAACGCCAGTCCGGCCCCGATCAGGATGGCGCCAAGCGCGAGCACCGCAAACCAACGCGACGCGCTGAGATGAACACCGGGATGCTGCTTCGCTGCGGCCATGGAATTCCTGTGCTCCGCTCGTGCAATCGTGGAGAAAAGAACCCCGACCATGGTTTCGGCCGGGGTCAACAAGCCGGACGATGGTAATCGGGGGGCACCCGAAGCATCCAGCAACGGGAAAGTTAGGCGCCGCCAAACCGATGCGTCTGGTCAAAATTGAACAGCGGGGAACGCCATCCACCTCCACAGGATCCGGGAGCGGTCTGCTAGATGTCTGCCGCAATCCGGGGCTTGTCCGCCAGGACGACGCTCAGCAGCGATGAGTGGATTTCGAGGTGGCCGTTGTAGGCAATGAAGCCCAGCCGGCGAAACTTGTTCATGAAGAAACTCACGCGCGAGCGGGTCGTGCCGATCATCTCCGCCAGCGTCTCCTGGCTGACCTTGGCGATGATCGGTTCCGGCCGTCCTTCTTTGCCGAAGTTCGCCAGCAGAAGAAGCGCGCGTGCCAAACGCTTCTCGCTGGAATTGAACAGCTGATCGACAAGGTCTTCTTCGATCCGGATGCTGCGCGCCAGCAGATGGGAGACGAACACCTCCGAAAACGCCGGCTCCTCGTGCAAGACGCGAATGATGGCGGCCTTCTCCAGCCGCATGATCTCGCCCTCGGTCATCGCCGTCGCTGTCGCCATTCGGCGCGGCTGGCCTGCCAAACACCCCTCGCCGCAGAACTCGTCAGTGCCGAGGACCGCCACCACGGCTTCCTTCCCCTGCGAGGAGACGACCGTAAGCTTCACCTTGCCCTTCTGGATGTAGAACACTGCATCCGCACGATCGCCTTGCGAGAACACGACCTGATCTCTCGCGTATTTCAACACGGTCCGGCCGCCCCCTGCCTTGGCAAGAAAAATATGGGGTTCGAAGGACGGTTTGCGTTGGTCAGCCATAACGACTCTTGGATCTCCGCGGAGGCCGGATGCCGCAGTTTTTATGTTACCACATGAGCCGACAGCTTATCTATCCCGGTGAGCAATTTTGCTCAGATCGGCTGGATACCGCCTGCTAGAATAGCACGTTGCGCCGTCATCCGATGAACGAAGGGGGGAATCGCAAGGCGGAGACGCTGGCGCAAATCTAGCCAAAAGAGAGGCGGATGGACGCCCATGAAAGAAATTCTCGGCCAGTTGGAGGAACCGGGCTCACTCGCGGGCGTGATTGCGGACGCGATCCGCGAACCGCTCCTCGTGCTCGACGGCGATTTGAACATCCTGTTCGCCAGCGGCTCCTTCCACCGGTCGTTCCAGATCGCGGCCAAAGACACTCGGGGCCGGCCCGTGTTCGCATTGGACAACGGCGCTTGGGATCTTCCGCCCCTGCGCCTGCTGCTCCAGCGCACGGCGGCCGGGCACTGCGCCTCAGATGGAACCGAAATCGCGCACGATTTTCCGAGAATCGGACACCGCGTCCTGCTGTTTCACGCCCGGCCGGCAACCTGCGACGGCGATCGCCGCGCCATCGTTCTCGGCCTGGAGGACGTGACCGAGCGGCGGGCCATCGAACGGGAAAAGGCGCATCTTCAATCGCAGACCGACGATCTGCTGCAGCAAAAGCAAATGCTCCTCGAAGAAATGGAGCACCGCATCGCCAACAGCCTGCAGATCGTCGCCAGCATTCTGATGCTGAAGGCGCGCGTTGTCACGTCGCCCGAGACGCGCCAGCATCTGCATGACGCGCATCGCCGCATCCTGTCGGTCGCGGCGGTTCAGCAGCACCTTCACAGCGCCAGCCGCGGCGAGCGGATCGACGTCGCGCCCTATTTGTCGAAGCTGTCGGCATCGCTCGCCGAATCGATGATCGGCGAGAGCCGCCCGGCCATGCTCAAGGTCATCGCGGACGACGGAAAACTGGCTTCCGCGCAGGCCGTCAGCCTGGGCCTCATCGTGACCGAACTCGTCATCAACGCACTGAAATATGCCTTTCCAAATCCGGGCCCGGCGGATGCCGTCACAATCCGCTACGAAGTCAACGGCACCGACTGGATGCTTTCGGTTTCGGACAATGGCGTCGGATCGACGGCCGCACCAGATGCCAGAGGCGGCCTCGGAACCAGTCTGGTCAAGGCGCTCGCCCATCAGCTCGATGCGCAGATCGAAACGACAAGCGGCTCGGGCGGGACGCGCGTGTCGATCGCGCATTCGACGTTCGTCGCGCGGCTTTCGCAGGTGGCGTGACCGCTCCCGACGAACGGGCATCCGTTTCGCGTGTTCCAAATGATACCCGTTGTCCACTAAATTATCGTCGGCGACCGATTAAACGGTGTACATAGTCATCGAACTATACGGCGCGTCTTCTTGTAATTTTGATTTAAATTATTACATGTCAAACAGCGTCACATACTGACGCTTCCCTGAAAGGACTTCAAATGTATAACAGGACAACCTCAGCGTCCAATATGGACACAAGGAGCTTCAACCCATGGAGCCATGGCTCCGGCGCTGCGCACTATTCTGCCGGAAACAGCCCGTTCCTGGCATTGCACGGCCAGATGAACCGCCTCTTCAACAACTTTCTGCATGATTTCGATCAGCCGCAGTCGTTCGGCCTCAATTACTCGACTTCTTCGCCGAACATCGAGGTGAGCGAGACCGACAAGGACCTAAAAGTTCTTGCGGAGCTCCCGGGCGTCGACGAGAAAGACGTCACCGTCAGCCTGCGTGACGGCGTGCTGACGCTCAAGGGCGAGCAGAAGAGCGACGCCAACGGCTCAGTGTACAGCGAGCGGTTGCACGGCGCCTTCGAGAGATCGATTCAGCTCGGATCCGACATCGATCCGGATAAAGCGACGACCTCGTTCAAGAACGGTCTTCTCACGATCGCGTTTGCCAAGCGTTCCGACGCGCAAAAGCAGACGAAGCGCATCCTGATAGGTCGCGAGGGTACAGCCCGCGCGGCGTAATAGCGGCGCACGTTGCATTCCCGATGCCGGGCAGTTGAGAATGACTGCCCGGCATCGCCGTGTCTTACGCGAGCTGCAATCGACCGGGAACGCCTTGGACTTCGGCTGACTCCCGGTGCGTGAACGCCTACCCGCCCGGTGCGGCACCTTTATCGACAGCGCCGCCGGAATCTGCCCAATCCTTGAAGCCGCCGAGATTGAAAACCTTCTCGTAGCCCATGTCCTTCAGCAGCTTGCCGCTCAGCGCCGAGCGCCCGCCGGACGCGCAATAGACGATCACCGTCCTGGCTTTGTCGAAGTTCGCGTCATGATAAGGCGACTCCGGATCGGCGCGGAACTCCAGCATGCCGCGCGATACATTGATGGCGCCGGCGACCTTGCCGCTCGCCGCTACTTCCGGCGCATCGCGGACATCGACCACCAACGCCTCGCCTTTGGCGATCAGCGCCTTGGCCTCGGCCGGCGCGATGCGCGGCACCGCTGCGTTCGCGGCTTCCATCATCTGCTTTACGTTCGTCGCCATCTCACACTCTCCTTCGCGCTGTCAGACCTAGCGCTCCACGCATCTCGCCATGCCACGGCGCCGCCGTTCACGGTCAATCGAGCCACTTCTAGCCGAGATCTTGGCTGCGGTTGTTGCACTGCGGCCAAAATGCCGCCAATGCGGGCAAGGGTAAACCGCCATGTTTCTGTGAACGGAATCAGCCGCTTGCGTTTGCGTCTCCGGCCGGCCAAACCTCGGAGCCGCAAAAAGATGCTGGACAGGCGAAAGCGGCGGGTGCTGTGCTATCGGCGTTGAAGCGACTTATTCAGGCGAGCGAACGCAGGCGAACGTGGCGGAAGAACGCACCAATCCAGCCGGCCCGGTCATCATCAAGAAATACGCGAACCGGCGCCTCTACAACACGCAGACGTCCAGTTACGTGACGCTCGATCACCTGTGCGAAATGGTGAAGGAGGGCGTTGACTTCGAAGTGCGCGACGCCCGCAGCGGGGAGGATATTACCCGCTCGGTCTTGACCCAGATCATCTTCGAGGAAGAAGGCAAGGGACAGAACCTGTTGCCGATACGGTTCCTGCGCCAGCTGATCCGGATGTACGGCGACAGTTTGCAGGCCTTCGTGCCGGGCTATCTCGACCTCTCGATGGAGAGCTTCACCAAGAACCAGGAGCAGATGCGTAGCCGCGTGGCCGAGGCGTTCGGCGGCGGGACGCAGATCTTCGAAAATCTCGCGCGGCAGAACCTCGCCGTCTTCGAGCGGGCGATGAAGATGTTTTCGCCCTTTACCCCCAGAGCGTCTTCGGCCGCCGAACCCGAGCCTCCGCCACGCCCGACCAATGGCGGGCCGGAGGGGCAAAAGCGCCCCTCGTCCGACGAGTTGAGCGAGCTGAAAGGCGAGATCGAAGCCATGCGCCGCCAGCTTCAGGAGCTGGCGCGGGAACGAAAGTAGCGCACCGAACTTTAGTGGACGAAGGGAAGCGAGGTCACAAGCCGCTCGACGGTGACGGATGACCGATCTGACCCGGAGACAGGCCGTGGCGGCCTTGGGCTGCCTCTCTTTCGCTGTGCCTGCGTTAGCCCAAACCAACCCTCCTGTCGGCATGCGCTGCTCCGGCGGCTGGTTCGTGACCGGCTATTACACCGCTGCGGAAAGCGAATATGCCGGAACGCCGGTCGAGATCGTCGTCGACGGGCGCCGCTACGCCTTCCCGGCCGATTTCCTGCGCAAAGTGCGGACCGACGGCTGGGCATTGACCCGCCACCGATGGTTTCTTGGCTGGAACAAGGCCTGGCGCCGGGGCGGCGCGCCGCTGACGGCGCGCGGCAAGCCGCTCGCGCTTGGCAGCGTGGCGGTGGACCGGAGGCTGGTGCCGCTTGGCACCCACATCCGGATTCCCGATCTGCCGCCGCCTTGGAACGACCGGCTGTTTCTCGCCGACGACATCGGCGGCGGCATCGCGGGGAAGCGCCTCGACGTGTATTGCGGCTGCGGCGCCGACAAGCGGCCGGAGACGCTGCGGCTGACCGGCCACGGCCACGTGGTCTGCCTGGGCGGCGGGACGGTCTAGGCCTTCAGCCAGTCGGGCTCGAGCAGCGGCTCGCCGACATGGAAGCCCTGGAAATAATCGACGCCGAGTTTCTCGAGCAGATCGGCGTCTTCATCCGAGCCGACCCATTCGGCGACCGTCTCCAGATTGAAGTTCTTGGCGAGGTCGATCAGTGTCCGGACGAAAATCTGGTTGTCCGGCGAGGCGGAGAGGTCGCGGATGTACGATCCGTCGATCTTGACCATGTCGACGCGCAGCATCTGCAGATTGCGGAACGAGGTGTAGCCGGCGCCGAAATCGTCGATGGCGACGCGGCAGCCCAGCTCGCGCAGATTGGAGATGAAGCGGGCGCTTTCCTCGAAATCCTGCAGCGCCGCGGTTTCGGTGAGCTCCACGAGGATGCGGCCTGCCACGGTGTGGTGGGCGCGCACGTAATTGATGAACGACTGGAGCCACGACGGATCGCCGGCCGTGGTCCCCGACACGTTGACGGCAAGGCTCACGTCCGGGTTGGCGTGCAGCCTTTCGACCGTCATTTCCAGCGCGTGCCGGTCCACCAGGCGCACCAGGCCGAGCTGCTCGGCCGCGGGGATGAACTGTCCCGCGCTGACGACGGTGCCGTCGGTCCGCAGCATCCGCAGCAGGCATTCGTGATGGACGGGCTTTCGCGTTTTGGCGCTGACGATCGGCTGATAGGCAAACACCAGCCGCTTGTCGTGCAGCGCCGCCACCACTTCGTCGGCGATCGCCATCAGCCGCAGCCGCGCAGTTTCGCGCTGGGGAGATTTCGCGTAAACGGCGAAGCCGTCGCGGCCGCGGCCGCGCGCGTGATCGAGTGCCTCTTCGGCGCGCAGCATCGCTTCCTGGCTGGAGAACGCGCTGGCCGGCAGGCACACCGCGCCCACGCTGATGGTCGCCGAAACCGTGCCGCCGCGGGTGACGATCACTTCGCCGCGCACCGCCGCCCGCAGGCGATCGGCCACCAGCGAAATTTCGCGCTCGGTGCAGTTGCCCACCAGCACGCCGAACTTGTTGCCGGCCGTGCGCCCGATCACGTCGGTGCCGCGCAGCGAGCCGGCCAGGCGCTCGCCGACGGCGACGATGACCTCATCCGACGCGCCGAAGCCATAGGCTTCATTGATGGCGGCCAGCCGGTCGATCGAGGCCACCAGGAATGCGCAACTGCGCGACTCGGCCCGGGCCGCCTCGATGGCGCCGGCAAGCTCCGAGCGCAAACTGGTGCGATTGAGATGGCCCGTCAGTTCGTCGCGGGTCGCCAGGTAGTGCAGCCGCTGCGCATCGCGAACCCGTTCGGTGACGACGTGCAGCAGCCCGACCAGTCGTTCCGCGCGCCCGTCGGCGCCGGCGATTCGCACGCCGCTCATCTCGAAGCATTCCGACCCGAGCGCAGACGCCGCTTCGAACTCGAAGGAGAATGAAGAATCGTTTGCCGATGCTTCGTCGACCAGCTTGCGCAAAGTCGCGCGTCCGGATTCGCTCATCCACAGACGGAAGTGTTCGCCATTGGCAAGCCGGTTCGGATCGCGGTGCAGCGACAGAAGATCGGTGGCGCCGTTCCAGGCGATCCGGTCGTCGGCAACCGTCCAGTCGAACGCCGCTTGCCGCGCTCCCGCCAGCGCCAGCTGCAAGCGCTCGAAATCCTGAGCGGCAGTGAGTTTCCGGATGCTTTCGTCTGGCTTCTTCGGAAGCGTCTGGCTCACATCCCACCACCCTTGCGCCGATTTCCGGCCTTTTCATCATCATGGGAGGCGGAAATTAAAAAACCTGAAACTTGTGAGGCAGCCCCCCGTGTTTCATTGGGTCGCGCGGGGTTTGCCTTAAGGAGCGGTTATGAGCGCCGTCTCCAGATCCGCGCTGGTGGCGCCGGTGCAGGGGCGGGTTGTGTGCGCTTCGTCAGCAAGGCGCCGCAAATTCGCAAATGCTGCCGCGCCGCTCCATGGTAAACGCGGCGGAGGAATTGCGCAGCAATTCCGCGGAGCAATCGTCAACATCCGCGAGAGAAGGCGTCCCGTGCTGGCACACGCCACACCGGAAAATCGCTAGCGGATCAGATCATAGTTCGGGTGATCGATCAGCGCCGCACCCACCACACGGCCATAGCCGCCCTGCTGCACGACAACCGCAATGCCGTCGCGCGGACTGCCGGCTTCGGCGCGCGGCAGGTTCACGGTTACAGGCTGTCCCTTCCAGTTCCCGACCGCCCTAATCTCGCGCACCACATTGTGATAGGTGATGGTGCGACCGCCGTTCTCGCCGTCGCCGATGCTCACCGTCGCCTGCGGCACGATGCGGAACATCCAGATCGTGGCGTCATGCTCGCCGCGATCCGCCGCCTGGCCGATCTCGATGTGCACCTGCTGCCGATTGCCGCCGAGATCGACGGGAATGGCTTGCGCGTCGGCCATGCGCGCCGCAATTGCGGCCTCCACCGCCTGCTCGCGGCTGCCGACCACGTCCTTCACGCCGTCGATGATCATTTGCGGCGTGTATACGCCGCCGCGCCCGAGCTCTTTCGCATAGGCCTTCTGCCGGCGTGTGTTGGCATCGCTGGCGAGCGTGTCGCGCCAGCCCAGCATGTCCCAGTAGGTCACCGGGAGACTCAGCGCGACCACATCCTTGCGCGCCGCCAGCTGCCCCAGCAGCGCATCCGCGGGCGGACAGGAGTTGCACCCCTGGCTGGTGTAAAGCTCGACCACCACGGGCCGCCTGGCCTTGGCATCGGTCGGCTGTCCGGCGGAAACCGGCAATACGAAACCCATCCCCGCCAGAATGGCGATGGCAAGACGAAGTCGAAACATGGGCGCACCATAGGGGCGCGTGGCCCAGCCGTTCCAGTCACTTCGGCTTGAGGCGCAGCGCAAAGCGGAAAACACCGGCGCAACAGCGGCTTATGCCAGCCCGCGCCCCCGCGGAGCAGACCTCAGGCCGCGAGGCTCCGCAGCATGAACGGCAGAATGCCGCCGTTCTGGAAATAAGCGATCTCGTCGGCCGTCACGATCAGCAGATAGAGCGGCAGCGGCGCGCTGCGCCCATCCGGATAGCGGATGGTCGCGGTGAGCGGCATGCGCGGCGTGATGGTGCCGGAGAGCGGGATATCGATCGCCTCGCGTCCGGTCAGCCCGTAATCGTGCCGCGTCTTGCCGGCCTCGAACACCAGCGGCGCGATGCCCATGCCGATGAGATTCGAGCGGTGGATCCGCTCGAAGCTTTCGACGATCACCGCGCGGACGCCCTGCAGCTTCGGTCCCTTGGCCGCCCAGTCGCGCGACGACCCGGTGCCGTATTCCTTGCCGCCGATCACCACCACCGGAACGCCGTCGGCCTGGTAGCGCGTGGCCGCGTCGAAGATCGACATTTCCTCGCCCGACGGCCGGTCGCCACCGTAGTAGATGGTATGACCGCCTTCGCGTCCGTTCATCATCTCGTTCTTGATGCGGATGTTCGCAAACGTGCCGCGCACCATCACTTCGTGGTTGCCGCGCCGCGCGCCGTAGGAATTGAAATCGGCGAATTCGATGCCGTGCTCGATGAGGTACTTGCCGGCCGGGCTTTCCTTCTTGATCGAGCCGGCCGGACTGATGTGATCGGTGGTGATGGAATCGCCGAACAGCGCCAGGATGCGCGCGCTCTTGATGTCGGCGGTGCCCTGCGCCTCGCGCGGCATGCCGTCGAAATAGGGCGGGTTCTTCACATAGGTGGAGTTCGGCTCGTAAGTGTAGGTCTTGCCCGGCTTCACCTTCACCTTTTTCCAGCTGGCGTCGCCTTCGAAAACGTCGCCGTAGCGGGTGCGGAAGCTGGATGCCGTGATGGCCTTGCGCACGGTATCGGCGATCTCCCGCGGGCTTGGCCAGATCTCCTTCAGGAAGACCGGATTGTTGGCGTTGTCGTAGCCCACCGCCTCGCGCGTGAGATCGATGTTCATCGAGCCGGCGAGCGCATAAGCCACCACCAGCATGGGCGAGGCCAGATAGTTCGCGCGCACTTGCGGATGCACGCGGCCTTCGAAATTGCGGTTGCCTGAGAGCACCGCGGCCACAACCAGATCGCCGTCGTTGACGGCGTTCGCCACCGCGTCCGGCAGCGGGCCGGAATTGCCGATGCAGGTGGTGCAGCCGTAGCCGACCAGCTGGAAGCCGAGCGCGTCGAGGTATTTATCGAGACCGGATTTTGCGTAGTAGTCGGTGACGACCTGGCTGCCTGGAGCCAGCGATGTCTTCACCCACGGCTTTGCCTTCAGCCCGCGCTCGATGGCTTTCTTCGCCACAAGTCCGGCGCCGATCATCACGCTGGGATTGGAGGTGTTGGTGCAGGACGTGATGGCGGCGATCACCACGTCGCCGTGGCCGATGGAATAGTTTGTGCCCTCCACCTTGACCCGCTTCTGCGCCTCGGCTTGCTTCCCGAATGTTTCTGCGAGCGCGGTACCGAACTCGTGCGAAGCGCTGGCCAGCGACACGCGATCCTGCGGCCGGCGCGGTCCGGCGAGGCTCGGCTCGACGGTGGAGAGGTCGAGCTCCAGGGTGTCGCTGAACACCGGCTCGGCGGATTTCACGCTGCGGAACAGGCCTTGCGTCTTGGCATACTTCTCGACCAGCGCCACGCGGGCGGGTTTGCGCCCGGTAATTTTGAGATAGCGCAAGGTGTCGGTATCGACGGGGAAGAACCCGCAGGTGGCGCCGTATTCCGGCGACATGTTGGCGATGGTGGCGCGGTCCTCCACCGTCATGTCGTCCAGGCCGGGGCCGTAGTACTCGACGAACTTCCCGACTACGCCCTTCTTGCGCAGCATCTGCGTGACGGTGAGCACGAGGTCGGTGGCGGTGACGCCTTCGCGCAAGCGCCCGGTGACGCGGAAGCCGATCACTTCGGGAATCAGCATCGAGATGGGTTGGCCCAGCATGGCGGCTTCCGCTTCGATGCCGCCAACCCCCCAGCCAAGCACCGATAATCCGTTCACCATCGTGGTGTGGCTGTCGGTGCCGACCAGCGTGTCGGGGGAGGCATACTCCACCGTGCGACCGTTCTCCTTCACCTTCCGCGTCCACACCGTTTGCGCGAGGTATTCGAGATTCACTTGATGGCAGATGCCGGTGCCCGGCGGCACCACGCGAAAATTTGCGAACGCCTGCTGGCCCCAGCGCAGGAACGCGTACCGCTCCATGTTGCGCTGATATTCTCTCTCCACATTGCGCCTGAACGAATCCTTGCGGCCGAAATTATCGACCATGACGGAGTGGTCGATCACCAGGTCGACTTCGGCGAGCGGATTGATCTTCTCGGGATCGCCGCCCAGGGTCTTCATGGCATCGCGCATGGCGGCGAGATCGACCACCGCCGGCACGCCGGTCAGATCCTGCATCAGCACGCGGGCCGGCCGGAAGGCGATTTCGCGTTCGGAGCTGCGCGTCTTCACCCATTCGGAAAAGGCGCGAATGTCGCTTGCCTTGACGATCTGCCCGTCTTCGTGGCGCAGCAGATTTTCGAGCAGCACCTTGAGCGAATAAGGCAGCCGCGAAATGCCCGTGAGTCCATTCTTCTCGGCGGCGGCAAGGCTGAAATAGGTGTAGGTTTTTCCGCCGACCGTCATCGTGCGGCGGGCCTTGAAGCTATTGAGGCAGGTCACGGGAATCGCCTTTGGCGGGATTTGAAGTCGCGCGTGGTTTAGGGAATTTCGCGCGCGCTGTCAGCCCCTTTCGCGGTGCTTTTCGGCCCGGCTCGGTTGGATCGGGTGCACTCGTGCCACACCGCAGCCAAACCTTTGCTGCCGTTCGGTGTTTGTGATCCGCCCATCCTTAAATTTGCCCGATTTGCCGCCCATCAATCCATCTCGCGGGGACGGGCTTCCGCCAGGTGCGCACAGTACCGGTGCGGTGAAAGGCAACGAACAGGTTGAATCATCCGGTGCGCTCCTTGTTGCGGATTGTGTTGACGTTCTGCGCGCTGTGTATCGCGGCGTCAGGCGCGCAGGCCGGACTCTTCGAGCGCATTTTCGGCGAGCGCGTCGCGCCGGTTCAGGACGGCGCCTATATCGCGGCCGACAAGATAAAATTCACGCTGCAACGCGCCGGCAAGAATTATCTGCTGCGCTTCGACGGCGATCCGGAAATCTACGTCCTCCATGCCGATCACACGTCCCTCGGCGGCCGCATGCTGAAATACGATTCCGGCGAGACGGGGCTCAAGGTGGCGGGCTGGGGCGGGCTGACATTGTACACCGATTGGCAGCCGAACGGCCTTCCCGCCGTGCGCGCCGGCGACGCGGGGCCGTTTGCGCCGTCGCCCGTGACGCTGAAGGACGTGCAGTTTCTCGCCGCCCAGGACGCGGAGCGTCTTGCGCATGAGCGGCACTTGCGCGTTCCACTCGTGGTGAACTGGAGCGTGCTCGAAACCGATGGCGCGCTGCGGGCCACCGCCTCCGAGGCCATCGAAAACGCCGCGCGCGGCATCGAGCGCTTCGTGCACGACCGGCAGACCCGTAAGCTGTTGATGGGTCGCGTGCGCACCGTCGCCTTCGCCACCGGTACGCGTGCTAGCCTTGTGCTCAAGGACAAGGCGCTGATCGTGACGTTCAATCCGGAGCGCGGCTACCTGGGCCGCGCCTCATCGCGCGAAATCGCGCGCGAATTATCGACGCTGCTCAACGGGACCCGAGAAGCCGCCGCGCACACCGGTGCAGCCAACGCCCGTTAGACGATTTTCGACCTGAAGAAAAAAAAGCACCTTCCCCGCACACGGGAGAATAAGGCGCCCCCTGAGCTCACCCGATCAGCTGTGCACGGTTTCACCGTGAAGGTTGATGTCGAGGCCTTCGACCTCGATTTCGCGGCTCACGCGCAGGCCGATGACGAGATCGATTCCTTTCAGGATGATCCCGGTGACGACGGCGCAGTACACGAAGGTGGCCGCCACATCGTAGAACTGGATCAGCATCTGGCCTCCGTTGCCGTCGATCAGCCAGCCATGCGCGGAAGAATTGATGGCGTTCGACGCCAGCGCGCCCGCCAGCATGGCGCCCAGCGCGCCGCCGACGCCATGCACGCCCCACGCATCGAGCGCATCGTCGTAGCCGAGAAATCGCTTCATGCGCACCGCGGCCAGATAGCACACGACACCCGCGGCGATGCCGATCGTGAGGGCGCCAAGCGGATTGACGTAGCCTGAGGCCGGGGTGATCGCCACGAGTCCTGCGACGGCGCCGGAGATCATCCCGAGCACCGAGGGCTGCTTTGCCACAACCCATTCGGCGGACATCCAGGCGAGTGCTGCCGCCGCGGCGGCGATCTGGGTCACCACGGCCGCCATGCCCGCATTGTATCCCGCCGTCACGGCGGAGCCGGCATTGAAGCCGAACCAGCCGACCCACAGCAGCGATGCACCGATGACGCTGAAGAGGAGGTTGTGCGGCGCCATGTTCTCGCTGCCGTAGCCGGTCCGTTTGCCGAGCATCAGGCAGGCGACGAGACCGGCGGTGCCGGCATTCAAGTGGACCACCGTTCCGCCGGCATAATCGAGGGCGCCCATCGCGCCCAGCCAGCCGCCGCCCCACACCCAGTGGGCAATCGGACAATAGACGAGCAGCAGCCACAGGCTCATGAACCACATGAAGGCGGAGAACTTCATCCGGTCGGCCAGCGCGCCCGCGATCAGCGCCGGCGTGATAATGGCGAACGTCATCTGGAAAAACATGTAGACGGATTCCGGGATGGTGCCCGCGAGCGGGCTCACCGATTTCACGCCCATGGGCCCGAGCAGGAAATAGTTGAAGCTCCCGATGAATTGATTGGCGGACGAACTGGGATTGGTGGTGAAGGCAATCGAGTAGCCGGCGATCATCCAGAGCACTGTAATGATGCAGGTGGCGCCGAAGCTCTGCGCTGCCGTGGCCAGCATGTTCTTCCGGCGCACCATGCCGGCATAAAACAGCGCGAGCCCCGGCACCGTCATCAACAGCACCAGGGCGCTCGATGTGATCATCCAGGCGGTGTCGCCGGAATTGAGCGGATCGGATGCCGCTCTCGCCAAGGCCGGCGTCGACAGAGCGGCGGCCAAAATGCCGCCGAGCCATGCGGCTTTGAAGAATCGATGGTTCATTGCTGCCCCCTTCGGCTCGGCGAATCAGGACATGTCGCCGTCAATTCCGCCGGCGCCCCTGCCGGAGTTCCCCATCAGATGTACATGCATCGGAATGCACGTATGCTGGCAGCGTGAGGCGATTCGCCCGCGGCAACAATGCGTCAGTTCAGCAAAGTCCGTTCGGCAAGCGGAATCGTCAACAGAGTTTCGCCGCTGTCGTCGGCGATCTCGTATTCGCAGTCGAACGGCGTCTCGCCGGAGAGCAACGCCACTGCCATGAGATCTCCCCAGGTCTGGATGGCTTCGCTGCGTGCTGCGCCCAAATCCGGCAGCCACATTCCGCGCCGGTCGCGAGAGATTTCATCGCCTTTGCGAAAGTTGAAGTAGTAGCGTCTCATCGTTCAGCTCAGTCCTCCTATTGGAAATTGCGCTGGAGGCTTGCTGTTCCATCCAAGGGTGCGTTTTGTCCGCCCCAATTCCGCCGCGATTGGTAAGAAGTTCCCTTATCAAATTGCAGAGTCTCGCACCGGCAGCATGCGATTGGGCGGAAAACGCGCCTCGCGCTTCAACTTTCGCGTACTCTGTTCCCCAAGCAAATTCTCTCCGCGGCACGAAACTGTGTGTCATGCGCAAGACAGAATTATTTGCACGCCGCGCCATTCCCCAGCGTCGAAACAGCCTTACAATCCAGGTCAATGAGCAGGTTTCTATCGACCCAAGAAGATGCCGCGGGCACGGACGCGCGCGCCCTCCGCCATCGCGATGTCTTGATCGCCGGCGGCGGCATGGTCGGGCTGACGCTCGCGCTGGCGCTCGCGCAAGGCGGGCTTGAGACGGCCGTCATCGATCCCTTGGGCCGCGCCGCGGTGCTGGATGCGGCGTTCGACGGCCGGGTGAGCGCTCTCTCCTATGCCATCATTCGCATGCTCAAGGCGCTGGGCGTGTGGGAACACCTGGCCGGCAAGACGCAGCCGATTCTCGACATCCTCGTCACCGATGCCGCGCCCGGTGCCGCGCCTGGTCCGTTCTCGCTGCACTTCGATCATCGCGAGATCGGCGAGCCGATGGGCGCTATCGTCGAGAACCGCCATATCCGGGCGGCGCTTTTTGCGGCCATCGAGCAGGCACCCAGCATCGAAGTGCTTGCGCCGGCCGCCGTCGCGTCCGTCGTCGTCCATCCCGAAAACATCGAAGCCGAGCTGTCGAACGGCCAGCGACTGCGCGCGGATATGGTCGTCGCCGCCGACGGCCGAGCCTCGCCGCTGCGCGAGGAAATAGGCATTCGCATCATCGCCTGGTCCTATCCGCAAACCGGAATCGTGGCGACCGTGCATCACGAGCGGCCGCACAACGGCACGGCCTACGAGCACTTCCTGCCGTCCGGCCCATTTGCCATCCTGCCGATGACGGGCAATCGCTCGTCGCTGGTCTGGACCGAGCGCGAAGACCTTGCGCCGGCGCTGCTGCAGCTTCCGGCGAGGCAATTCGAGGCGGAAGTGGTGCGCCGCTTCGGCGACCATCTCGGGCCGATCGAAGTCGTGGGCGCCCGCTGGTCCTACCCGCTGCGATTTCATCTGGCGCGTACCTACATCGCTCACCGCCTTGCGCTGGCCGGCGATTCGGCGCACGGCATCCATCCGATTGCCGGGCAGGGATTGAATCTGGGCCTGAAGGATGTGGCGGCGCTAGCCGAATGCGTGCTGGAGTCGGTGCGGCTCGGACTGGATGCGGGGCATCCCGAGGCACTGAGCCGCTATCAGCGCTGGCGCCGCTTCGATGGGTTCGCGTTGGCGGCGGCGACGGATGGGCTCAACCGCCTGTTTTCCAACGATATCGCGCCGCTTCGCGTAATCCGCGATCTCGGCATGGGCGCGGTGGACGCCATAGGCCCGCTGCGCCGCTTCTTCATGCGCAACGCCGGCGGCGATCTCGGCAAGCTGCCGCGCCTGCTGCGGGGCGAAGCGGCATAATCCGAATTATGTTCCCACCCTCCCCTTGAGGGAGGGTCGAAATCGCGAAGCGATTTCGGGGAGGGGTGCATCCCACGATTGCGCGTGGTTTCGACTGACGCACTATGCCGTGCGCCGTCAAGCAAACAATTACGTAGTGGGCGCAATCCATACCAACACGATTGAAGGTTTGGAGCTTTGTGAAACGCGGTCCACAAGGTCAGCCGCAAATACTTCCGCTATGTTGCCGAGTTAAGTTCCGCTATAACAACCGCTTGAACCCCGACATTTTCGCCGAAGCCGTGAAGGGTGCTGAGTATGTCCGCACTGCACTACACAATCCTAAAGTTCTTCGAAGCCAGAATGGACGAACACGATTGCGTAGAGGCGTTTACGCGCCTGCCTGTAGAGGGCGAATATGTGTATCTGATCGAGCGCACGCATGGGCGAAGTGCAATCAATGTTTTGCTTAGCGATGCGTACCGATTTGGAGTTGCAGATTTCCTTGGTCGGCCCGGGGAAATAGGAAAAGGAGACTTTATCCTGATTGCAAAGCCGCACGGCGATTGCGACGACGAGTCAGTTGCGCGGGCGCGAAGAGAAGGAATCGGCCTCGGCGACATTCGCAAATTGATGGGGGCGCTAAATTTAGGCGACGTGTCCAAGTATCTCACTCCCGCAGAGAAGGAAGCTCAGAAGGGGCGACGGAATTGAGGAGCAGTCGCTCCAGGTTTGCCTGCTGTCTTTCAAATTCCTCCTGTGCTTTGGTTTCTTGAGCGCAGAAGAATTGCAAATGTAGCTTGTGACCAAACGTCCGCTCAAAGTCGCCGGCAACGGTGCCTTTCATAAGCCGTACGGTGCGGGCTATCTCAGCCTCACCCATTTCTTTCAGCGTTACGATCACGTCCACATCCGAGGTCGGATAATGAACGTGGGTTATGGACCCAAAAAGCGAAACCTGCTGAGCGCCCGCTACCCCAAGTGTGTGCGATAGCCATTTCGAAGCTTGCCGCTTCAGCTCTGCATCTGATTCCGCAAATGGTGCGATAGCTGCCGGCTTTGGATGCCTAACGCGGTAATCCCAAAAAATAAGCAGCAGGCCCGCTATGGCGATCAAGGGGGTTGCCTGCGGTGGAATGGATAGGGCCGCATGTACCAGCTTGCCTAGCCATGTCGTCCGCGGTCCGCTTGTGTGGGCAAGCAGGGTATCGACATTCCCAATCGTGCCGACGCCTGCCCACAGGACCGCAAAGGCCGCGAGCGGCCAACCCGCAACTCTGCGCCAATATCGTTTAATTAGCATGGCGCTACCCCCCGCTTTTTCTCCCGAATAGGAGGTGTACCATGCAAGTCAATTGCTGGAGATGTGCTCCCTCAAGGGGAGGGTTGAAGGATTGGTTACGCGAAGAAACGTTCAGTGCAGCGTCTCTTTGCGCCTATGGGCGAGCGCGGCCGGAAGCTCTTCGTAGAATTTGCGCGCTTTGGCCACGATGCTGCGCTGGCGGGCGGCTTCGGCATCGTCGCGCGACGCGAACTGCTCGCCTTCGAAGAGATAGCGCGTGACGGGCAAGCCGGTGCGCGTGTCCCGCGCCTCGACTCCGGTTACCTCTTCCACCTGCTCTTCGGCCAGCTGCAGCGTGTGCTTGTAATGGGCGAAGCGGTCCTGGCGGTCGCGGGCTTCCTGAGCGCGCCGGGCGGCGTTGCGGTCATCGAAGCGCCGCAGCGCCGCGAGCACCGGCCCGCGGAACCGATAAAGCAGGATCGCGGCAATGATCAGAACGGTCGTGGTGATCAGGCTATTCATGCGGCAACTTTCGCTCCCGGTCGGGGAATTAGGCCCCTGCCGCCTGCAGTTCAACGGCGGCGTGGTGGATGGCGTGGCCGTGCCGGAGATAACCCGCGCTCTGCATTTCGACGAGGCGCGAGGCAGTGCGGCGGAAGGCGTCGGCCCCGTCGCCCGCCGGGTAGAGCGCGTCCGGCCCCGCGGCCGCCGAGCAGATCAGCTTCACGCTCTCGTCGTAAAGCGTGTCGATCAGCGTGGTGAAGCGCTTCGCCTCGTTGCGCTCTGCCGGCCCCATCGCCGGAATGCGATCGATCAGCAGGGTGTGGAAATGCCGGGCGATTTCCAGATAGTCCGCCGCGCCGAACGGCTCCCGGCACAGCTGGTCGAAAGAGAACCGCGCCAGGCCTTTGGCGGCTTGCGGCACGGGCAGCTTCCGCCCGAGAACCGCCAGCGTCTGCGGCTCCCCTCGCTTCCTGTCGGTGAGGCGAAGCCAAGCCGCATCCATGGCGGCGTCGGCTGCCGGTCCGAGCGGCACGATGTAGATGTCAAGCTGCGCCAGTCGCTGCAGGCGGTAATCCACCGGACCGTTCAGTTCGACGACGTCGAGGCGCTGCTCCAGCATCGCAACGAACGGCAGGAACAGCCGGCGGTTCAGGCCGCCTTCGTAGAGGCGCTGCGGCGGCGTGTTGGAGGTGGCGACCACCACCACGCCGGCCGCGAACAGCTGCTCGAACAGCCGGCCGAGGATCATCGCATCCGCCACATCGGTCACCTGGAATTCGTCGAAACACAGCAATGCCGCTTCACGCGCGATGGTGCGCGCGACCGGCGGAATCGGATCGTCGGCGCCTTGCTGCCGCGCTTCGTGGATGCGCGCATGCGTCTCGACCATGAAAGCATTGAAGTGCACGCGCCGCTTCTTCTTTATGGGCGCGGCGGCGAAGAACAGGTCCATCAGCATGGATTTTCCGCGGCCTACATCGCCCCACAGATAGAGGCCCTTGGGCGTGCGGGGCGCACGAAGGAAAGACCAGCGTTGGCTGCGCAATTCCGAGGCCAGCGATTGCAGCCGCTGAGCAGCCCCGTCTTGCGCCGTGTCGGGCACGAGTTCGGCTGCCGCGAGCAGTGCGCGGTACTGCTGGAGGATTTTGTCCGGCATCAGTCGCGCAGGGGCCGGCCAGCGGTCGGAAGCGAGAGCAATGTCTACGCCGCGGTCTTCAGGATTTTGCGGTTGATCAGGCACTCGGCGATCTGCACCGCATTGAGGGCCGCGCCCTTGCGCAGATTGTCGGAGACCACCCACATCGCAAGCCCGTGTTCCACCGTCGGATCCTTGCGGATGCGCGACACGTAGGTCGCGTCTTCGCCGGCGACTTCGACCGGCGTGGCGTAGCCGCCGTCCTCGCGCTTGTCGACCACCAGCACACCGGGCGCCTCGCGCAGGATGCTGCGGGCCCTCTCGGCAGAAATCGGCTTCTCGAATTCGATGTTCACGGACTCGGAATGGCCGATGAACACCGGCACCCTTACGCAGGTGGCGGTCAGCTGGATGCTGTGATCGAGGATCTTCTGCGTCTCCACCATCATCTTGAATTCTTCGTTGGTGTAGCCGGAATCGTGGAAGTCCTGGATGTGCGGAATGACGTTGAACGCGATCTGCTTGGTGAACAGCTTGGTCTCGATCGGATCGGCCACGAACACCGCGCGGGTCTGGCGGAACAGCTCGTCCATCGGCGCCTTGCCCGCGCCGGAAACCGACTGATAGGTGGAGACCACGACCCGCCGGATGGTGGCCGCATCGTGCAGCGGCTTCAGCGCGACGACCAGCTGCGCCGTCGAGCAATTCGGGTTGGCGATGATGCCCTTTTTGATGCCGTGTTCCAGCACATGCGCGTTCACCTCCGGCACCACCAGCGGCACGTCGCGGTCCATCCGCCAGTACGAGGCGTTGTCGATCACCAGCGCGCCCTGGTCGGCGATCTTCGGTGCCCATTCCTTGGAAATCGCCGAGCCCGCCGACATCAGGCAGATGTCGGTGTCGCGGAAGTCGAAATAGTCGAGCGCCTTCACCTTGAGCGTCCGGTCGCCGAACGAGACTTCCCTGCCGATGGATCGCGTGGAGGCCAGCGCCACCACTTCGCTGGCCGGAAAGGCGCGCTCGGCGAGCACGTTCAGTATCTCGCGGCCGACATTTCCCGTCGCGCCCACCACAGCAACTTTGAAAGGCATGGTTAATCCTCGAAGAGCACGCGCGGGCACGACCCACGCTGGAAATCCATGCGAGGATTAGGCCATGGCAGCGCGGCAGGAAAGTGGCGGCCTATTGCCCGGTGTGCCATTCGAGCGTGACCATGCCGCCGCGGCCGTCCACCGACCCGCCGACGGCGCCGCCGAGGACCGTCACGCCTTCGAGTCGATAATGCGGCGTGGGATGAGGATGCCGGCCCCTGCCTAATTCATTGGTGATTCCCACGGCGCGGAAGGGACCGATCGAAAGGCCGGTGGCGGCGGACGGTGCCTGGCGTTCCGGACCCAGCAGCGGCGGCTCGACCGCCCGTGGCGGCCGCGCAAAGAGAGGCTGATCCGGCAGGGCAAGCGGGAACGACTTGGGTTCGGGAGCAAGCACCGCGGCGCCTCCGGCGTGTGCGCCGGATTCGGCGATAACAAAAAGCACTCCGAGAACTGCCGCGCGCATCTGCGCAACTCTCCCTGGAGAGCTGAACGCAAAGCCGACCGCTTTGTTGCGGAGATCACGGTTGACCGGAACCGCTCACGCGTCGAGTTCGGGATAGTGCCGAAAGATGCCCTGGGTGTTGAAGGGCTGGCGGCGATCCGATGCGAGGTAAGCCGAAATGCGCGGGCGGCCGGCAACCCGGTTTGTGAGCGGCGCCAGCTGGCGGTAGCGCGTCTCAAGCCGGCGCATTGCTTTCGGAAAGGCGTACCGCAGACCTTCCATGGTCTGAAACAGCGACAGATCGGCATAGGTGAGGCGTTTGCCGGCCAGCCACCCGCTGCCGCCGCGCTGCAGGACACCATCGAAATAGCCGAGATATTTCGGCAGGCGTTCGTCGCGCAGATGCTTAGTCCGGCCCGCCGCTTCCGCCGCCTGGTCTTCATAATAGAGGCTGCCGGCAATCGGATGGTGAGCGTCGTGCACTTCCGCCACCAGATCGGCGATGGTCAGTTGCAGCTGATGGACCCAGAGCCGGCCGGCATCGGCTTTCGGCGCCAGGCCATGCCTCTCGCCAAGGTACAGAAGAATGTTCGCGGTCTGCCCGATGAGCAGCGAACCGGCTTTCAGGAAGGGCGGCGCGAAGGAGGGGTGCTGCACGCGGCTGGCCTTCATCAGCGTGACGAGTTTTTCGTCGCCGCCCTTCGTTTGCGCGATGTCCAGATACGGCGCGCCGGCTTCCTCCAGCGCCAGCCGCACGAACTCGCCGCGGCCGGGAATGCCGGACCAGTAATAAAGCTGGTATGTCATGTGCGCTCCTTTGCGCCGTTCACGCGATGATACTGGCGCCGCGCAGCCGCGCGATCTCGGCGGGGGCCAATCCGAGATGTGTCCGCAGGATTTCATCGGTTTGTTCGCCCAGCATAGGCGGCGCGAGCCGATACTCGGGTGGCGTCTTGCCGAGGCGCAGCGGGCTGGCGACCAGCTTGAGCTGTCCCGCTGCGGAATGGGCCATGCCGACGGTGAGCTCGCGCGCGACGGCCTGCGGGTCGGCAAACACCTGGTCGATGCGGTTGATGGGACCACAGGGCACATTCGCCTGCTCCAGCAAGGCGATCCATGCGGCAGTGGTCCGCGTTCGGAACAACGCCGTAAGCGGCCGAACCAGCGCTTCGCGATGATGCACCCGCTCGGCGTTGGTGACGAACCGTGGATCGGCGGCAAGCTTCTGTTCCCCGGCGGCTTTGCAGAACCGCCGGAACTGCTGATCGTTGGCGACGGCGAGAATGACGAACCCGTCCGCCGTCGCGAACACCTGATACGGCACGATGTTGGGATGCGCGTTTCCCAGCCGCGTCGGTACCATGCCGCCGGCCAGATAATTCATCGCCTGGTTGGCGAGCCCCGCCGCCTGGCAGTCGAACAGCGCCATGTCGATCTCCTGGCCCTCGCCGGTGCGCGACTGATGAACCACAGCCGCCAGGATGGCGATCGCGGTATAAAGGCCGGCGATCAGATCGGAGACGGCAACGCCCACTTTCATCGGTTCGGCGCCGGGTGCCCCGTCCGGCTGCCCGGTGATGCTCATCAGGCCGCCCATCCCCTGGATGAGATAATCGTACCCGGCCTTGTCCTTGTACGGACCGTCATGGCCGAAACCGGTCAGCGAACAGTAGATGAGCGCCGGGTTCTCCGCCGCCAGCGCGGCATATTCGAGTCCGTAGCGTGCCAGCGTGCCCGTCTTGAAATTCTCCACCACCACATGGACGCGGCGCGCCAGTCGTTTCACCAGCGCGGCGCCTTCCGGTTTGGCGAAATCGATCGCGACGGACTTCTTGTTGCGGTTGGCGGACAGGAAGTAGGTGGCGTCGCCATTGCCGCCGTCCTTGGTCTTGAGAAAGGGCGGACCGAAGTGGCGCGTCTCGTCGCCATCGCCCGGCATCTCGATCTTGATCACCTCGGCGCCAAGATCGCCGAGGATTTGCGTCGCCCACGGTCCCGCCAGCACGCGGCTCAGGTCCAGCACTCGAATATGCGACAGCGCGCCCAGCGACACTCCTCCGGATCAGATTTCGGTGCGCACGTCCCACAGTTCTGGATAGAAGCGCAAGGCGAGCGCCTTCTGGAGGTAAGCGACGCCCGACGTGCCGCCGGTGCCCGGCTTGGCGCCGATGATACGCTCCACCGTCTTCATGTGGCTGAACCGCCAGAGATGGAACCGGTATTCGAGATCGACGAGCTTCTCCGCCAGCTCGTACAGCTCCCAATGCGTTGCCGCGTCGCGGTAGACTTCGCGCCACGCCTCCGTCACCCGCGGATCGGATGTGTAGGGCTGCGCGAAATCGCGGGTGAGCTTTTCCACCGGGATGGCAAACCCGCGCCGCGCCAGCAGCGCAAGCGATTCATCGTAGATGCTCGGTTCGGTCAGCGCGGCCTGCACCTGCGCGAAGATGTCCGGCTTCGATTCAAACACCCGCGCCATATCCGCATGTTTGTTGCCCAGCCGGAATTCCAGCATGCGGTACTGGAACGACTGGAATCCGGAGGAGCGGCCCAGCGCCGAACGGAAGCTCGAATAATCGGAGGGGGTCAGGGTGGAGAGAATCTCCCACGACTGGATCAGGTTCACCTGTACGCGCGCCACACGCGCCATCATCTTGAATGCCGGACCGAGATCGTCGGCGCGAATCTGGCGAATGGCGGCGCCGATCTCGTGCAGGCACAGCTTCATCCACAATTCGGACGCCTGGTGGATGACGACGAAGAGCAGTTCGTCATGCCGCTCGGTCAGCGGGCGCTGACAGGCGAGCAGCTCGGGCAGGCGCAAGTAATCCGTGTAGGACATGGAATCCTGCAGATCCCAGTGGACGCTTTCTCCCGTGAGATCGACGGCATGGGCGCCTTCCTCGGAAGGCTCGGCGGGCGGGCGGGACATGGGCAGCTTATAGCCGAATTTTTGTGCAGCGGCAGCACGGGTTGGCCCAGCCAAACCGCCGATGTATGGTCCGGCCGCAGCAGAAAAATGGTGTTTGGGAAATGCGTTGGGCGGTTGCTGGCGTTTGCGTGTTGGCGGGAGCGGCGGTGGCGGGATCGGCGGGCGCCAAAGGCACGCGCTGCGCCATGCCGGAAGAGGTCTCGGCGATCCAGACCGCGGCGATTCAGCAGGAATTGATGGTCGCGGCGCTGACCTGCAACGAGATCGCCCGCTTCAACAGCTTTCAGACCGGCTTCGGACCCGAATTGCGCGCCGCCGACGCCACACTGGCGCGGTTGTTCCGGCGGCTCTACGGCGCGGCCCGCGGCGAAGCCGAATATCATGCATTCAAGACCAAGCTTGCAAACGACTCGTCGATGC
This sequence comes from Alphaproteobacteria bacterium UBA6038, assembly GCA_002429315.1. GTDB lineage: Bacteria > Pseudomonadota > Alphaproteobacteria > Micropepsales > Micropepsaceae > Rhizomicrobium. The sequence goes on from DIZC01000043.1 coordinate 65,239, forward strand.
GAAGCATCCGCAACAACCCGGCTTACTGCCAGGAGGCGGCGGCGATGTTCACCCAAGCGCTCGCGCCGATGAAGCCCGCACTGGTGACGTTCGTGAATGGCACGGCGGTGATGATCGAGCGGCGACCGGTCGAGGCTTGCGGCGTTGCGGCGGAAACGGTGCGCGCCGCCGAGACTGTCACGCGACACAAGCGCAGGCGACACAAGGGGTGATGTAGAGTCCAGAAAAGAAAAGGGCGGGCCGAAGCCCGCCCTTTGCTGTTTTAGGTGGCTGTCGTCAGCCGCCGCCGAGGTCGATCACGGCACGGCGGTTTTGCGGCTCCCGCACGCCCGGTCCGGTCGGGACCAGCGGTTCGTCGAAGCTCTTCCCGACGGTCGCAATTTCGTCGGCGCCCATGCCTTCACGAACCATCTCGTCCTTGACCGATGCGGCGCGGCGCTCCGACAGACCCTGGTTGTAGCTGTGCGAGCCAACCGTGTCGGTATGGCCGGTCACCAGGATGCGCACGGCACCTTGCTCTTTTGCCGTCTTGACCGCTTCGGTCACCACAGCCTGCGCCTCGGCCGTCAGGTTCGACTTGTTGAAATCGAAAAAGACGATGAACGTCTTTACCGGTGGCGGCGGCGGGGGTGCCGGCGGAGCAGGAGGCGGAGGAGGCGGCGGCGGTGGCGGCGGTGGGGGTGGCGGCGGTGCCGCTTCCACATACCAGCGCAAGCCGATCATCACGGCCTGCTCGTTGTCGTTTTGCAGATGGGTCTGATAGCGGTTGAATTTGCCGTTTGCATCGAAAAATCCGTAGGACGTCGCAAACGTCTTGTTCACGGACAGCGAGCGATAGCGCCAGTCCAAGGTGAGGTCGAGGTTGTCGGTAATCGAATAAGAAACCCCTGCCAGGCCTTGATACATGAACCCGACATGCTGGCCGTTTGCGAGCGTAAACCCGTCACTGGTGGACGTCTGCAGATCGGCTCTGCCGATTCCGGCGCCGGCACCGAGCGTGAAGTCCCAGCGCTTGGTGAGGTGCCAGTCATAGGCGGCATTCAGCATGACGGAAAGATTGCTCAGCTTTCCGCTCTCGCTGGCGGTCTCGCTGGTGGTCTCGGCTTCGCCGACGTCCCCGTCCCGAAGGTTGTGGCGATCCCAACCGACTTCCGCTTCGAGGCGCAGCCCGCCGGGCATCCGATAGCCGAAGCTGCCGATGAACAGGGCGCTGTTATTCGATCCCAGAGTCTCGCGTGGTCCACCCGGGCTGAACGGAATTTCGACGTTGCCGAGCCGATCCCAACCTGCACCCAGACCGAGATACCAGCCGACCGCATCGCTTGCGGCCGCAGGGCCGCACAGGGCCAGCGCCGCAACGCCCGCCAGGGCGATCATCCGAATTTTCATTGCTACCCTCGTTTCAACACTGACGGGCAGGGTCCCCCCCGCCGTGAGGTCCGATACATCACATGTCATATAAGAGATTTCGCGCGATGTGGAGCCAACCGTCGGCGGAGAAACCAGTAATCCCCGCCGGCTGTGACCATGCTGCAACATGCCAAACCGCGGATTCGGCGCTCCTTTCGGTCGCTCCGCGCTCCGGATGGCGGCTCCGGTTGCGCGCCACCGCCGCCGTCGCCTATGGGGGAGCATGTCCTCCGTTGCCCAGCCGCCCACCCCCATCGATCAACTGATCGCGCTGCTCGATCTCGAGTCGATCGAGGTCAACATCTTCCGCGGCACCAGCCCTCAGGATCGATCCCAGCGCGTTTTCGGCGGCCAGGTTCTCGGCCAGGCGTTGGTCGCCGCCACCCGCACCGTCGAAGACCGTCTTTGCCACTCGCTGCACGCCTACTTCCTGCTGGCCGGGGATCCCAAGGTGCCGATCCTCTACGAAGTGGACCGTAGCCGCGACGGCAAGAGCTTCAGTTCCCGGCGCGTTGTCGCCATCCAGCACGGCCGGCCGATTTTCCACATGTCCGTTTCCTTCCAGGTGGAGGAGCCGGGGCTGGAGCACCAGATCGATCCGCCGCCGGTGCCGGCGCCGGAGGACCTGCCCAGCGAAGATGAGTTCCGCCGTCAGATGGCCGACCGCGTGCCGGCGGAATATCGCGATCATTTCCTGCGGCAGCGGCCGATCGAGCTGAGGCCGGTGGACCGGGGCGAGATTTTCCGTCCGGAGAAGCGGCCGCCTCACCAATCCGTCTGGGTGCGCGCCACCGGCGCGCTTCCCGACGATATTGCCCTGCACCAATGCGTCCTCGCCTACGCATCGGACATGACGCTGCTCGACACCGCGCTCCTGCCGCACGGGATCGGCTGGTTTTCCGACGAAATCCAGATGGCGAGTCTGGACCACGCCATGTGGTTCCACCGCCGCTTCCGCGCCGACGATTGGCTGCTTTACGTCCAGGACAGTCCCAGCGCTTCGGGGGCACGAGGCTTCAACCGCGGCCTGATCTACACCCGAGACGGCCGGCTGGTCGCTTCGGTCGCTCAGGAGGGCCTGATGCGCGTGCACCCAACTCCGCCGGCGCCGGTATCTTCTGCAGCGGAGACGACAAAATGACTTGCACCTACACAAATTGATGTCAGTATTGGCCGGTCAACAGTCTGGGGGCTGCTATGGCCATCTTTCGCCGCAAAATACATCTTGTTGTCGTACTCGCAGCGGCATTGAGCTTCATAGGATTCGGACTCGTTCCCGCAGCGGCGGCTCCTACATTCCACACCATTTATTCCTTTAACGGCGTGCTCCACGATGGGTTCTCGCCGGAGGGAGGCCTTGCGATAGACGGCTCGGGCAATCTCTTTGGGACCACCTATGGCGGGGGAAGCACCAACTACGGTACCGTTTACGAGTTATCGCCGAACGGCAGCACTTGGAATTACCAGGTGCTCTACAGCTTCTGTTCCGCAGGATGCTCCAACGACGGATCCTCTCCGCAAGCGGCCGTGGTCGTCGACGTGAATGGAAATCTTTGGGGCACAACCTCCGCCGGCGGCGCGCACGGTCATGGTCTGATCTTCAAACTTCACAATTCAGGGTCATCGTGGATGCTCACCGACATGTACGATTTTTGCCCGACACCGGACGCGAACGGCTACTGCGACGACGGCGACAACAACAACGGGTTCGCGGGCGCCGGCCTTTCTTACGCGGGAGCCGCTTCGGGCTCGCTCTACGATGGCACCTCCAAGCTCTATGGCGTAACGGCTCTCGGCGGCACGGCGAATTTTGGCGTTGTCTTCCGGTTCAACCCGGGCGGTTCGCCCGCTTACAAGGTGCTCTATCAGTTCTGTACCACCTTCGGTAACTGTGCCGATGGAGCCGTACCACTTGGAGCCGTCACCGTGGACAGCTCGGGAAACCTGTTCGGAACGACATCTGAGCGCGGAGCCGCTGATGGCGCGCTGGGCACCGTGTATGAATTGACCTCAGGCTCCCCGTACTGGTCGGAGACCACGCTATACACATTCTGCTGCTCGGGCTTAGCTTATCGACCAAACCAAGGCGGTGTACCGGAAGCGGGGCTGATCTTCGACGCATCCGGCAATATCCTGGGAACAACGACCAGAGGCGGCTCCTACAACAACCGTTCGGATGGCGCCGGAGTCGAGTTTAAGCTGACCCCTTCATCTGTCATTACCGTCAACAAGTTCTGCAAAGACGTAAGCGATCTCGATTGCACGAATAATGGATCGTTTCCCGCCAACGGCGCCGGAATGGTCAGGGATGCCTCGTCGAACCTTTACGGTGAGGTGACCGGGGACGGCACCTTGCCCGATGTCGGGCGGATCTTCAAGATATCCGCAGCTACCGGTTCGTTGTCTACGATTTACACGTTCTGCCCGAGCGGTACCTGCACCAGCACCGATGGCAAAAAGCCGAACGGTGGTCTCGTCGCCGATTCCTCCGGAAACTTTTATGGTACAACCGAGAACGGAGGCGCGAACAGCGGCGGCACCATTTTCAAGATCACACCGTAGTCGAATAAGGCGCGTAACGGATATAGCCGTCGGGCGGAGCAGATCCCGTTCTCCGAGTGTTAACCGGTGCTGGGCACGATGGCGGCATGAGCATGCCCAGCCGCGCCCAATGGCGCACGATCGCGCCGTCCCTGCCATTGCGCTGGGGAACCAAGGCCTACGATCTGATGGCCGCCATTCCTCTGGTCGTTTGGTACGGCCTGACGGTGATCGGACAATTCGGAGTCCTGCGGGGCGAAATCGCTCGCGTCGACCTGTCTCGTCCCGACGCCATGCTGTGGCTCACCGTTCTTTCCAAACTCGCCGTCCTGTTGTTTGCCGTGACGGTGATTGGGCTGCTGTTCGCGAGGCGGCCACCCACGGCGGGCGCGAGCGGCATCGCACCGAGAGTGGCTGCCATCCTGGGGACATATCTGAGCGTGGGACTTCTCATGCTCCCCCGCCCCGCGCTGCCGCCAGCGCTACTCGCAGTGTCGACGTCGCTCATCCTCGCCGGAATGGCATTTGCCCTTTATGCGCTCTTGTCGCTGGGATCGTCGATCAGCATGATGGCAGAGGCGCGCAAGCTGGTGACCTCCGGCCCGTATTCCATCGTGCGCCATCCATTATATGTCGCCGAGGAGATTGCCGGCCTCGGCGTGTTGATCCAGTTCTTCTCCGTATGGGCCGTTCTGATTGCCGTGCTGCAATTCTGCTGTCAGCTCTATCGAATGCAATGCGAGGAGAACGTGCTGAGCGGCGCGTTTGACGATTACCAGAGCTACAAAGCGCGCACCTTCCGGATGATACCCGGAATTTATTAGCTCCGCTGCCGGCGATTTCTACGAATGCAATCCGGGCTCGGGCAAGGGCAGGACGGCCGCGATTTCACGTCCTCCGCGAACCGGTCTCGGCCGCGCGCGCTGCGCGGCAGAGACCAAGACGTCCGCCAGGACGATCGAAATGGCGCCTACCGCCGCTCCGGCAAAGATGTCGATCAGATGGTGCCCGCCGTGAACGATGGTCGCCGGCAGAATCGAAGCATTCAGTACCACGGCAATCCAGCGGATATAGGGGAGCTTTCGCGCGTACCATGTCATCATGAGCGCCTGCACCGTATGATAGGAGGGACACGCGATCACTCCCCGCAGATCGGTGGGCGAGATGAAGCCGGGACCGTGCTTGAGCATCAATGCGAGTTGATTGGCGTATGTGCTGTCGTCTGCAATGCCGAGCCTTGTGGCGACCAGGGTTTGCAGGTGAAATACGGAAAACGCTCCGAAGGAGGGAATCGCGGTCCAAATCGAGATCGTGAGCACCGTGCCGACCACCATGGCGATGCACATGCCGTATATCTGGATGGACTTGCGCGCCCAACCAAGCGCCACCATAAGAAAGACCGTCTGCGGAATTATGGAATTGTATGCCAGCCGCAACACTCCAGTGACGAACGGATGCCTGGCTGCCAACGCCATTGCGTCAAGCCAGCTGAAGCCCATGGCATGGTCGACCGAAGCGAGAGCATCGTCGATCCGCGGTCCTGCGATGGCGGTTGCCAGGTAGCTGAACAGGCACGCGGCTGCCGGAAAAGCGATCAAGAATGCGGCTGCGGCAAACAGCGCACTGATTTCACGATCGACGCGAACGCGATTGTAGAGGATCGATCCGATCACCAGAACAACGATCGCGACAAGCAAGAGCATGTAAGCTCGTGTGTCGACCTGGAAATGCCCATACACGATCCAGGCCGCATCGATCAGGACGACGGCTGCCGCGATGCAGAAAAGAGCATGCTGCATGATGCTGTGGATGTCGCGCTCGCGGGGGACTTGTGCCGCATCGCCGCGGGCGCGAACGCGCTGCAAGACTGCCGATAAGTATCGACCGGATCGTGCAAACCTAGCGGCACCGGTGGTCTGTACGCTCTTCCCCTCCAGAATAGAACGTTGCGAAAAAGCCGCCCATGCTCTGGCAATCGCACCGGCCAGAAACCAGATCGCGACAGCCAGGAAAATACCGGCGATTCCGTCCACGGCGTAATGCCAGCCGAGGCAAATGGAAGCGACGAAAACCACCGCCGCGTAGGCGGCCAGCGCAATCCCGAGGCCGCGATTGATGCGCCAGCCCAGCAGCGCAACGAGAGCGGCGATCTCCACATGCATGCTGGGAAACGCGGATATTCCGCCGATCACGCCATAGCCCGTCGTGTAGGTGCTCCATAGCATGCCTTGAAGCCACACCGAGCCGACTGGCCAATGCTGGCTTGCCGTGTGCAGGTACGTCATCTGGGAGGCATAGGGATCTGCACCGAGCTTCAGCAGCCCGTAAAAACATGGGCCTGCGGAAGAAAACAGCGTCGCCAGAATGTTGCCGGCGAAAAACCAGCTGATCGCGAACGCGAGCAGATATTGCGTCCGGAGGAGGCTGCCGCGGGATGCAAACGCGATCCAGAACACGGACCCGAACATCAGCCCGAACCACAAATCGTACGCCGAGTTGAGCGCGGCAGTGATTGGAAAGTGGCCGAGTGCCGGCTGAAGAATCTGCGATGGCGGGTGCCCGAACCCGATGAAGCGGTCCCACTGCATGAACGTGCGATCCCAGGAGAACGGGTGTATCTGGGGAATGACCTCCTTCATGGCGTTAAAGCTGATCATCAGCGGCGCAACGGCAAGCACGCTGTGAAGAATATTTCCTGGCCGGTCCTCGAGCGACAGACGATCCGCCGCCCATCGCGCGACGAGCCGGAGCGGACTGCTCGGCCGTTCGCCGATCCATAGCCGCTTTGCAAGCTGGACCGTGCCGCCGAGCACGACTCCGGCAAACAAAAATTCGACCACCAGTTTCAGAAAAAAGAGGCTGGCTGCAAACGGCAACGGAATACGATACGCCGCGGCGATGCAGAGCGTGGCGAGAGTAAAAAGAATCGAGCAAACGTAAAGCGGGATGTGGTCGATAAAGGTCCGCCGCGCGCTCGATGCGCACAACTCCACAATCCGCCGGTAACCGTCTTCCGACTGTTGGTGCATGGCCGGATCTCGAAAACCACCCGGTCGGGAGCTCAGCGTCCCGCGCTCGCCGCCTTCACACCCATGTCCTGGTGCTTCTCGACCTGGTCCATTCTGGTCGCGAACGTGTCCTTGTCGTCGCCGGGCGTGGGCGAGGTTTCGCAGCGCGAACTGGCGCAATTATACGTCGCCTGGGCCGTGCCGCGATGCAGGATGACCGTACTGCCGGTGTGACCGAACACGGTGATGTGCTCGTTGACCACCTGCTTTCCGTCGACGTCCAGGGCGACCAGATTGGTCGCGCCGAACCCTTTTCCGAGCACGAAGGCGTGCCGCCCATCGATCACGCTCACGTCGGCGATGGTCGGGTTGCCGACATAGACGGTCGAGACCGGATGGGAAAATGCCACGACGCGCACTTCATCCATTGGAAGCGCGATCGATGGCACTGCGGCGCGGTGGACCACCTTGTGCGCATGCACCGGTTTTCGTAGCGGAGCCTTGTTGGCGGACAGCGCGGTCGTGCTCGCGCCTGCGAGAATTGCAGCCAAAATCAGGAGTGAACATCGAGCGCGGCGCATGGAGCGATCCCTGGAAGAATTTCTGCGTCAAACCTAGCTCCGCGCGTGTAAAGGAAGCCTTAAATCGTCGCGATCCACGCTGTTCTGCATTGGCTGGACGCCCAGGACATTGCGCATCTGCCATTAGCGGACGTCCTGGCAACGCGATTGCGAAGATGCTTAGCGAATCGAAAACGCAGCTCTGCAAGTCGGCCTAGGGAGCCGGTTTCGTACCGTGCCGGTACAGCAGCGGAAATCGATCCACGCGCGTCTTAAGCCCGCATTAAAGAATCGCGGCTAGTCTCGCCTCAAGTCCATATGTGAGGCCGCGTGCAAGACCGGCTCTCCGTTGTGGACGTCCTAGGGTGTCTGACAAGGAGGCTACTATGCAGAACCTGATTTCCCGTTTTGTTCGGGACGAGTCCGGCGCGACGGCCATCGAGTATGGCTTGATCGCCGCGCTGATCTCAGTCGTGATTATCACCGCCGTCACTTTGGTCGGCACGAAACTGAGCGGCACGTTCCAGTCCGTCGCTGGCAGTCTTTGACGGGTAATCCAACCCAAGTTGGTGCAACGGCCGCCTTCCAGGCGGCCGTTCGCATTTTTGCTTAGGATATGATGCTCGCGCCCCTGCTAATTCTCGCCCCGTTGCTGGTGCTCCTGTTGCTCGCTGCCGCATGGGATCTTGCGAGTTACACGATTCCAAATTTCATCCCGGCTGTCCTGTTCGCGGGCTTTCTCGTCTTCGCAGCCATGACGGGATACACGGCGGCCGCCTTCGGCTGGCATCTGCTGGCGTCGGCGATCGGACTGGCGGCCGGGTTCGCCCTGTTTGCGCTTGGCTATATTGGCGGCGGCGACGCCAAGCTGTTTGCCTGCATCGCCGCGTGGTTTGGCCTGCACGATCTGCTGCAATACGTGCTCGTCGCTTCATTGTTCGGCGGCGCGCTCACGGTTTTCCTGCTGGCGGGCCGCCGCTGGCCGTTGCCCGCTCCGCTCGCCGGCCAGGCCTGGATTGCGCGCCTGCACGAGCCGCGCGCGGGAATTCCGTACGGTGTGGCGCTGTCGGCCGGCGCGATCGCAGTTCTTCCGTATACAGAGCTGTTCCGCAGCGTGACCGGTTGAACGTCCGCTTCTTCCGTTAAGCCTTTTCTAAAGGGTTTTGTGGTCGGATCGGGACACCAAGGAGCACGGATGCCATGAACCGGTCGCGCGTCATCATTCTAGGCCTGGCGGCGATCGTCGCAGGCGCCGCCGCACTGCTCGCCCGCGGATTTCTCGGCGGCGGAACCGAACCCAGCAAGGCTCAGCCGGTGGCCGTTTCGACGGTCGGCGTTCTGGTAGCCTCCAGCAACATCGAACCCGGCAAGCCCGTGACACCAGATTTGGTCCGCTGGCAGTCATGGCCGAAATCGACCGTGGATTCGACCTTCCTGACGCAGGATGGCAATGCCACACCGGATAAGGTCGTCAAAGGTACGATCGCCCGCGCGCCCATTCTCGCCGGCGAGCCGCTGACGAACACGAAGATCGTGCATTCCGAATCGGCGGGCTTCATGGCGGCAACGGTATCGCCGGGCATGCGCGCCGTTTCCATCCCGATCAACACCGAATCCGGCGCCGGCGGCTTCATCCTTCCCAACGACCGCGTGGACGTCGTCGTGACGGTACAGGTGTCGGAGCAGCCTCGCGTGTTCGGCGCGCGCACCTTGCTGCACGACGTTCGCGTGCTGGCAGTCGATCAGACCTACAAACAGGACAAGGATCAGAAGACGGTGCTTGCCAAAACTGCGACGCTGGAACTGTCGCCGCAGCAGACCGAGACGGTCGATGCCGCCGCCGCGACCGGTACCGTGTCGCTTGCGCTGCGGCCGCTGGGCGATACCGGCAGCACCGACGTCGCGCTGAACACCCGTCATGGCAACAACGACGTCGTTTCCGTCATTCGCTACGGGATGGCCCGCGCCGGTGGCGTCGTGGCCGGCAAAGGGGAGTAGCCGCGCCATGCGCAAGGGATTTTTCGCAGCCTGTCTTCTCGCAGCTGCTTCATTGTCGCTGCCGGCGGGCGCCAAGGCTCCGATGCGTCACGAGCCGGTTGCGCAAAAGGTGGTTAACGTCTCGACCCATGGAAACGGACCCGCCCACCAGCGCATCACGCTGGCACTCGACAAGGCGGCACTGGTCCAGCTCGACGCCGATGCGCGCGACGTGCTGGTGTCCAATCCTGAAATCGTCGATGCCGTAGTGCGGGCGCCGCGCCGCATTTTCCTGCTGGCGATGAAGACCGGCCAGACCAACGCCTTCTTCTTCGATGCGGCGGGTCACCAGATCCTGTCGATCGACATCCGGGTCGAGCGCGACGTGACGGATCTGGGCTCGATGATGCACGAGAATTTTCCCGCCTCGAACATCCGCGTCTCGGCCATGAACGACAACGTCGTGCTGGCGGGCACGGTCGCCAGCGCGACCGAATCCACCCGCGCGCAGGATCTCGCGGCCAGCTTCGCCGGGGACCCGAAAAAGGTCGTCAACATGATCAAGATCCAGGCCAATGAGCAGGTCATGCTCAAGGTCCGCGTCTCCGAAATGCAGCGCCAGGTGGCCAAGCAATTCGGCATCGATCTCAACGCCGCGATCAACGCCTGGGGCGTGCCGATCGTCGCCTCGACGTCCAATCCGTTCAGCCTGCTCGGCCGCGCGCTGTCCGACGCTTCGGGCGCGCAAGTGGGACCGGCAAATTGCCCGCTGTTCGCAGCTGGAAATCAGCCCGCGCCTTCGAGCACACTCTGCGCCAGCGGCGTGCTGAAGGCGCTCGAGGAAGTAGGCCTTGTCCGCACCCTCGCCGAGCCGAACCTGACGGCGGTCTCGGGCGAGACCGCCCGCTTCCTCGCCGGCGGTGAATTTCCGGTTCCGAGCGGCCGCGACAATCAGGGCAATGTCGAGATCTCCTTCAAGCAGTTCGGCGTCGGGCTTTCTTTCACCCCGGTGGTGCTGAGCGAGAACCGCATCTCTCTGCAGATCGCCACCGAAGTGAGCGAGCTCACCAACACCGGCGCCTTCACGGTGCAGAGCGGCTCGATCGTCAATCCGACCACCGGCCAAGTCACCACGCTTCCGGGTCTGACAATCCCTGCGCTGAACGTCCGCCGTGCGCAAACCACTGTGGAGCTTCCGTCCGGCGGGAGCTTCGCCATCGCCGGCTTGCTGCAGCACACGACGAAGCAGCAGCTCGATGAATTTCCCGGGTTGAAGGACATGCCGGTGCTTGGTGCATTGTTCCGCAGCCGGGATTTCCAGAACAACGAGACGGAGCTCGTGGTCCTGGTGAGCGCCTATCTCGTCAATCCGACGAGCGAAAAGCGCCTTGCCGCGCCAACTGACAGCTTCGTGCCGCCGACGGATGCCGAAACGATCCTGTTGGGCCGGTTGAATGCCGTGCACGGCCCCGATCCGAACGGCTTGAAATCTGCGGGCAATACAAAAGTCGGCTTCATCGTTCAGTAGAGGACGTGGTCATGAACAAACAAGTGATGCGGCTAGCCGCCCTGAGCGCGGTACTGCTTGCCGGAAGCTGCGCGGCCCCGAGCAACGACGGCGTGCCGTTCGCCGATGCCGTGGCCAGTCACCCGATTACCGTGCAGCCGGATTATCGCGCGGTGAAGCTGTCGTTTTCCGGCGCGGGAATGATGCCGGAGGATGCGGCGAAGCTCGACGGCGTGGCGCAGGATTACCTGAGGCGGGGCGACGGATCGCTCAGCATTTCTTCCCCCGAAGGTCCGGATTCCACCGCGGCGATCTCCTATTTCGGCGAGCAACTCGTCCATATGGGCGTGCCCCGCTCCCACATCATCGTCGGAACCCATCCGGTGAGCGATGGCGACCGCCGGGTGGAAATCGGCTTCGTCGCGTATGTCGCGCACACCGAGCCGTGCGGCGACTGGTCGGAGAACGTTGCCGACACCGGGTCGAACCTTCCGATGCCGGATTTCGGTTGCTCCGTGCAGCACAACGTCGCGGCAATGGTCGCCGATCCGCGCGACCTCGATCAGGCGCGCCGCCTCGACGATTCGCCGGATGCGACTCGCCGCGCGGTGGTGATGGGTCATTACGAAAAGGGCGAAGTCACCCAGGCTGACAAGCACACATCCGACAAGACGGACGAGCAGTCGGCGCCGGGTTCCGGGATCGGCAACTAGGCGGACACACATGACCAAGTTGCAAACCCCGGCAGACGACCCGTTTGGAGCGGCGCCGCATGAGCGCCCGGTGCCCCGGATTTCCATCCAGGCATTCTGCGAATTCCCCGACACCGGGGCTGCGCTGCAGCGCGCCGCCGCGGACCGTCGGCTGTCGAAGGCCAACCTTACCGTCCAGCTGGGCGGGATACAGGCTGCGGTCGATCATCATTCCGGACACGTCACGCCCAATCTGCTGATCGTGGAAACGCGGCTGCAGGGCACGGCGGCGCTCGAGGAAATCGATCGGCTGGCGGAAGTCTGCGACCCGTCGAGCAAGGTAATCGTCATCGGCCGCACCAACGATGTGGAGCTCTATCGCGAGCTGATGCGCCGCGGTGTCAGCGAATACATGGTGGCGCCGCTGAACCCCTTGCATCTCATCGAGGTGATTTCCGGTCTGTATCTCAATCCCGATGCGCCCCCCGTCGGGCGCGTTGTGAGCTTTGTCGCTTGCCGCGGCGGTGCCGGAAGCTCGACCCTCGCGCACAACGTCGGCTGGTGCATAGCCGAGCGGATGAAGATCAACACCACGATCATGGATTTCGATCTCTCTTTTGGCACGGTGGGTCTCAACTTCAACGAGGAGCCCGGTCAGGGCGTGGCCGAGGCGCTTTCCGCACCGGAGCGGCTCGACGACGTGTTGCTGGACCGGCTGCTGTTGAAGACCAGCGATTATCTTTCGCTGTTTGCCTCGCCGGCGATGCTGGATCGCGCCTATGAAGCCGAGCCGGCCGCCTTCGAAGCGGTGGTCGATGCCGTGCGCCAGTCGACCCCCTGCGTCATTGTCGACTTGCCGCACCAATGGACGCCGTGGGTGCGGCAGACACTCCTCGCATCGGATGACATCGTGGTCGTGGCCACGCCCGATCTCGCCAGCCTGCGCACCGCAAAGGCACTGGCCGACCTCATCCGGCAGAATCGGCCGAACGATCCCGCACCCAAGCTCGTGATGAATCAGGTCGGCATCCCCAGGCGCCCAGAGATCCCGGTGAAGGATTTCGCCGCCACGATTGGCGTCGCCCCCGCCATGGTCCTGCCATTCGAGCCGCAACTCTACGGATCGGCCGCCAACAACGGCCAGATGCTGATGGAAGTGCAGCCGAAATCGCAGACCGCCGACGCGATTGCCCGGCTGGCGCAGGTTGTCACCGGCCGCGCACCCGCGCCGGATGCAGATAAGGGCGTGTTGCCGTTCCTCTCGTTCCTGAAAGGCCGCAAACAGGCGTAACCATGTTCGGAAGACGTTCCGCCGCATCCGATCTGCCACGCACCGCGCCGCGGCGCATAGAACCTGCGCCGGCGAAGGTCAGCGTTCCGCCGCAGATCGTGGAGGTGCCACAGCCGGCGCCGCCGCCATCGGCGGCGGTCGGCGTGCCGCCGCCGCCGCCGCGCCCCGCGGCCGCAGTCGTTCCCACGCCGTCGAAGCCGCTGGCGCGGATGGCCGACCAGCGCTCGGACGATTACTACCAGATCAAGACGACGATCTTTAACGCGCTGATCGACACCATCGATCTCGCGCAGCTTGCCCAGCTCGATCCGGATTCCGCGCGCGAGGAAATCCGGGACATCGTCAACGAGATCATCTCCATCAAAGCCGTCGTGATGTCGATTGCCGAGCAGGAGCACCTGCTGCAGGACATCTGCAACGACGTCCTCGGTTACGGTCCGCTGGAGCCGCTGCTCGCTCGCGACGACATCGCCGACATCATGGTCAACGGGTCGGGGCGGGTGTTCATCGAAGTCAGCGGCAAGGTGCAGCTGACCAGCATCCGCTTCCGCGATAATGCGCAGCTGATGAACATCTGCCAGCGCATCGTCAGCCAGGTCGGCCGCCGCGTCGATGAATCCTCCCCGATCTGCGACGCCCGCCTGCTCGACGGCTCGCGCGTCAACGTCATCGCGCCGCCGCTGTCTCTGGACGGGCCCACGCTCACCATCCGCAAATTCCGCAAGGACAAGCTGCGGATGGACGATCTCGTCCGCTTCGGGTCGATCAGCCCGGCGGGCGCGCGCGTGCTGGCCGTCATCGGACGCTGCCGGTGCAACGTGCTGATCTCCGGCGGCACCGGTTCCGGCAAGACCACCTTGCTGAACACCATGACGGCGTTCATCGATGCCGACGAGCGCATCATCACCTGCGAAGACGCGGCCGAACTTCAGCTCCAGCAGCCGCATGTGGTGCGCCTGGAAACCCGTCCGCCGAACCTGGAAGGCCAGGGCCAGATCACCATGCGCGACCTGGTGCGGAACTGCCTGCGCATGCGTCCCGAACGCATCATCGTGGGCGAGGTGCGCGGACCGGAGGCGTTCGACCTGCTGCAGGCCATGAACACCGGCCACGACGGCTCGATGGGCACGCTGCACGCCAACTCTCCGCGCGAGGCGATGACCCGCCTGGAATCCATGATCACCATGGGCGGATATCAGCTCCCGGTGCGCACCATTCGCGAGATGATCGTCGGCTCCCTCGACGTGATCGTGCAGGCCGAGCGCATGCGCGACGGCTCGCGCCGCATCACCAAGATCACCGAGATCGTGGGCACGGAAGGCGACGTCGTCATCACCCAGGATCTGATGAATTTCGAGATCAGCGGCGAAGACGACACCGGTCGAATGACGGGCAGGCATGTCGGAACCGGCATCGTGCGCCCGAGCTTCTGGGAGCGCGCCCGCTATTTCGGCATGGAACGGGAGCTCGCCGAAGCGCTCGACGAACTCCAGCAGTGAGGCGCCGATGGGCACTTTCGTCTACGCGCTAACGGCGGTTTTCTTCCTGCTGGGCCTGGGCGGCATCGCCTACGGCTTTGTGCTTCCTTCCGGGGAAACCTCGAAGAAGCGGATGGCCGCGGCGGCCGGTCCGCAAGCGTCCGGCGCAGGCCGCGCCGCGCCCGATGCCAATCAGCAGCGGCGGAAGAACGTTCAGTCTCTCCTCAAGGATCTGGAGAAACAGCAGGCGGCCAAGAAGCAAAGACCAACCTTGCGCCGGCGTATCGAGCAGGCCGGCCTGAACATCAGCGTGCAGACGTTCTGGATCGCTTCAGCGGCTGCCGGCGCCGTTGCGCTGCTCGGCTCGCTGATGATGCGCCAGTCGCTTCTGGCCGGCGTGCTTGGCGCTTTTGGTGTCGCCTTGGGATTGCCGCGTTGGGTCCTCGCATTCCTGAAGAAGCGACGGCAGAAGAAGTTCACGGTGGAATTCGCCAATGCCATCGACGCCATCGTGCGCAGCGTGCGCTCGGGCTTGCCGACCACCGAGGCGTTGAAGATCGTCGCCCGGGAAATGCCCGAGCCGGTCAGCGGAGAATTCACCAAGCTGGTGGAAAGCATGAAGGTCGGCGTCACCCTCGAGCAGGGCCTCAAGCGCATGTACGAGGCGATGCCGACCGCGGAAGTCAGCTTCTTCGGCATCGTCATGACGATCCAGCAGAAGTCGGGCGGAAATCTCTCGGAGGCGCTGAGCAATCTTTCCGGCGTGCTGCGCGACCGCAAGCGGCTGCAGGGAAAGATCAAGGCGATGTCGTCCGAGGCGAAGGCCTCGGCCATGATCATCGGCTCGCTGCCGGTCGTCGTGATGGGGCTCGTCTACTTCACCACGCCCGACTACATCAAACTCCTGTTCACGGAACGCATGGGCAATCTGATGCTGGCCGGCTGCGCCGTGTGGATGGGAGTTGGGATCGCGGTGATGAAAAAAATGATCACGTTCAAGCACTGAGGACGACGCAAGATGGGCCTCGATGTCGGCATTCTCAATATCCTGTTCGACCGCAATTTCCTGGTGATGTCGTTCGTCGGGATCCTGGCCTTTGCGACCGTGGTCACCCTCGGTCTGCCGCTGCTCGAGCGCCGGTCGCTCGGCTCGCGCATGAAATTGGTTTCCGAGAAGCGCGAGGAACTGCGACAAAAGCATCATGCCGCTCTCAGCAAGCGCACGTCTTTGCGCACCGAGCCCGTCAGCTTCATGAAGCAGACGCTGGAGAAGCTGAAGCTCTCCAATTTCCTGGAGTCCGCCAACACCCGCGACAAGCTGGTGCAGGCCGGCTACCGTGGCCAGGCGCCGCTCATCACGTTCATGTTCTTCCGCTTCGTGATGCCGTTCATTCTGTTCGCGGTCGCGCTGCTTTATCTGTTCGCGATTCTGCACCTGTCGTGGACCGGTTGGGAGAAGTTCCTCGCCGCTCTCGGCACGGCGCTGCTCGGCTTCTATGTTCCGGACCTGTTTCTGTCGAACCGAATCCAGCGGCGGCGAACCTCGATCATGCAGGCATTCCCCGATGCCCTCGATCTTCTGCTGATCTGCGTCGAGTCGGGCATGTCGATCGAGGCGGCGTTCACCCGCGTCGCCAGCGAAGTCGGCTCGCAATCGGTCGAGTTGGCCGAGGAATTCGGGCTGACGACCGCTGAACTCTCCTACCTGCCCGATCGGCGGATGGCGTTCGACAATCTGGCCAAGCGGTGCGGCCATCCCGGGGTCAAGGCGATCGCCGGCGCGCTCAATCAGGCCGAAAAATACGGCACGCCACTCGGTCAGGCCTTGCGCGTCTGCGCGCAGGAAAACCGCGAGACCCGCATGTCGGAAGCCGAAAAGAAGGCGGCGGCGTTGCCGGCAAAGCTCACCGTGCCGATGATCCTCTTTTTCCTGCCCTGCCTGTTTGTCGTGATCATGGGCCCGGCGATCATGAAGATCATGCACATCATGCATCACTAAGCGCCGGCGCGCCGCTGTGCGGCGCGACACCGGCGGTTCGGGTTACCTGCGGGTAGGTGCGGATCCGGCGTCTCGCCGGTTACTCGCCCTGATCGGCCGTGCGCAACACGGGCAGTGCCGATTTCTGCGGCACGGCTTTCGCCAGCTTCGATTTGGCCGTCGCGGTGGTTACGGGCTTCCGCGGTGTTTTGGCCGCGACGCGGCTCGGACCGGCGTGCGGGTCGGTCGGCACTTGTTGCATCACCACGGTTGCCGGTTGCGGCGACAACGATTTCGGCGACAAAGGTTTCGGCGAGGCGGACGCGCTCGACGCGGTGCTGGTGCTCACGGGCTTCGCTGCGCCGTTCGCGACCCGGCTCGGCGCAGAGGTTTTTTGCGAAGCCGCACCCGCCTTGGCGCGCATCTGCGCCAGCAGTTGGAGATTGCTGGCGACCTTGGTGTTGCCGCCGCCGGCCTGCGCCTGCGCCAACAATCGTTGTGCGCCGTCGAGGTCGCCGGCCAGCATGCGCGACACCGCATAATTGTTAAGGACGGTCGAATCGCCGGGCCGCAACGCGAGCGCCCGCTCATACGCCGCCTTGGCGTCCTTTCGATCATCCATCTGATCGTAGGCCACGCCGAGGGCGGAATAGAGCGTCCAGTCGCTGGCCTTGAGTTCGGTTGCGCGTTTGAGGAACGCGACCGCATCGTCCGAGCGGCCCTGTTGCACCAGCACCTTGCCATATTCGCCCACCACCCGCGCATCGTCGGGCGCCACCAGCACCAGCTGGCCAAGGACGTGGGTTGCCTCCGCAAAATTGCCCTGCGCCCGCAGCGACTGTGCGCGGGCCAATTCCGTATCGAGACTGGCCTCTGCGGACGCGGCAGCGCTCTGCGGAGCGGACGGCGTGCCGGCGGCCGGCTTTGCCGGGGTTGCGGCGCTGGCGGATGGCGCACTCTGTGTTCCGGCACATCCCGCGGCCCACACCGCAAGGGCTGATACGGCGACGGCGCGCAACGGCTGGCGATGCATCGGACGGCTCCGATAAGGGCTACCGGCGCAGCTTGAGCATCAGCCGTCAACAAAGCCTTAAGCATCTGCGCCGCGACAAAATGCGGACGCGCGGGTCCAAATCTTGACGCAAAAGGGTAGTTTCCTGCCCCGCATGTCGAAGCGCGCCCTCGGCTATTCGGGACTGACGGGCCTGCTCCTTGCCCTCTTCGCCCTGGCGTCGGCCGCCGTCGTCGGTGCGCAGACGTCGGCCCCGCGCATCGCTTTCGTGATTGCCACCGGCCCGACCGGCGGCACCTATTTTCCCGTCGGCGAAGCCATCGCTTCGATCGTCAGCCATCCTGCCGGAGTCTATCGCTGCGAAAAGCCGGGTGTTTGCGGCCCCCCCGGCCTCATCGCCTCGGTGCGCACCAGCCCCGGCGCGGTGTTCAACGTGCTGGCCGTCAATGCCGACACGGTCGACGCCGCGATGGCCCAGTCGGATGTGATTGCCGATGCCGTCACCGGCCGCGGTCTCTTCAAGAGCGCGGGCGCGCAGAAGCATGTGCGCGTGATTGCCGATCTCTTTCCGGAGGACGTGCATCTGATTGCCGCCAAATCGGCGCACATCAAGACGGCGGCGGATTTGCGGGGCAAGCGCGTCTCGCTCGGCGCGACGACCTCCGGCACAGTCGTCACCGCGCGCGCGCTGCTTGCCGCGTTCCGTGTGCCCCAGCGCCGGCTGAAGATGAGCAACGATGCTTCCGACGTCGCCGCGGAGAAGCTTTCCAGGGGCCAGCTCGATGCGATGTTCTTCGTCGGCGGCGCACCCGTCCCGCTGATCCGCGAGCTTCTCGACAGCGGCAAGGCCGTTCTGGTGCCGATCGACGGCGACGGGCGCAAGCGCCTGCTCGGCCAGTCGCATGCGCTGGCTGCCGCCACCATTCCCGCCGGTCTTTATCCGCACACCGGCAAGCTGGAGACGGTCGGCGTGCGCGCGATCCTGATCGTGAACGATACGCTCGCGGATGCCGCTGTCTACGCAATCGCCAGATCGCTGTTCAATCCGGCCAATCGCGCGACGCTCGCCGGAAGCCAATGGAGCGCGCAGTTCATCCGCATCGATACGGCCGCCGCGGATCTTCCGGCGCCGCTCCATCCGGGCGCCATGCGGTTCTACGCCCAGGCCGGAAAGCTGCCGAAGAAAACGGCAACGCTAGGCAAGACCTGACTCGATCTCCGCCTGCGCGGCCGCGGCCCAGTCCCGCATCGCCGGCAACGCCCACATTCGCTCGCAATAAGCTTGCACGGCGTCCGGCAGTTCCACCCCGTAGGTGCGGAAGCGCGACACCACCGGCGCATACATGCAGTCGGCAATCGAGAAGCCGCCGAACAGGAAGCCGCGTTGGTCGCTGTGGTGCTCGAGCGCGTGCGTCCACGCCTCGAGAATGCGGGCGATCTGCGCCGCGGTGGTCTCGCGCAATTCCGGCAACGGCAGCGTGCGCACGAACTCCATCGACAGCTGATCGCGCAGGTCCGGAAATCCGGAATGCATCTCCGCCGCATAGGCGCGGGCTTCGGCGCGCCGGAACGGATCGTCGGGCCACAGCTTCGCGTTCGGGTGGCGCTCGGCCAGCGTCTCGCAAATGGCCAGGCTGTCCCAGATGGTGTGCTCCGCACCGTGTTCGGAAATCTTCAGGATCGGAACGCGGCCGGCGGCGGAGTACGGCCTGATGGCGTCCGTGGTGCCTGCGCGGCGCAGCGGAACCACGATCTCTTCGAACGCAACGTCCAGCGCGCGCATCGCCAGATAGGCGCGCAGGCTCCAGCTCGACCACTCCTTGGTGCCGACGATCAGGGTATAGCGCGCCATGCATGCTCCTGTTGCGGGTTCCGTTGCGCATTCCTAAATTCGCGCCTCCTTTACCGGTAGAGTCGCCGCATGCATGCGAGCCTTGTGAGAAGCGCAAAAGGCGCCATCCCGCTTCACGCGGTCAAAGCCGATAATCTGAAGCGCTGGCTGCCGACGCGCCGGGTGCGCGAGGCGGAATGGCTGCAAGCCTCGGATTTCGCGGCCAAACAGTACGAATTGCGGCTGGTGCCGAACGGCAGCGGCGGACTGGCCAGCGCCGTGCTCGGGCTCGGCGCCGGCGACGACCCGCTGGCCCTGGCGGCGTTCTCGGAATCGCTGCCGCATGGCACCTATGCGCTGCGCGA
Source organism: Alphaproteobacteria bacterium UBA6038 (assembly GCA_002429315.1). Classification (GTDB taxonomy): domain Bacteria; phylum Pseudomonadota; class Alphaproteobacteria; order Micropepsales; family Micropepsaceae; genus Rhizomicrobium. Next base: position 84,889 of record DIZC01000043.1, read on the forward strand.
TGTACCGCCGGAAGTTGGCGGAGCGCGCGGCGCGCTCGGCTGGATTCTCGGCACCTACGCATTCGACCGCTACCGCAAGAGCAAGACGGCACGCGGGCTGCCGAAGCTCGTGCTGCCGGGCGGCGTCGACGGCGAAGAGGTGACGCGCATCGCCGAAGCCGTGTTTCTCGCCCGCGATCTCGTGAACACGCCGTCCAACGACATGGGCCCGGAAGAACTGGCCGCGGCCGCGCGTGAGCTGGCGCGCAACTACGGTGCGAAATTCTCGCAGATCGTGGGCGACGATCTGCTCACGCGAAAATATCCGCTAATCCACGCCGTCGGCCGCGCCTCGGCGCGCGCGCCGCGGCTGATCGATTTCACTTGGGGCGAGGCACGCGCGCCGAAGGTGAGCCTGGTCGGCAAAGGCGTCGTATTCGATTCCGGCGGCCTCGATCTGAAAACCTCGGCCGGCATGGTCACCATGAAGAAGGACATGGGCGGCGCCGCCGTCGGCCTCGCCATCGCGCGCATGGTCATGGGTGCGAGGCTGAGCATGCGATTGCGCGTGCTCATCCCGGCGGTGGAGAATTCCATTTCCGGCTCGGCCTATCGTCCCGGAGACGTGCTGAAGAGCCGCAAAGGTCTCACCGTCGAAATCGGCAACACCGACGCGGAGGGCCGCCTCGTGCTGGCCGATGCGCTGACCGAAGCCGACAGCGAGGCGCCGGAGCTGTTGATCGACATCGCCACGCTCACCGGCGCGGCGCGCGCCGCCACCGGCATGGAACTGCCGCCGTTCTTCACCGACGACGAGCAGCTCTCCGCCGATCTCATGCACTGCGCCACCGAAGTGCACGATCCGTTGTGGCGGCTGCCGCTGTGGCGCGGCTATGAATCCGCCATCGACAGCCCGATTGCCGATCTCAACAACAATCCGGATTACGGGCTCGCCGGCGCCACCACCGCGGCGCTGTTCCTCAACCGCTTCGTGTCGCGCGCCAAATCCTGGGTGCATTTCGATATCCCGGCGTGGATCGACCGGCCGCGGCCCGGCCGCCGCAAGGGCGCCGAAGCCAACGCCGCCCGCGCCGTCTACGCGGTGCTGAAGCAGCGATACGGTACCTGAGGCTGACAGGGTTGGACCTGCAAAAAGTTTCCCCCTCGCCCCCACGAAGTGGGGGAGAGGGGCAGGGGTGAGGGGGACTTCGGAAAAGCAGACCTCAGAAATCAGAAGTCAGAATGCACTGTATGTGCACCCGTTCTGATTTCTGAATTTTGTTTCTGACATCCCCCTCACCCTCGATCCCTCTCCCCC
>DIZC01000048.1:0-11981 GCA_002429315.1 Alphaproteobacteria bacterium UBA6038
TCGTCGGCAGCGTCAGATGTGTATAAGAGACAGTTCGTGGAACGCGAGCGGCAAATCGCCTGGCTTGAACAGCAGCGCCTTCGCCGTGCGCAGGATGCGGCTGTCGAAGCTCGCGATATCCGAAATCAGATCGTGTGCGAGACTGGCAACGGTACGGCGATGGATGTCCGGCTCCTGGCCGCACATGGCGCAATAGGGGCCGACGAGCGGTGCGCCGCAATTGGCGCACTCTGCAGCCGGGGTGCCGCGCTCCGCCAGCCGCGATGCCGCATACTCCAGGCCCGCCGCCGCGCCGGTCTCAAGGATGGCTTCCATGTCGCTCATGCCGCCGCCTTATAGCAGCATCGCAGCCGGTTCTTCGATGAAGCCTTTGAATGCCTGCAGGAAGCGCGCGCCGGTCGCGCCATCGACCACCCGGTGATCGCAGGACATTGTGACCGTCATCAGCGTGGCGGCTTCGATCTTGCCGTCACGCACGATGGCGCGTGGTTCGCCCGCGCCCACGGCCAGGATGGCGGCATGGGGTGGATTGATGACGGCGGTGAAGTCGCGGATGCCGAACATGCCGAGATTGGAGATGGCGAAGCTGCCGCCTTCGAACTCCTGCGGCTTGAGTTTCTTGGCTCGGGCGCGCTCGGCGAGCGATTTCACCTCGTTCGAGATTTGCGCCAGCCCCTTTTGTTCGGCGTGGAACACGATGGGCGTGATGAGACCAAACTCCAGCGCCACCGCCACGCCGATATCGGCGTGCCTGTGGCGGAGGATAGATGTCTCCGTCCAGCTGGCGTTGACTTCGGGGACGCGGATGAGCGCGAGCGCTGAGGCCTTCACGATGAAATCGTTGACGGAGAGCTTGTACGCGCCCTCGCCTTTCGGGCTCCGCTCGTTCAGCCGCGCGCGCGCGTCCATCAGCCGGTCGATGTTGCAGTCGATGGTGAGATAGAAGTGCGGGATGAGCGTCTTCGCCGAGGAAAGGCGCCTGGCGATCGACTTCCGCATCGAGTCATGCGGGATTTCCTCGTAGTCCTCCGGCTTGAAGAACAGCTTCGCATCCGGCAGCGGCGCGATCCCTCCAATTCCCGCTTCCCCCTTGGTCGGGGAAGCGGTCGCGAGCCCGCCCGCGACGGAAGGGCGGGCGGCCTTCGCGACGCCGCTCTTCTGCGCCGCTTCAATATCCGATTTGACGATCCGGCCTCGCGGACCAGATCCGTGTACGGACGAAATATCGATGCCGGCCTGCGCCGCCATCCGCTTCGCCAGCGGCGAGGCAAAGATCCGGCCGTTGGATTTTGCTGGCTCTCTCCCACCCTCCCCTTGAGGGAGGGTCGAAGCGCGCAGCGCTTCGGGGAGGGGTCTTGCTGCGCTTCGCGCAGCCCCCCCACCAAAATCGCTGCGCGATTTTGGCTCCCCCTCAAGGGGGGAGCGGGAAGCAGGCTCGGATGGTGCCGACTTTGTTTCGGGCTTTTTCGCTTCCTTGCTGACCGCATGTTTGATCGATTCCATGGCCGATGGAATGTCGACGGACGCAGATGGCGTGACGGCGGCGCTCGCGTCCTCATCTTCACCAAGCAGCACAGCGATGGGCTGGTTCACCTTCACACCTTCGACGCCTTCTGGCACCAGAATCTTGCCGATGCGGCCCTCATCCACCGCCTCGAATTCCATCGTCGCCTTGTCGGTCTCGATCTCGGCGAGGATGTCGCCGGAATGGACTTCGTCGCCTTCCTTCACCAGCCACTTGGCGAGCTTGCCCTCCTCCATCGTGGGCGACAGCGCTGGCATAAGAATGTTGGTCGCCATCAACTCGGCTCCAGCTGCGCCAGTTCGCTGGCGTGCAGCTCCCAATGCTTGCCGTCGAACTCCGTGGTCATCACCGATTTGAATTCTTCCGCATTCAGGCAGCGGAAATTCACGCTGTAGCCTTCCGGATGCGAGCGCGGGACATAGAACGATTTGATGCCGCACACCTTGCAGAACATGTGCTTCGCCGCGCCCGTGTTGAAGGTGTAGGTGGTGAGCATGTCCTCGCCGCGCAGCAGTTTGAAGCGCGACTTCGGCACGATCAGATGCAGATAGCCGGTCTTGGCGCACATCGAGCAGTTGCAATCGATGAGTTCGATTTCGTCGGAGGTCGCCACCTCGAACGCCACCGCGCCACAATGACATCCGCCGCGATGCCAGTTCATCGCCGGCAGCACCGTAGGTTCTTGCTTCGCCTTCTTCGCCATACTCAAGTCCGGTAACACACCGCTTTGGCGGCGGTGACGATGTCATCCACCGACGGGAGCGCGAGTTTTTCGAGGTTGGCGGCGTAGGGCATCGGCACGTCCTTGCCGGTGACTTTGATCGGCGGCGCGTCGAGATAATCGAACGCTTCATCGGTCACCCGCGCCCCAAGCTCCGAGCCGATAGAGCAGATCGGCCAGCCCTGCTCCACCGTCACCATGCGGTTCGTTTTCTTCACCGACGCAATCACCGTGGCCGTATCGAGCGGGCGCAAGGTGCGCAGATCGATCAGCTCGGCCTCGATGCCTTCGCCCGCGAGCTTCTCCGCCGCTTCCAGCATCTGCCCGACGCAAATCGAATGCGCGACGACGGTGACATCCTTGCCCTCGCGCAGCACGCGGGCCTTGCCGATCGGCACCACATAATCGTCCAGCTTCGGCACCGGAAACGAGCGGCCATAGACGATCTCGTTCTCCAGAAAGATCACCGGATTGGGATCGCGAATGGCCGCCTTCAGCAAACCCTTCGCATCGGCCGCGAAATACGGCGCGATCACCTTCAGCCCCGGCACATGCGCATACCAACTGGAATAATCCTGACTGTGCTGCGCGGCCACGCGCGCGGCCGGTCCGTTCGGCCCGCGAAACACGATGGGGCAGCCCATCTGCCCGCCCGACATGTAGCGCGTCTTCGCCGCCGAATTGATCAGCTGGTCCATCGCCTGCATGGCGAAGTTCCACGTCATGAACTCGACAATGGGACGCAGGCCGCCGAACGCCGCACCGACGCCAAGGCCGGCGAATCCATGTTCGGTGATCGGCGTGTCGATCACGCGCTCCGGGCCGAATTCATCGAGCAGGCCCTGGCTGACCTTGTACGCGCCTTGATATTGCGCGACCTCCTCGCCCATCAGGAACACGGAAGCATCGCGGCGCATTTCTTCTGCCATGGCATCGCGCAGCGCCTCACGCACCGTCATGGTGACAAGCTCGGTGCCTTCCGGAACTTCAGCGTCGGCAAGCGCCGCTTCAGCCTGCTGCGTATCGTCTGCGGTGGGCGCCGCAGGTTTCGCGCGTGTTTCTCCTTGGCGAACTTCCGCTCTTGCCTCTTGTCGGGTTTCTTGGCGGCCGCCTTTGGTTTCCGTTGCGGCAACGGGCGCGGCTTCCTCGCCAACATCGCCGTCCGCAATCAGTTCGGCAATCGGCTGGTTGACCTTCACGCCTTCGGTGCCTTCCGGCACCAGCAGCTTGGCGATGCGGCCTTCGTCGACCGCCTCGAATTCCATCGTCGCCTTGTCGGTCTCGATTTCGGCGAGGATGTCGCCGCACTTCACATCATCGCCCTCGTGCACCAGCCACTTGGCGAGCTTGCCCTCCTCCATGGTGGGCGACAGCGCTGGCATGAGAATCTGCGTCGCCATTTAGGCGGTAACGTCCGTGGTAAGTTCGTCAGCCGCGGGCTCGGCGCTCTCAGTGGCGAATTCGGCAGCGGTGTTGACGATGTGGCGGATCTCTTTGTCCGTCGCCTTCAGCTCGTCTTCGCGCACCAGCCCGCGCTGCACCAGCTTCTGCCCGAAATGTTCGATGGGGTCGCGCTTCTCGCGCACCTCCTGCACCTCTTCCCGCGTGCGGTATTTGGCAGGATCGCTCATCGAATGGCCGCGATAGCGGTACGTCTTCAATTCGAGAATGATCGGGCCCTTGCCGGAGCGGGCGTATTCGGTGGCCTCCAGCCCCGCTTGATGCACCGCTTCCACATCCATCCCGTCCACCAGCTCGCCGGGGATATCGAACGAGGCGCCGCGTTTGTAGAGCTCGCGCGTGGCGCTGGACCGCTCGATGCTCGTGCCCATGGCGTACTGGTTGTTCTCGATCGCATAGACAACCGGCAGCTTCCACAGCTCGGCCATGTTGAAGCTCTCGTACACCTGGCCCTGGTTGGCCGCGCCGTCGCCGAAATAGGTGAGGCAGATCGCGCCGCTTTTCTTGTATTTGTTCGAGAAGGCGAGGCCCGTGCCGATCGGCACCTGCGCGCCGACGATCCCGTGGCCGCCGTAGAAGCGCTGCTCGACGGAGAACATGTGCATCGAGCCCCCCTTGCCTTTGGAATACCCGGCGGCCCGCCCGGTGAGCTCCGCCATCACGCCCTTGGGGTCCATACCGGTGGCCAGCATGTGGCCATGATCGCGGTAGGCCGTGATGACCTGGTCGCCGGGCTTCAGCGCCGCCTGCATGCCGACGACGACTGCTTCCTGCCCGATATAAAGGTGGCAGAAACCGCCGATCAGCCCCATGCCGTAAAGCTGGCCCGCCTTCTCTTCGAAGCGGCGGATGAGCAGCATGTCGCGGTAGAATTTCTTCGCCAGGGCCGCGTCGGTTCCGGCGGCCTCGGCGGAATCCTGCTGTCTGGCCGCTTCGGCCATTGGACGCTCCTGTCCGGGCGCGGAGGCCCGTCTCAGGCCGTTTTGGCAAGGGGTCTGGTGTTTGGCAAGCGCCGACGCGCCCGCGCCGCCGAACGGGCTAGCGGCTCCGGCGCGGGATGGCGATCTCGCCCGCTTCCGCGCCAATCAGCTGCTCGCGCCGGATCTCCTGCACCAGATCTGCGTCCGCGTGTCCGGACTTCAAGAGCGCGATGCGGTGCTGAAGCCGCTCACGTGCGCCCTTGATCGAATCCAGCTGCTGCTGCTCCAGACTCAGCCGGGTCTGCGCCGAGGCGAGCGCCATCAGTCCCCGCTCGCCCCAGATGGTGAAATATCCGAAATAGGCGATGGTGGCGGCGCAAATTGCGGGCACGATCAACGCCCCGACCACTCTCGCCACACTCCGACGCACCCGCATGCCGCCAGCGAATCACAGACTGATTCGCGCAGCAAGGGAAAAGTGATTAATAGGCGCGAAATTCCCGTCCCGCTTCGTGAAAAGCGGGACGGCGCATGGCGAACACGCGTGATCACCACCTCTTCCCCCGAAACCTCTACGTCGGCCATCGCGTGTTGAGCGACAGGCCACGATCAGAACGGTCAACACACGCTCGCTCCAGCCGGGGTGGGGCGAGCGCGCCGCTGGGATGTCTTCCACCGTGTTCGTGCCTCGAGTCGGACGTAAATGCGGCAGAGTTCTGTACGTCCCGTACATTTGGAAAATTTGCGGGGTTATAGTGACGGGAGGGCGCAAAAAAGGGGTGGAATGCCCTCGATTCGGCGCGGTTGAAAGGTTTCCGCCCTACCTGCGGCATCAGAACGGTGCCCTATCGCAGAGGGCGGATAAGGTGTAGGTTGCCCCACCGTCTGCATCGACCCTTCGGGCGCAGACGGCTGAGAGAGACATCCGGCGCGCTCTTGCCCTCGAGTAAAGGGCAAGCGCTATGTCCCCCAAAAATCGCACCAAATTTCGCAATCATATCCTTTCCGCGCTCAGTCCCGGAGACCTCGCGTCATTGCAACCGCATCTCCAGCCGGTCGCTTTGGAAAAAAGCAAAACGCTCGAAACGGCAAACAAGAGAATCGAGAATATCTACTTTCCGGAGCGGGGAATGGCATCCATCGTCGGCGGCGCGACCAAGCCCAACCGCGAAGTGGAAGTCGGATTCGTCGGCTGGGAAGGCATGACCGGCCTACCGGTGGTTTTTGGGGATCACCGGTCGCCACACCAGACGTTCATCCAGTTGGCGGGCGATGGTCAGCGGCTCCCGGTATCGGTTTTGCGCAGCGCCATGGTCCAGAGCGCCACGCTCCAGCAACTGCTCCTGAAGTACGCGCAAGCTTTTATGGTCCAGGCCACGCACACCGCAATTGCCAACGGCCGTGGATCGTTGGAGGAGCGTCTGGCGCGTTGGGTGCTGATGGCGCAGGATCGCGTCGACGGCCGTGAGCTTCCGCTGACGCACGAATTTCTCTCGCTGATGCTGGCCGTGCGACGCGCCGGCGTGACCGAAGCGCTGCACGCGCTTGGAAGCCAGGGGCTGATCAGCCACGACCGGGGGGTGATCACCGTGATCGATCGCGAGGGACTCATCGCGCGCGCCAACGGGCTCTACGGCATCCCTGAAGCCGAATACAAACGCCTGCTCGGATAGCGGCGAGATCCTGCCTATCGGCACGCCTTGCGGCCAAGATCAGCTCATCGAATGGACATAAACAAGGCGCATTTTCGCGCCGGGAAATGAGGCGGAGGAACGCGGAAGAAAAAACCTCGGGGCCGAACCGTTGTTCCGTTCGTTGGCGTACAGAAGGGGTGCCGCAGAACCAGCAGGAGAGGCACCCAAATGACGCGATACTATTTCAACTTCCGCCGGGGCGACGAAGTCTCCCGCGACCGGATCGGAATGTTTCTGCCCAGCATCGACGCGGCGCGTGCCGAGGCGATCCATGCCTGGCGCGATTTGATCTTCATTGGCTCACAGTCCGCAGAGCTGGCGTGCGAGTGCGAAATCCAGATTGCCGACGATAGCGGCGATACGGTGTTGAGCATTCCCTTTGGAGAGCAAACCAGGCTGCATTGATCGGATCGGGCCAGCTCTTCAGCGGCATTGGCCCGCTCGAAGTGGTCGGAGCGGAGAGATTTGAACTCTCGACCCCCAGTCCCCCAGACTGGTGCGCTAACCAGGCTGCGCCACGCTCCGATATCGGCGGAAGATGCCGAGCAGCCTTCTATCGCGCGCTGGGAGCGCGGGCAACACGCGCGGCAGCGATCAGGCTTGCACCCGCTCGCCGGCGGCTAGACCTGCACCCGCTCGCGGCCCGCCCGCAGCCGAGCCTTCATCTGCAGAAGCTCGGCCAGCAGAAGCTCCAGCTTGGTGCGCGCCGCTTCTTCCAGGCCTGGACGACTCCCGCCTTTGGAAAAGATGTTGGCGTGCGCCGCGTGCACCCGCGCGATCGCGGCTCGGGCGTAGCGCGGCTCGGCGTCCGACTCCGCAGGCGCCTTGCGCCCTGGCCGGCCGCGCAGCGCCTCGCGGCCGAGCTCCGCCACCCGACGAATGCCCTGCTCGCGCAAAATCTTCTGCACCCCCTTGATGGTATAGCCGTCCGCGTACAGCAGCGCGCGAATCCCGCGCAGCAGCTCCACGTCCTCGGGGCGATAGTAGCGGCGGCCGCCGGCGCGCTTCACGGGGCGGATCTGCGCAAAGCGCGATTCCCAGAAGCGCAGCACATGCTGCGGCACGTCCAGTTCTGCCGCGACTTCGCTGATGGTGCGAAACGCTTCCGGAGATTTCGCGGCGAGCGCGGACGCCATCAAGCCTCCAGTTCCGGCTGAGGCGTCTCGCCGTTGATGACCGCCTTCAGCACGTGGCTCGGCCGGAACACCAGCACCCGCCGCGGCGCGATGGGAACTTCGTCGCCGGTCTTCGGATTGCGCCCCATGCGCTGCGCCTTCTGGCGGACCGCGAAGGTCCCGAACGAGGACAGCTTGACCGTTTCGCCGCGGGCAAGCGCCGCGCAGACTTCCTCCAGCAAATCCTCAACCATCTGCGCCGATTCATGGCGCGAGAGGCCGACCGCCTGAAACACCGCTTCCGTCAGATCGGCGCGGGTCAATGTGTCTGTGGTCATTACGCGACTCCCCCCTCGGTCGAGGCAAGGGTAGAAGGCAAAGAATGCCCCGTCAACAAAGGGATAGCGTGAATGCTTAAGATAAAATCTCACCAGCGCAGCAGCGCCGCGCCCCAGGTGAGCCCGCCGCCCATGGCTTCCAGCAGGACCAGATCGCCGCGTTCAATCCGCCCGTCGTCCACCGCCACCTGAAGTGCCAGCGGCACCGAGGCCGCCGAGGTGTTGCCGTGGTCCTCGATGGTGGAAATGAAGCGCTCCGCCGGTACCTTCAGGCGCCGGGCAGTGGCGTCCAGGATGCGCTGATTGGCCTGGTGGGGCACGAACCAGTCGACGTCGGAAATCGAAAGGCCGCTGTCGCGCACCGAAGCCTCAATGGAGTCGGCAATGTTGATCACCGCGTGCTTGAAGACTTCCTTGCCAAGCATGCGCAGGTGTCCGGTCGTGCCGGTGGTCGAGGGGCCGCCATCGACATACAGCAGATCGTGCAGGCGGCCGTCGGAATAGAGTTTGGTGTTGAACACGCCGCGGTCCGACGCATCGCCCCGGCCCGCCGCCGCCCGCAGCACCAGCGCGCCGGCGCCATCGCCGAACAACACGCAGGTCGTGCGGTCGGTCCAATCCATGAGGCGCGACATGGTTTCCGCCCCGATGAGAAGGACCGTGCTCGCCTGCTGCGCCTTGATGAAATTGTCGGCAACAGCAAGGCCGTAGATAAAGCCGGAGCACACCGCCTGCACATCGAAGGCGGCCCCCCGCGTCATGCCGATGCGCGACTGCACGGCGGTGGCCACCGACGGAAAGGTTTCGTCGGGCGTGGTGGTAGCGACAATTATGAGGTCGAGCTCTTCGACGGCGATCTGCGCGTCCGTCATCGCATTCTGCGCCGATTTGAGCGCGAGGTCCGTGGTGGTTTCGCCCGGCACCGCGATATGACGGCGGCGAATGCCGGTGCGGCTTGCGATCCACTCGTCGCTGGTGTCGACGGTCTTGGCGATTTCGGCGTTGGTGAGGATGCGTTCCGGCAGGTAGGCGCCGCAGCCGATCACCTGTGAGCGGATCACCGTCACGCAGCCGTTCCGGAGGCGGCCACAGGCGAAGGAGAAGGCGTCAGCGCGGCGCGGTCGGCGATGATCTTCGCGGTGATGCCAGCCCGCACCATGTCGATCGCCATGTCGAGCGCGCTGGCGAACCCAAGGGAATCCGTGCCCCCGTGGCTCTTCACCACGATGCCGTTCAGGCCGAGAAAGATGCCGCCGTTCGAGGCGCGCGGATCGAGCTTGCGCCTCAGTGTCTTGAGCGCACCACTCGCCAGCACTCCGCCGATCCGCCCAAGCAGCGAGCGACGTAAGGCCGCGCGCAAGAAAATCACAACCAGCTTCGCGGTTCCCTCCGCCGTCTTGAGCGCGACGTTGCCGGTGAATCCATCGGTGACCACGACATCGACGGTGCCGTCCGCAATGTCGTCGCCTTCCACGAAGCCGCAGAACTCGATCGGCAAGCTCACCTCGCGCAGCGTCTGGGCGGCGCCCTTCACGGCGTCATGGCCCTTCACCTCTTCGGCACCGACGTTCAGCAGTCCGACGGTGGGGCGCTCCAGCCCGAGAACGGCGCGGGCGAACGCCTCGCCCATGATGGCGAAATCGACCAGCTGCTGCGCATCGGATTCCACATTGGCGCCGACATCGAGAACCACGCACTGGCCCTTGCGCGTGGGCCACAGCGCCGCGATCGCCGGGCGGTCGATCCCATCCAGCATGCGCAGTTGGAACATGGATATCGCCATAAGCGCGCCGGTGTTCCCCGCCGAGACCGCGACTTGCGCCTCGTTTTTCTGCAGCGACTCGATGGCCCGCCACATGCTGGTATTGCGGCCCCGCCGGACGACCTGGCTGGGCTTGTCGTCCATGCGAACCGTCTCAGCGCTGTGGCGCATCTCGACGCGGCCTGCCAGCTTGCCGCGGCGCGTGAGCAGGGGCTTGAGCTGGGCCTCGTCGCCATGCAGCAGGAAGCGCACGCCGGGATGACGGACGGCCGAGCGTGCCAGGGCGGCCACGACGACGCCCGGGCCGGAATCGCCGCCCATGGCATCGACGGAAACGGTCAGGTCCTCGGCCACCAATCGCCTCGCAAGCCATTATGCGGGAAGCCCGCTAAAGATGCGGCGGCTCCTGGCCTACGCCTACGCCTTCGCCTTCACGGCCTCCCGGCCATCATAATAGCCGCAAGCTGCGCAAACGTGATGGGGGCGCCGCTGCTCGCCGCAATTGGGGCATTCGACGTGGGCCGCCGGCACAAGCCTGTGATGGGCGCGCCGCATGTTTCGCCGCGACGGCGATTTCTTTCTCTTGGGGACCGCCATGGCGGAGCCACTCCTTCCAAAATGCCGAATCGGAACGGCGGGCGATCGAAGCGCTCTGCCGGCCGGATGGCGGGAGAAAAACAGGGCGCGGAGTGAAGCCGAAACGGTCCCTCGATTCAAGGCCGCTGGACCGAGCGGCTGCTCATTTCCGGGCTTTCAGCGGCTTGAGCACGGCAAAGGGCGTTTCGCGGGGTTTGGGGTCCACGTGTGGCTCGAAAACCACGCCAGGCGCGCGGGGATAAGGATCAACAGCGAGCGCAAAGTCCTCTAGCAGCGGAACGGCGAGATCAAAGCGGCTGTCCTGGATTTCTTCCGTTCCCTCGTCAGCGTCGGGCGCGAGTTCATGGTTGCTGAGCCGGCGCGCCGCCGGCCTTGTCGACAGATGCAGCAGGCGCTCGACATTGAATGCGAGATGGGAGTGGACGGGCTCCAGAGTGACGACGCAGCTCTGGACGACGTCGGCAGCGATGGTGGCCTCATAGGCGAACCGATTGGCGGAGCGTCGCTGCAAAACGATGCGCCCTTCGAAATGCTCTACGGCATCCACGCCCGCCCACTCGGCGAGCCGCGTGCGCTGGCCGGCGTTGGGCGCAATGACCACCTCAGCGCCTGCGTCCGGCACATCGGAGAGATCGTAGACATTCGAAAGTGGCGGGATCATCGCACGCGCCTGTCCGGGAGAGGACCAAAATCGAGCCGGCCCTCGGCGACGTTCGCCTTCGCCAAATGGGAACGGGCGGCAAACGCGTAAGTTGCCATGACCAGCGCTTCGGCGCGATCTGCTCCGATGCCGCGATACAGATTCCGCCCAATCGCGGTTGCAAGCTCCTCCAAATCTGTAGCGGCCCGGTAGGCCTGCAACCGGCCGTAGAAAGCTTCCGCCATCGTCTTGAGGCGCCGGTTCATGCCGATATCGCCCGTGCCCAATTGTCGCAACGCTTCGTCAAAGCCCACGAAGATCTCGTCGATCAGCGCCTGCGAGAGCGCCGGCTCAGGCTCGGAGGCCAACCGGTCAAGAGCCAGCCAGGCATGGAGCGCGACCAGATCGAAGCGGCCGTCCATGGTGTCGGGCACACACAATTCGGTGAAGAAGACCGGCGCGCGGGCACGCGCCATCAAGTCCGTGCAGATGTGGCGGGCTTGGCTCCTCGTCTCGGCCGCACGCCGTAAGAACTTCAACATGGGAACTTCACCGCTTCACCGCCTTGCAAGGGAGCCTAACCGACGCTAGCACAATCGGCGCGGGGGATTGGTCAAGCGTAGGATTTGCTTATGCGAATTGCGTTTGTGGTGCTGTCGGCGGGGCTGGTGCTCGGCTGTACGCCGGTGGTCAACCAGCGCGGCTACCTGCCCGATCCCATCGGGGAGGCGGCCATCAAGGTCGGCGCCGACACCAAAACCACGGTCCAGGATCGCCTGGGCGATCCGTCGACCCAAGCCACCTTCGGTGGCGACGTTTGGTATTATATCTCCAGCGTCGAGCAGCAGATCGCCTTTTTCGATCCGCGGATCGAAACCCGTTCGATCATGGCGGTTCGCTTCGACAAGGACGGCAAGGTGCGCGACATCCATCACTACAGCCTGAAGGACGGGCATGTGGTGGCGTTCGAGACGCGCGAGACGCCTGCCAAAGGCCGCGAACTCACCTTCTTGCAGCAGCTGTTCAATGCCACGCCGGGAGTTCCGATCGGCGGCCAGAACGGCGGACCCGGACAAGGTGGCGGAGGCGGGCCTCCTGGCGGGTACCCGTAAGCCAAATCGCTCCGTTGCTCCTTTCGATCAGATCCCGTGGGCGAGCGTGGCAAGCAGCAGCAGCGCCACGATGTTGGTGATCTTGATCATCGGGTT
>DIZC01000048.1:12247-12906 GCA_002429315.1 Alphaproteobacteria bacterium UBA6038
ATGTACTTCTTGGCGTTGTCCCACGCGCCGCCGCCCGAGGTCATCGAGATGGCGACGAACAGCCCGGTCACGATCACGCCGAGCAGCATGGCGCCGAGCGCGTTGAAGGCATCCACCTTGCCGGCAATCTTCTCCACGATGAAAAAGAGAACGATCGGCGACAGCACCGGCAGCAGCGACGGCACGATCATCTCGCGGATCGCCGCCTTGGTCAAAAGATCGACGGCGCGTGCGTAGTCAGGCTTCTGCGTGCCCTGCATGATGCCCGGCATTTCCTTGAACTGCCGGCGCACCTCTTCGACAACCGCGCTCGCAGCGCGGCCCACCGCCGTCATCGCGATGCCGCCAAAGAGATACGGCAAGAGTCCGCCGATGAAGAGCCCGACAACCACCCACGGGCTTGCCAACGAGAAGCTCGGCACCGTCAGTCCGGCGAAGTAGTGGTACGTGCCGGAATGGGCGATGAAGTAGCGTAGATCGGACGTGTAGGCAGCGAACAGCACCAGCGCGCCCAAGCCTGCCGAACCGATGGCATAGCCCTTGGTGACGGCCTTGGTGGTGTTGCCGACAGCGTCGAGCGCGTCGGTGGTCTTGCGCACGTCACCTTCGAGACCCGCCATCTCTGCGATCCCGCCCGCATTGTCGGTGACGGGACCGAA
>DIZC01000048.1:13140-30550 GCA_002429315.1 Alphaproteobacteria bacterium UBA6038
GCGTCGAGCGCCACGATCATGCCGGCCAGCGACAGCATCGTGGACACCGCAATCGCAATGCCGAACAGGCCCGCGAGCAGGTAGGTTGAGATGATGCCGACGCAGATGACGAGTGCCGGAAGCGCGGTGGACTCCATCGAGATCGCGAGGCCTTGAATGACGTTCGTGCCGTGGCCGGTGATGGAAGCCCGCGCGATGACATTGACCGGCCGCCGTCCGGTGCCGGTGTAGTATTCCGTGATCCACACGATGGCGCCGGTGACCGCGAGGCCGATGACGCCGCAATAGAATAGATCCATGCCGGTGTAGGCGCGGCCGGTTTCAGTGAGCAGCGTCGTGTGCAGGCCGACGATCCAGTCGGTAAGCGGGTAAAGCGCAATCAGCGACAGGAGGCCGGTCGCAATGACGCCTTTATACAGCGCGCCCATGATGTTGTTGCCGGAGCCGAGCCGCACGAAGAACGTGCCAATGATCGAGGTCACGATGCAGGTGCCGGCGATGGTGAGCGGAAAGAGCATGAGCGCGGATTTGGTCGCGCCGGTGAAATAGATCGAGGCGAGAACCATGGTGGCCACGGTGGTGACGGCGAAGGTTTCGAACAGGTCGGCCGCCATGCCGGCGCAGTCGCCCACATTGTCGCCGACATTGTCGGCGATGGTGGCCGGGTTGCGTGGATCGTCCTCCGGAATGCCGGCTTCCACCTTGCCGACCATATCGCCGCCCACGTCGGCGCCTTTGGTGAAGATGCCGCCGCCAAGGCGTGCGAAGATCGAAATCAGCGACGCGCCGAAGCCGAGTGCCACCAGCGCGTTGGTGACGATGCGGCCTTGCGCTTCGTCGTCGATGTCCAGGCCGAGACCGTAGCGCAGGAACGCGTAGTAGCCGGCCACGCCCAGGAGGCCGAGCCCAACCACCAGCATCCCGGTCACCGCGCCTGAGCGGAAGGCGAGCGACAGCCCCGAGGCGAGTCCATGGCGCGCCGCTTCCGCCGTGCGCACATTGGCGCGCACGGATACGTTCATGCCGATGTAGCCGGCCAGGCCCGAAAATGCGGCACCGATGAAGTAGCCGACCGCCACCTGCCAGCCGAAGATGAGGAACGCGATGATGAAAATCACCACGCCGACAATCGCGACGGTGGTGTATTGGCGGTTGAGATAGGCCCCCGCGCCCTCCTGAATCGCGGCCGCGATCTCCTGCATTCGGGCGGTGCCCGCGCTCTGCCGCAAGACCGACGCAATGGTCAGCCCCCCATACACCAGGGCCAGAATGCCGCAGGCCAACACCAGTAACAGCTGAACGCTCATCGCCTCTCCTCAAATCGATTGTGCGGATCATAGAGCCCGCGAGACACGCGCGAGTGTCCGAAGTGCCTGTGCGCCGACCGGCGCAAGGCGGCGGAACATGCCAAAACCCCTATCGGGACGCAACGCTCGCGTCTGGGACCTTTTCGCCCAAGCCGCGGCTTAGCGGCGGGTCAATTCGGGAATTCGGCGTGGTTGTGTCCTCGGTCAGAAGTGGACGTAGCCTGGCCGATCGATCGGAATTTGCCGGCGGTTGGCATCCAGCAGCACGGCGCCCTCGCCTGCCGTGGCCAGGCCGATTTGGGTGATCGGTACGCCAGCGCTGGTGGCCAAGCCGAGTACCGCATCGCCATGTTCGGGCGGTGCGGTAAAGGCGATCTCGTAATCGTCCCCGGCTGTGGCCGCCCGAACAATCCTGTCCATGCGATCCGGCCACACCGACGCAAGTGCCGCCGACAGCGGCAAGCGCTCTGCCTCCACGTCAATCCGAACGCCGGATGTCTCGGCGATGTGCCCCAGATCAGCAATCAGCCCGTCAGAAACATCAATGGAAGCAGACGCCAGGCCCAATAACGCGTGGCCCAGGGCAATCCGCGGCTGCGGTACCTGGAACCGGCCGACGAGAAACGCGCGATGGTGTTCTTGCAGCGCTGCACCGCCGTCTTTCAGGCAGACGAGTCCGCCGCCAGAATCGCCGATGGTGCCGGAGACGAAAACGATATCGCCCGGTCTCGCGCCGGTGCGCCGCAGCATCGCGCCCGCCGGGACATGGCCGAATGCTGTGATGGCGATCGTGACCGGGCCGGGTGTGGTGGTGGTATCGCCGCCGAGCAGCGAAACGCCGAATGCGCGCTGGTCGTCGTGCAGCCCGCCGGCAAACGCCCTCAGCCACGACATTTCAATCCTTGCGGGAAGAGACAGCGCCAAGAGGTATCCCGCCGGCGCACAGCCCTTCGCAGCAAGATCGGAGAGACTGACCCGCAAAGCCTTCTTCGCGATCAGGTCTGCGGGATCCCCGGCGAAGAAGTGCACGCCTTCCACCAGCGCATCGGTCGTCGCCACAAGGTCATGACCGGCGGGCGGCGTGACGATTGCGGCATCGTCGGTAAGGCCAAACGCACCCGGCGCATCGGCGAGCGGCGCGAACAACTCGGCGATCAGCGCGAATTCGCCGGGCCGCTCAGAAGCGGAGTTCGTCATCCGACGGGGCTTCCCCGAATTCGCCGGCGCGCTTGGTGTGCGCCACGCGATCGAGCAGCGCATTCACGAACGCCGGCTCCTCGCCGGTAAAGAATGCGTGCGCGATCTCGAGATATTCATCGATCACGACCTTTGCCGGCACGTCCTTTCGCGCCACAAGTTCGTAAATCCCGGCGCGGAGAATCGCGCGCAGGATGGAATCGATGCGCTGCAGCCTCCATTTTTCGGAAAGCCCCTGCGCAATGGCGCGGTCGATCTCGGTCTGATGATGCGGAACCCCGCACACCAGATCGGTGAAAAAGTTCGGATCGGGCTCGCTTTCGCCCGGGCCGATTTCGGCGAAGCGGTGCTCGCGAAACTCCTGCGTGACCGAGTCCGCGTCGTTACCGGTCAGCTCCATTTGGTAAATTGCCTGGACCGCCGCAAGCCGCGCTGCCCTGCGTCCAGAATGTCCATTGGCCCGCTGCAACGACATCAGCCGCGCGCCCCGAGCCGCGCGCGCACGTTGATCAGTGCAAGACACGCGCGCGCCGCATCGCCGCCCTTATCCAGCTGGTCGCGCGCTGCCCGCGCCAGCGCCTGCTCTTCGCTTTCGACCGTCAGGATGCCGTTGCCGATGCAAAGATGCTGCCCGAGAGCAAGGTCCATCAACCCACGCGCCGATTGAGTTGCCACGATCTCGAAATGACAGGTCTCGCCACGGATCACACAGCCGAGCGCCACATAGCCGTCGAACGGCATTGCGTCGTCTTGGCCGACGCGGGCGGCAAAAGCGATGGCCGGCGGGATTTCCAGAGCGCCGGGCACGGTGATGCGCTCAAACCGCGCGCCTGCGGCTTCGAGGGCCGCGGTGCTCCCGTCAAGCAGCGCGTCCGAAATGTGCCCGTAGAACCGGCCTTCCACGATCAGGATGCGCGGGTTCATGACGCCTTCACCTTGCGCAGTCCGCGAATGGGATGCGTGCCGACGAGCGCCTGCCTGAGACTGGTAAGCTTGCGGTAGGCATGGAGCCTCTTTACGCCCTGGAAGCGCTGCTTTCCAGCGGATCAGCGCCCAGCCGAGCCACCTTGCGCACGAAGGCTGAAGACGCGATCCAAATCCCGCGGTTTCGCCGGGCGGCAGCTTCGCCCTGCGTTAACCGTGCGATCGGCAACTTCGCCGCCACCGCTGTGTTCCATTTCCAGCGTGGCGAGGCTATAATGATGCCTCGGTCCAACGGGGGAAATCATGTTCGATTCATTCGGCCTGTTCCGGCGCTCCGGAGTATTCCTTTCCGCCCTTTGTATGGTGGGCATTGGCTTTCCGGCTGCAGCCCAAGAGGCTGGCACTTACAGCGGACAGACGGCGGACGGAAACCCAATCAGCTTTTCCCTTGGCAGCGATCCCAACACCGGAAAATTGGAATTGACCAGCCTGAACGTCACCTTCAAGGCGCAGTGCGCTGCGACCGGGACCTCCGTCACCAAGGGGTATTACATCGGCCTTGCGACGGGCACCGATGTCCGTAAGGGAAAGGTGTCGTACGTCTACAGCGCCGACCCACAAATCTACATCAGCACCGCGATCGATTTTCCCAACAAGACGACAGCGAGCGGCAGCACCGGCAGCCGCATTGCGTTGCTGATTCCCGGCAGCCCGCCCAGCAAGGCGCAACTCTGCGTGTCGCAACGCCAGGCGTTCCAGGCAGCGTTCCAGACCGCAGGCCCTGCGCCCGAAAGCATCTTTGACAGCACCCCGACCGTGCAGTGGTCATCGAAAGGCGTGGTCCATCAGATCACCAAGGACCGTTAGCCGCGGCTAGTCCTTGTCGCCCTCGAGCGAGCCGATCAGCTCCTCGAAATCCTTGGTCTCGCGAAAATTCTTGTAGACCGACGCAAAACGCACGTACGCAACCTTGTCGAGGCTCGCCAGCGCCTGCATCACGAGCTCGCCGATCATCGTGGACGGAATCTCGTTCTCCCCCATGCTTTCAAGCCGGCGCACGATGCCGGTAACCATGCGGTCGACGCGTTCGGGTTCCACGGGCCGTTTTCGCAAAGCATGCGAGATCGAACGCTCCAGCTTGTCGCGCTCGAACGGTTCGCGCCGCCCGCTCTTCTTCACCACGATCAGTTCGCGGAGCTGAACGCGCTCGAAAGTGGTGAATCGTCCACCGCAGGCGGGGCAATGCCGCCGCCGCCGGATGGCCGAATTGTCTTCGCTCGGGCGACTATCCTTCACCTGGCTGTCTTCGTGTCCGCAAAACGGGCAGCGCATGAACGGAATTCCTTTGCCTATGGATAGATCGGAAAGCGGCCGCACAAGTCGAGCACACGCCCGCGAATTTCCGCTTCGACGGCGCCATTGCCGGCCTCGCCTTCCCGCGCCACGGCGTCCACAACTTCCGCGATCCAGCGGCCGATTTCCTGGAACTCCGCCGGTCCGAAGCCGCGTGTGGTGCCCGCTGGCGAGCCCAGGCGAATGCCCGATGTGATCGCCGGTTTTTCGGTGTCGAACGGAATCGCGTTCTTGTTGCAGGTGATGAAGGCGCGATCCAGCGCCTTCTCGGCGGCGCGGCCCGTCGCCGTCTTCGGCCGCAAATCGACCAGCATGACGTGGGTGTCGGTGCCGCCGGAAACGATGTCCAGGCCTTCCGACTGGAGCGCGGCGGCCAATGCTTTCGCGTTCTCCACGATCGCGCGGGCGTAAAGCTTGAAGTCGGGCCGCAGGGCCTCGCCCAACGCAACCGCCTTGGCCGCGATCACATGCATGAGCGGACCGCCTTGCAGGCCGGGAAACACCGCGGAATTGATCTTCTTCCCCAGCTCGGGATCGCGCGACAGGATCATGCCGCCGCGGGGCCCGCGCAACGTCTTGTGCGTGGTGGTGGTCACGACATGGGCGTGCTCGAGCGGGTTGGGGTGCACGCCGCCGGCCACCAGCCCTGCAAAATGCGCCATGTCCACCATGAAGATCGCGCCGATCGAATCGGCGACTTCGCGGAAGGCACGGAAATCGATGATCCGCGAATAGGCAGAGCCGCCCGCGATGATCAGCTTCGGGCGGTGCGCGCGCGCGACCGATGCGACCTCGTCCATATCGATGCGGTGATCGTCGCGCCGGACGCCATAGGATACCGGCTTGAACCATTTGCCGGACTGATTGACGGGAGAGCCGTGGGTCAGGTGTCCGCCTGCCGCGAGGTCCAGCCCCATGAACGTGTCTCCGGGCTGCAGCAGCGCGAAGAACACGGCCTGATTCGCCTGTGCGCCGGAATGCGGCTGGACATTTGCGAAATCACATTGGAAGAGCCGCCTGGCGCGCTCGATCGCAAGTTCTTCCGCCACGTCGACATATTCGCAGCCGCCGTAATAGCGCCGGCCGGGATAGCCTTCGGCATATTTGTTGGTGAGGACGGAGCCTTGAGCCTCAAGCACCGCGCGGGAGACGATATTTTCCGAGGCGATCAGTTCGATTTTCTGCTGCTGGCGCTGAAGCTCGTCGGTTATCGCTTGGGCGATGCCGGGGTCCGAATCGGACAAGTCCCGCGTAAAAAAGCCGGCGCTGCGCGTTTCGCCTGTCTTCCATGCTTCCATGAGCCCATAACCCCGATCTATCGCGGTCCACCCCTATCGCTTTACCAGATATAGCACCAGAGGGCCGAAACCGTTCTGTTGTGCAACCCTGCCGCCTAAAGCAGCCCGGGCGTTGGCAAATTAATCATGCAATCCGCAGACGCTGTTGGGTGTAACGAGGAAAATATTGTCGATTATCTACTTGCGGTTGAATTGAGACGTGAAACTGATCAGAACTACCGAAATACAAATCTCCCGGCTCTTTGCGTCTCGACATCGGCTGCGCCAAGAGATCACGGATGCGGCAGCACCACACCGGGCGCGATTGACTTCCATTCCGGTTTGACTTGCCGTCGAAGCGAATTATACGATTGCCGAATAAGCTAATACGCAAATCGAAGGGACCTGAAATGCCAACAGTGACGGATACGTCAGCGCACAAATCAGACGGGCTTCTCAAGCTGGCGAGCGACATCATTGCCGCTTATGTCAGCAACAATCCGGTGCCGGTTTCCGATCTGCCGGGGATGATCAAGAGTGTGCATTCCACCTTGGGCGGTCTGGCGTCCGGCGGAAGCTCCGACGCCCTGACCTCGCAGAAACCGGCAGTGCCGATCAAGCGCTCCGTCACCCCGGAATACGTCATCTGCCTCGAAGACGGCAAAAAGCTGAAGATGCTCAAGCGGTATCTTCGCTCGAACTACAATCTCTCGCCCGAAGGGTATCGCGCGAAGTGGGGCCTGCCGGCAGATTATCCGATGGTCGCGCCGAATTACTCGACGCAACGCTCCGAATTCGCGAAGAAGATCGGTTTGGGTCGTTCATCGCCCGCGACAAAGAGCCGGCGCCGCAGCTAGCTTGACCGGAATATCAGGCGGCGCGCTCTAACCGGTGCGCCGTCCACACTGCATCCAAGGCGCGCACCAGCTCGTCCATCATCTCGTCGGTGTGGACCGGAGACGGTGTAAATCGCAGCCGCTCGGTGCCGCGCGGCACCGTCGGGAAATTGATCGGCTGCACGTAGATCCCGTGATCCTGCAGCAGCGAATCCGATACGGACTTGCACAGGGTCGCCTCGCCGACCAACACAGGCACAATATGGCTGGGTGAGTCCATCACCGGCAGGCCTGCATCGGCCAGCAGCCGCTTCAGTCGCGCCGCGCGCTCATGCAGCCGCTCGCGCTCCGCATTGCTCGCTTTCAGATGATGAACGCTCGCCAAAATCCCGGCTGTCAGCACAGGGGCAAGCGAGGTCGTGAAGATAAAGCCCGGCGCGTAAGAGCGGATGCAGTCGACGATTTCCGCGCTGGCGGCGATGTAGCCGCCCATCACGCCGAAGGCCTTGGCCAGCGTACCTTCGATGATGTCGATCCGCTGCATGGCGCCGTCGCGGGCCGCGACGCCTGCCCCCCGGGGGCCGTAAAGACCCACGCCGTGGACTTCGTCCAGGTACGTCATGGCGCCGTACTTCTCGGCAAGAGCGCAGATCCCGGCGACCGGGCCGAAATCGCCGTCCATCGAATAAACGGATTCAAAGGCGATCAGCTTGGGGGCAGAGGCATCGCAAGCCTGAAGCTGCCGCTCGAGATCGTCCAAATCGTTGTGCCGAAAGACGCGCTTTTCGCCGCCGCCGCGCCGGATGCCTTCGATCATCGAGGCATGGTTGAGCGCATCGGAGAACACGATCAGGCCCGGCAGCAACTTCGCGAGCGTGGACAGCGTGGTGTCGTTGGACACGAACCCGGACGTGAAGACCAGCGCCGCGTCTTTGCCGTGGAGGTCCGCTAGTTCGGCCTCGAGCTCCACGTGATAATGGGTGGTCCCTGAGATGTTCCGGGTGCCCCCGGATCCGCCGCCCGTTGTCTCCAGCGCCTCATGCATGGCGGCCAGCACCTTCGGATGCTGACTCATTCCGAGATAATCGTTGCTGCACCACACGGTGATCGGGCGCGCGCGGCCGGCATGGTGGAGGTCAGCCTGCGGATACTCTCCCCGGCGCCGGACGATATCCGCAAAGACGCGGTAGCGGCCCTCGCGCCTCAAGCTTGCGAGCGCCGCCCGAAACCTCGGCTCGTAGGGAAATGCCATCGCCAGACTGCCTGATCGGACCCCAGATGTGCCATAAGATAGCGCACAGGGCATGCGCAACCTATAGCGAATTGTCACAACTGGGACTTCTACTGGCGCATATTCCCGCCGCCTGCCCGGAAATATTGCGGCGGGCGGGTTCGTCCGGGCGCCAATCGATTACAGCCGAAACCGGACCTGGTCGATCCAGAAGCGCTCGACCCGACGCAAGGTCGTATTGAGGACTTCCAGGCTTTCGCCGTTCACATTGCCCACCGGCTCCAGCGAGCCGAGGTGCCGATGGAAAAGCTCCCGCAGCATGTCGCGCACGCATTCGCCTTTGCGGGTCAGCCGCACGAGGACCGACCGCCGGTCGATCTCCGAGCGCTCGTGGTTGATATACCCGCTGTCGACCAGCTTCTTGAGATTGTAGGAGACGTTCGAGCCGAGGTAGTGGCCGCGGGTGCGGAGCTCGCCGGCCGTCAACTCCTGATCGCCGACGTTGAACAGGAGAAGCGCCTGCACGCTGTTGATCTCGCGCTCGTCGCGCCGGTCCAGCTCATCCTTGATCACATCGAGAAGTTGCCTGTGCAGCCGCTCGATGAGGTTTAGGGTCTCGAGATAGTATTTGCTCGCAACGGATGCGCTCTCGAGCGCGGCCGCTGCCTGCGGTTTCGCAAACGCCGTCATCTTTTTTTCCCCGCCTGGCGGGGCCCACCTGTTATTTGTCTCAAAGAGTAGAGATGGGCCGTTAAGAGGTGGTAAATGCGCCTTACAGCGCGCCTCGCAACATGCGGATAATGCCGGAAAAATCGAGACCGCCATGTCCTTTCGCAGCCATCAGAGAATAGAGCTGCGTGGCTTCCGCACCCAAGGGCGTTGTGGCGCCGGCCGATTGCGCCGCCGCTTGCGCGAGTTTTAGATCCTTGAGCATCAGCGCGGTGGCAAAGCCGCCCGCGTAATCCCGATTGGAAGGCGCGGTCGGCACCGGTCCCGGAACGGGACAATAGGTGGTGAGGGACCAGCATTGTCCCGACGATGTGGACGCGATGTCGAACAGCTTCTGCGCATCGAGACCGAGCTTTTCGGCCAGCACGAATGCTTCGCAGGTCCCGATCATGGAAACGGCGAGCAGCATGTTGTTGCAGATTTTCGCCGCCTGCCCCGCCCCTGCCCCGCCGGCCAGCACGATCCGCTTGCCCATTTTCTCCAGGATCGGTTTGGCGCGTTCGAAGCTGGATTCCGCACCACCGCACATGAAGGTCAGCGTGCCCGCTTCCGCCCCGCCGACGCCGCCCGAGACCGGTGCATCGAGGAAGGGGAAGCCCGCCTTCTCGGCCGCTGCGTGCACGGCGCGCGCGGAGTCCATGTCGATGGTCGAGGAGTCGATGAGCAGCGTCCCGGGCTTCGCATTCGCGAGCACCCCATCCGTTTCGAGGTAAACCGAGCGCACATGTTGTCCGGCCGGCAGCATGGAGATCACGACTTCCGCGTCAGCAACCGCATCCTTGACGCTCGCCGCGTTTGCGGCGCCGGCGTCCGCAACAGCGTGCAACAAGTTCGCCGCAACGTCGAAGGCGCGCACCGTATGGCCGGCCTTCAGCAGGTTGCGCGCCATCGGCCCGCCCATATTGCCGACGCCGATGAATGCAATGGTGGTCATGAGATGCTCCTGATCAATCGAGCTGCAGCTCTTTTTCACCAAGCGGGCCGAAATACGCGGCGATCTCTGCCTCGCTGACTTCCGCAAGAGTTGGCGGCTGCCACTTCGGTGTGTTGTCCTTGTCGATGATGGCCGCGCGCACGCCTTCGTAGAAATCGTGGCCGGCGACGATGCGGCTCACCATCCGGAATTCCATCCGCATGCAATCGTCGAAGCCGAGGCGCGCGCCTTGTCGGATTTGGCGAAAGGTGATCTTCAGGCTGGTGGGCGATTTCTTACAAATGACAGCCGCGGTCTCTCGCGCCCAGTCGCTGCCCTCGCCATCGAGCGCGGCAAGAATCCCCTCTACCGACGTCTCCGCAAACGTGGCGTCGATCGCCTCGCGTCGCTGTTCGATCGGCGCCGGGCCGGGCGCTTGCGCAAACGACCGCAGCACGAAATCCGGCTCCGTGCCGTCCTCCAGCGCCGCGACCAGCGCCTCCATCTCGCGCGCCGGCACGAAGTGCGTGGCCACGCCGGCATACACGCTATCCGCGGTCTTCAGGCGCTCTCCGCTGAGCGCCAGATATATTCCGAGTTCACCCGGCAGGCGCGGCAGAAAATAGCTGCCGCCGACGTCCGGAAACAATCCGATGCCTGTCTCCGGCATGGCGAAGGTCACCGTTTCGTCGGCAACGCGGTGGCTTCCGTGCACCGACACGCCCACGCCGCCGCCCATGACGATGCCGTGAAGGAGAGCGATGTAGGGTTTGGGAAAATGCCTGATGGCGGCATTGAGCCGGTACTCGTCGCGGTAGAAGTCCAGCGCATAGGGCGTGCCGCTCTTGCCGGATTCGTACAGCGCGCGGATGTCGCCGCCGGCGCAGAACGCCCGCTCACCCGCTCCGCGAATGACAACCGTCTCAATCGCTCCGTCCGCCGCCCATTCGGCCAACTGCGCCTTCATGGCAATGCACATGTCGCGCGTGAGCGCGTTGAGCGCCTTGGGCCGATTGAGCGTAATGAGTCCCACCGCGCCGCGACGCTCGAACAGAACGTCCTGGCTCATTGCCGAAACATCTCGCGGCCAATGATGACGCGCATGATCTCATTGGTTCCTTCGAGGATCTGGTGAACCCGCAGGTCGCGCACGTGCCGCTCGGCCGGAAAATCCTTGAGATATCCATAACCGCCATGCAGCTGCAGCGCGTCGTTGGCGATGGCGAAGCCCACATCGGTGGCGAAGCGTTTGGCCATGGCGCACAGCATGGTGGCGCGGGGATCGCGCCGGTCGAGCGCGGCGGCGGCGTTTCGGATCATCAGGCGGGCGGCTTCGAGGTCCGTCGCCATGTCGGCCAGCTTGAACTGCGAGGCCTGAAAATCAGCAATGGGCCGGCCGAACTGCTTGCGGTCCGAGGCGTACGCCTTCGCTTCGTCCAAAGCGGCGCGCGCCGTGCCGACCGAACAGGCGCCGATGTTGATGCGGCCGCCGTCCAGCCCCATCATCGCGATGCGAAAGCCCTCGCCTTCCCCGCCGATCCGGTTGGCGATGGGCACGCGGCAATTGTCGAAATTGACCAGCGCGGTGGGCTGGCTGTTCCAGCCCATCTTGCGTTCCTTCTTGCCGAAAGAGAGACCGGGCGTGCCTTTCTCCACCACCAGGCAGGAGATGCCCTTCGGACCGTCTTCGCCGGTGCGCACCATGCAGACGTAAAGATCCGACGTGCCGGCGCCCGAGATGAAGGCCTTGGAACCATTCAGCACGTAGTGATCGCCGTCCCTTGAGGCGCGCGTTTTCAGTGCAGCCGCATCGGAACCGGAACCGGGTTCGGTCAGGCAATAGCTTGCGATCTTCTCCATCGTGACGAGCTTCGGCAGAAAGCGTCTGCGCTGCTCCTCGCCGCCGAAGCGGTCGATCATCCACGACGCCATGTTGTGAATGGAGATAAAGGCGGCCGTCGAGGTGCAGCCGGCGGACAGCTCTTCGAAAATGATCGCCGCATCGAGCCGCGACAGCTCCGAGCCGCCAACATCCCCTTTGATATAGATGCTGGCAAATCCCAACGCCGCCGCCGCGCGCAGCACATCCACCGGGAAGTGCGGGGTCTCGTCCCACTCCGCCGCATACGGCGCGAGCTTTTCGCCGGCGAACCGCCGGGCAGCATCCTGAACCGCCCGCTGTTCTTCGCTGAGTTCGAAGTCCATGCCTTGTTATTCCGTCCAAATGTCACTACCGTAGTGACATTCTAGACCGGGCCTAATCCAATGACCACCGTCGGCGCAAGAGAAGCAAACCGTAGCTTTTCCAAAATTCTGAGGGAAGCGGAAAGCGGCAAGACCATCACCATCACTCGCAATGGGAGGCCGGTGGCGCGGCTCGAGCCCGCGACGCTTCTGAAGCCCGTCGATCTTCGGCCCAAATCGAAGAAAGGGCGGGAAGCAGCCCATAGACGGCTGATGGAACTGCTTGACGAGGGACTCGATTTCGGCGGCCGGCGATTCGCCCGCGACGAGATGCATGATCGTTGATCTCGCTTGATACCAACATACTGGTCTACGCAACGGACCAGAAAAGTGCGGGCGCGCGACATGCCCTTGCGAGACGCATCGTTGATGCCGCAAAGAATGTAAAGATCGGATTGGCGGAGCAGGTGCTCGTAGAATTCATCAATGTTGCCGTGCGCAAAACCAGGCTGCCGCTAAACCAGGTCGCACCCTATGTCGACGCCTTCTCGCGCGACTTTCCGCTGCTGTTGCCATCGCGAGACACCGTGGCACAGGTTCTTGCTCTGCTGTTCCGTCACAATCTCAGTGTGTGGGATGCACACATTCTCGCGGTCTGTTCATCGAATGGCTGCAATCATCTCCTCAGCGAAGACCTGCAGGATGGCGCTCAGTATGGCGGCGTAACCGTGGTCAATCCGTTCGCCGCGCGTAATGCCCGTCTTCTACAGCGGCTGCTGGCATGAGCATCGGCTCCTTCCCCGCCACCCGCATGCGCCGGCTGCGGCAGCACGAATGGACGCGGCGGCTCGTGGCGGAGACGACACTCTCGACGGCCGATTTCATCTGGCCGCTGTTCGTCATCGAAGGCGAAAAGAAACGCGAGCCGGTGTCTTCCATGCCGGGCGTCGATCGCCTTTCGATCGATAACGCGGTGGCGGCAGCGGAGGAAGCGGCGAAGCTCGGCATTCCCGTGGTCGCGCTGTTCCCGTGGACCGATCCGTCGCTGAAGACGCCGGACGGCCGCGAGGCGACGAACGAGAGCAACCTCATCTGCCGCGCGGTGCGGGCGATCAAACGCGCGGTGCCGGAGATCGGCGTGCTGTGCGACGTGGCGCTCGATCCTTACACCACGCATGGCCACGACGGCGTGCTCGTCGAGGGTTGCGTCGCTAACGATGAGACTCTGGACATTCTCGTCCGGCAGGCTCTCGTCCAGGCGGCAGCCGGCTGCGATATCATCGCCCCTTCGGACATGATGGACGGGCGCATTGGCGCGATCCGTCAGGCGCTGGAAACCAACGGCTTCAAAAACACGCTGATCATGTCCTACACGGCGAAGTACGCGTCCGCCTTCTACGGACCCTTCCGCGACGCGGTCGGATCGGCGAAAGCGCTCACCGGCGACAAGCGCACCTACCAGATGGATCCGGCGAACGGCGATGAAGCTTTGCGAGAGGTGGCGCTCGATCTGGCGGAAGGGGCTGACATGGTGATGGTTAAACCGGGGATGCCCTACCTCGACATCGTGCGGCGCGTGAAAGACGCGTTCCACGCGCCGACATTCGCGTATCAGGTCTCCGGCGAATACGCGATGCTGACGGCCGCTGCCGAGCGGGGCTGGCTCGACCGCGAGCGCGTGATCCTCGAAAGCCTGATTGCCTTCAGGCGCGCCGGGGCCAACGGCATTCTCACCTATTTCGCGCGCGACGCCGCGCGCCTGCTTGCGCCAGGCGGGCAGTTCACGTCCGAGTGAATGCTTCACGCATCAAGCCGATTTGATCTGTTTACCGGACACGCGACCCAGCCGCTGCTTGTCACCTGGTCCTGGGGAGAGCAAGATTTGCGTTGTAGTCAATGGGGATGTGCCATGAAAATTCTCGCTCTAGGAACGGTTGCAGTCGCAGCTGCGATCGCAAGTTCGGCTTGGGCAGGTCAGACAGAGATGCTGGCTGCTCCTGCGGTGGCCACGCCGACGAAGGAGTGTCACCGTCTTTTCCACGAAGGCGCGCTGGTAGGACAGCCGGTATGTCGGACGACCAAAGAATGGGCCGCCACACGCTACTACGTTCAGCGGCAAATTCGGCAATACCAGTTGAGCTTTCTCACTCACGGACGGTAACCGCGTCACCGGAGATGGGACTTCCTCGGTCGATTACTCCGCCACGGCTTCCATGGCCGTGGGCGCCTGTGAAAGCGTCGGCTTCTTCATCAGGAAGATGACCAGCAGCGCGGGAACGCTGATGAAAAACATGAACAGGAAATCGTTGGCGTAAGCGATTACCTGGGCATTGCGCTCCACGACGCCGTTCAGCTGCTGAAGGCCGAACGGCAGCGACGGATTCCACATCATGCTGGGGCCGTTCACGGACAGAGCCCGGTTGAACCGCGTGACATGCTCCGCAAGCTGAGAATGCGCCGTCTGGATGCTGGACGCCAACACGGTCGTGGTGATCGATACGCCGACCGCCATGCCGACGTTGCGGATCAGGTTAATCAGGGCGGTGCCGTCCGTGCGATAGACGGGCGGCAGCGTCGCGAACGCCACCAGATTCATCGGCACGAAAATGAATCCCATGCCGATTCCCTGAATGAAGGTCGTGAATACCAGCCAGCTCGGGGCGACCGCGGGGGTCCAGTTCGACATTTCCCAAATCGACCACAGCAGGAGGAGGACGCCTCCGGTCATGAGGTAACGCGGGTCGAATCGGAAGGCGAGACGGCCGGCAAAGAGCATGGCAAACATGGTTCCCACCCCCCGCGGCGCCAGCAGCAGGCCGGTATCGGTGACGGAGTAACCGCCCAAGTTTTGCAGATATGGCGGCAACAGGGCCGAACTCGCCAGCATCACCAATCCCAGCGCGAACATCAGAAACAGCGACGAGACGAAGTTGCGGTCGGCAAAAATGGCGCGTGGGATGAAGGGGCGCTCGGAGGTAAACATGTGGACGAGGAAGAGATAGAAGCCGAGCGCGCCGACCACGCATTCGGCGATGATTTCCATTGAGCCGAACCAATCCTGCGAAGTGCCCCGGTCGAGCATCAGCTGGAATGCGCCAAGACCGATGCCCAACGCGGCAAAGCCGGTCCAGTCGAACCGCAAGCTCTCGTCGCGATGGGTGTCGCGCAGGAACAGCCAGGTGCCCGTCGCCGCCGCCAGGCCGAAGGGCACGTTGATGTAGAACACCCACCGCCAGTTATAGACGTCGGTCAGATAACCGCCGAGCGTGGGGCCGAGAATGGGGCCGACCATCACGCCCATACCCCAGATCGCCATAATCGAGCCGCGCTTCTGCGGCGGGTAAAGATCGAGCATGATCGATTGCGACAAGGGCGACAGCGCCGCGCCGAACACGCCCTGCAGAATGCGAAACAGGATCATCTGCTCGAGGCTCTGCGCCGCGCCGCACATCATGGAGGCGATGGTAAAGCCCGTAATGCAGACCACCGCCAGATTCTTGCGGCCGAAGCGCGAGGCCAGCCAGCCGACCGGGGCGGTCATGATGGCGGACGCCACGATATAGGACGTGAGGACCCAGGTGATCTGGTCGCGCGAGGCCTGCAGGCTGCCCTGCATGTATGGCAGCGCCACGTTCGCGATGGTGGAGTCGAGCGCCTGCATCAACGTGCCCGCCATCGAGCACAGCATGACGATCCTCAGCTCGAATTTGCTCTCGTAGGCCTCGTGGGAGGCGCCGATCGCCCGGGTCATGGCATCAATCGCTCAACAGGCGCTGCCAACGGCGTTTGCCCGTATCCACACTGACGTCGACGCTCATCCCGGCGCGCAAATCCGGATTGCCGGGGCACTCGGCGATCCTGACCCGCACCGGAATGCGCTGCACGACCTTCACCCAATTGCCGCTCGCGTTCTCCGCCGGGAGCACGGAGAAGGCGCTGCCGGTGCCCTGGCTGATCGCATCGATGTGCCCCCGGCAGGTGATCTCCGGATAGGTATCGATGGTGAAGCTGACCGGTGAATAATTGTGGACGTGCGTAAGGTCCGTCTCCTTCATCTGGGCCTCGACCCAAACGTCCTTGGTGCTCACAAGACCGACGGCGCTGGTAGTGGTGAACGCGGACATCGCGGAGATCACCAGGGTTCCGGGCTGAAGCGAATCGACTTCCGCCACCACCCCGTCGAAGGGCGCGCGCACCACGGAGTGCTCCAGCTGCCGCTGCGCCTCGTGAACCTGCGTGAGAACCTGCTGGTATTGCGGATCTTCCGCCGCTGGAATGTTCGGATCGCCTTTCAACTTCGCAAGCTGCGTCTGGGCCGCCTGCTGCAAGGCGTGGAGCTGCTGCTGGGACGTGACGAGCGTGAGCCGTGCCTGATCGTAAGCCGCCGCCGCGATCGCATTTGCCTTCAGCAATCCCGCATAGCGCACGTAATTGCGCTGCGCGAGGTCGACCTGCGCGCGCTGCGCGTCCACATCGCTCAGCATGCGGCGGTAGTCCTCTTTCATGGAGTCGACGTTGAGCCCGGTCTGCTGAAGCTGCGCCTTGGCGTTGGCCAGCGCGATGCGGAACGGTTTCGGATCCAGCCGGAAGAGCACCTGCCCTTTCTTCACGTGCTCGCCCTCGCGAACGTCCACGTCCTGAACCAGGCCGGAAACGTCCGTGGACACCATCAGCTTGGCCGCCTGGACGTAGGAGTCGTCGGTCGAAACGTAGCGCCCGCCCATCAGCCAGAACGTCAGCGACACCAGCGCCACGAGCGCCGCGCCGCCGATCATCAGCACCCGCCTGAGCGTGGCGCGATCCGCGCGTATCCGTCCGATGAAATCGCCGACCGGCGAGCTTCGCCGGCCCAGAGCCGTATATTCGGAGCGGGTGCCTGTGTTGGATACCGCCATGCTATTCTCCGGCCAGCTTGAGGCGCGGAAGCCCGAATTCCTCCGCCGTCAGCTTGTTCTTGATGTGCAGCAGCGCATCGACCAGCGCCGTGCGCGCGGACTCGTCGAGGCCTCCCAAAATCTCTTCGCTCAGCGCGTCACGGTAGGAAGTGATCTCTTCCAGAATCGGTTGCGCGGCGGCAAGCAGGTGCAGCCGGTTGACGCGGCGGTCGGTGGGATCCGGCCGGCGCTCGACGAACCCTCTGGCCTCCAGACGATCCACGAGCCGCCCGATGGTGATCGGCTCGACTTCGCAGATGCCGGCGAGTTCGTTCTGCGACATGCCGGGCTGGCGCGACAGCCGCGCCAGGATGACCCACTGGGCGCGCGTCATGCCGAAGGCACGCGCCCGCTGGTCGAAGCGGGTCCGCAGCAGCCTTGCCACGTCGTGCAGGACGATCAGGAGGTCGCGGTCGAAGGGTTGTTGCATTGCAAGAATCCGTAAGCGGTGATAATATAAGCCACGTTACGAATTCCTCAAGAGCCGGCGGGCTGCGCCAAGCCTGATCATCTAAGCCATTGAAA
>DIZC01000030.1 GCA_002429315.1 Alphaproteobacteria bacterium UBA6038
CCCGCACTTGTTGCGGGGGAGGCGGTAGGGGGAATGCCACCAATGCCCCTTCCGTCTCGCCGCTGCGCGGCGATCCACCTCCCCCGCAAGCGGGGGAGGATAAGAAAGGTAAGCCACTGATGCCGCTGGCAAAACCGCCTGAGGTTGTTTTGCGAAATTGAGGGGGAGGGGGGAGGGGGGTACCCGTTATCTCCGGCAGAGGCGGCAGCGTCGGCAGGCATAGGCGGACGGGAAGCTGGAAGAGGGTGGCATCGGTGGGCGCCCACCGGATGGCGGCGAGCACCGAGCCGGTCGCGGCCGAGGCATCCATCAGCCGTACGACCGCGCCGACCCAGGCCGATTTCAGCTGTGGATCCCCGGCGGCAACTGCCCGCTGAGCATACGCCTCCAAGTGCTCCGATTGCGCCCGCAGCTCCTCCTCCAGCGCCTGTAAATATGTCCGTCTGTCCATCCGGCCATATTAGAACGGACAGAATACGGAATCAAGGCCGTTCGGGAGAAAAAGCGCCTTGATGCATCTTGATGGAGCAGGCTTGTGTGCGTACGGTATCCCTTAAATTACCCTGCGGCATTATAGTCCTATTACTGGACCGCTCGTGCTCACATTCGTCGTCCAAAAGACGCCTTGTGTATCTCCGCATTTTTGATGTAGTGTTCTGACGAGTCGGCACGAATCATGCGGAGTTACGAGTGCCAATCACACCGGACCAATCCCGGGCCGGCAGGGCCCTGCTCGGCTGGTCACAAGACGATCTCGAAGCAAAGTCGGGGGTGGCAAAGAAGACTATCGCCGATTTCGAGCGGGGCGCGCAGATTCCATACGAACGCACCCAACGAGAACTCGAGCTCGCATTTGAGATCGGAGGCGTGGAGCTAATTCCGGAGAATGGTGGCGGCGCTGGCGTTAGGCTGAAGGATGCAGTTCCGCGCCTCGCTCGAAAGCGGGCATCGCGCTTTGAACGCCGCGCTGTGCTGGCGATCTCCTATCGCGGCACCGAATACAGGATACAGCTCAGCACCGATATTCTGGATGACATCGACCGCACGAACTACGAATCCGACGCACAATTCGAAGAATCGATGGAGCGTCACATGCATCTGATTCTGACCACAGCTGCGGGCGCCATTGATGCCGGGCGCAGTGCTCCTGATCGGGTTGTGCAACTTCTCTCTGAAGATTTCCCGGAGGCGCGCTGATGCAAGCGGGCCGGATAACACCCGAACTGCGCAAACAGTTTGAGATCGATGGCATAGAGCGCGTCCGCTATCTCGCCGGCACAAATCGCTACAACACAATGGTCATGGATGCAGCATTCGAATGGCTGCAGGAAACAGAGCAGGGCGAGCTGTTAGGCGGACTCGCGCCCGAGCGCTCAATTTCGCCCGAGGCAAGAACGAACTTCGAAAAGCTTGGTGCGGCGCGCGTGCGATATCTGGTCATGTCGGGAGTTCCGAACAACGCGTTCATGATGGATGCAGCGGTTTGGCTTGCAGCAAAGGATTATGCTGAGAAGAAGGCTCGCGCAGAGCAGACCGCTGAACAGGAACGATTAGCGATAAGCAGTAAACGCGCTGGCTGGATAGGCGCGTACGCTGCGATTGCCGCGGCATTGCTTGCGGCGATAGGCATCGCGGCTACGGTCTACGCACATTAACAAGATGATGATGCTGGCGGGCGCTTCTCTTTCCATGTGTGCTTCCGCTAGCACATGCCTGTTCAATTTTCAGACGTTCATTTCTGGGGTTCTTGCGATCCTAGCTGCTATTGGCACCACCATTATTGTCTGGAGAGCCGCGAAGCTGCCTCTAAAACGCCAAGCCCAGCTAGCACGCGAGCGCGGAGAGAAACGACGCCTATACGTCGGCTCGGTCCTGAGTTCGGATCTCATGAACCTGACGAACCGGGCGACACACGCAGCCTCCACGATTAAGGTTGTGGCCGCAGCAAACAGCACTATTAACGAATCGACCAAGGCTAAAGCTCGCCTGGAGCTTCATCCAATAATCGAAGATTGGGAGTCGATGTCGCTGCTGCCGACTAACACCCTTCAAAATCTCCTCAGGTTGAAACAGGAGGTGAGCGACCACAACTTCGATGTCGACCGCGCGGGAGGTGCTTTCGGTGCAGACAATTTCAGGCAGTCGATGCTTTCCAGGCTGAGCAGCATACAAGGTAGAGCCCAAGTGCTTGCGGGTCAGGCCATGCTGTTGGCGAGGCCAACTCAGCTGCCGGCGAGCAGGATTCGTCGCCTCGTAACGAGATTGAAGCCAATCAAATCATCCACGCGCTGAATCGGGCAGCCCATGTATCGCTCCTTGGCGTGTGGCCCCGTGCCCGCGCAGGAGCTGGAACTTGCTATCGCCCCGTTCGCGGGCTGGTCATGATGCGGTGGGCGTATTCGCGCACCGCTTCCACGATCGGTTCGTGCTTGATGAAACCGCGCACTATGAGCCGTTTTACTTTCGGAACAGTTCTCGCGAGAGGCCGGATTGGCGGATCATCGACGCAAGTACGTTCGGCGTGATCTCATCACCGATTGCGTGGTAGGCAACCGTCACCATTCGAACCTGCTCGCCAATCATGCCCCGGTAGCGGCGGTGACTTCCGGTTTGTCGCACCTCGACAAAGCCGTTCCGCTCAAGGACGGCGATGAATTCGCGAAAAGTGCACTTCAGGCGTGGCAAGAAACCGGGAATCCGACGGTGGAATCTCCGCCGCGATTCCTGCCGAAGATTGCCGCCAGCAGGAAGCGAAAACCCCAAGCGAGCCGAACGAAAAAAGGCGCGCGCCGGTTCAGCAATTGCGAACGCGCGGGTTCAGCCTCGGCTTCAGCCGCAGAGACATAATCCTGGAGGGCAAGCTCCAGCTTTTCGCGCACTTCCGGCAGCGATATGCCTTGCACGGCGAGATCGTAATCGAGGCAGAGTGCTTCCCAGCGGCCTTGATGGCCATGCGCCACGCACACAAGGATGGCGTTCTGGCTGGCGAGGTTTGTGTCGTGCATACCCATGCGGCTCCGATTATGAGTCACGCGCTCGCCTGAATCAACGCGCGTTGCTAGCCGCCGCGCCCGCCTACCGCCCCGTGCGGGGGCTGGTCATGATGCGGTGGGCGTATTCGCGCACGGCTTCCACCACATCGGCCTCGTGCTTGTCGAAGAAGTGGTTGGCGCCTTCGATCTTTTCGTAGGTGATCTTGATGCCCTTCTGCGCGGTCAGCCGCTCCACCAGCTTCTGCATGTCGGCTTCGGGCACCACCTGGTCTTTGGTGCCGGCCAAAATCAGACCGGAGGTAGGGCAGGGCGCGAGGAAGGCGAAATCGTACATGCTGGCGGGCGGCGCGATGGAGACAAAACCGGTGATCTCCGGCCGCCGCATCAGGAGCTGCATGCCGATCCAGGCGCCGAAGGAAATGCCGCACACCCAGACGAACGAGGGGTTCGGGTAGAGCGTATTCATCCAGTCGAGCACCGCGGCGGCATCGGAAAGCTCGCCGGCGCCGGAATCGAAGGTGCCCTGGCTGCGTCCCACGCCGCGGAAATTGAAGCGCACCGCCGTGCAGCCGAGCTTGTGGAACATGTGAAACAGGTCATAGACCAGTGGATTGTTCATGGTGCCGCCGAACTGCGGGTGCGAGTGCAGCACCAGCGCCATGGGCGCGTTCGGCGGGTTCTTCTGCCGCTGGTAGCGGACCTCGATGCGTCCGGCGGGGCCCGGAAGGATGATTTCGGGCATCAGCGGCGCTCCCTGGCTGGGTAATTGGCGAACACGCTCTCGCGTGCTTCGCGGCGTGCGACCAAATAGCCCTCTGTCGTAGTCAACGATAGGGAGGCGATATGCATTTCCCTCATGGCGAATAGTTGACCAATCCACTCAGGATATTTATATGCAGGTGCGGAAGAACCCGGCGCGCGGCCTTGTTAACACAGGGCAGGGCGGCAAACGCAAGCCAAAAGCGCTCGCAACGGAGATTGGCCGATGAGGCTCAGCACCAAGGGGCGATACGCCGTGATGGCCATGGCCGATCTGGCCGGGCATGAGGCTAGCGCGCGCGCCGTGCCGCTGGCGGATATCGCGCGGCGGCAGGAGATTTCTCTGTCGTACCTGGAGCAGCTGTTCGCCAAGTTGCGGCGGCAGGGGCTGGTGAAGAGCGTGCGCGGGCCCGGCGGCGGCTACCGCCTGAGCCGGCCGGCGGACGAGATGCGGGTAGCCGACATTATTCTCGCGGTGGACGAGCCCATTCGGGCGACGCGGTGCGTGCCCGGCACGAAGGGCTGCATGACGGCGAGCATCCGCTGCATGACCCACGATTTGTGGGAAGAGCTGGGGCAGCAGATCCACGTGTTCCTGTCGTCGATTTCGCTGGCCGATGTGGTGGAGCGCCGGGTGCTGGGCCGTGCGCAGCCCTGCCGGCCCGTGGGTGAGCGCGAGATCAGGCCGGCGGCATGATGTATCTGGACCACAACGCGACCTCGCCGCTGCGGCCCGAAGCGCTGGCCGCGATGGAGCGCGCGCTCCTGATCGGCGGCAATCCGTCGTCGGTTCACGCCGCCGGGCGCGCGGCGCGCGCGCTGATCGAAGAGGCGCGCGAGACCGTGGCGGGGTTTGCGAGTGCTGAATCCGGCGAGGTGATTTTCACCAGCGGCGGCGCGGAAGCGAACGCCCTGGCGCTGCGTGGTGCCATTGCTGCCGCGGCGGAAGCGGAAGATCGCATCACGCGACTGTTCGTGGTGGCGACGGCGCACGACAGCGTGCGCACGGTGGCGGTCTCGCTCGCCGAAACCACACCGGGACTGAAGCTCAGCGAAATTGCCGTGGATGCGAATGGGCGGATCGATCCCGCCGCGTTCCGGTTGCAGTTGATGGGCGGCAAGGGCCGCGCGCTGGTCTCATTGATCTATGTGAACAACGAAACCGGTGCGGTCGAGGACATTGCATCGCTCGCGACGCTCATTCGCGCCGAAGCCGGCGAAGATGCGCTGATCCATGTCGATGCGGTGTCGAGCGGTTATTGTCCGGTGCGGTTTGCCGACTGGGATGCCGATTATCTGTCGTTCTCCGCGCACAAGCTCGGCGGACCGCAAGGTGCTGGCGCGCTGATTGCGAAAGATGGCGCGCCGCTGGCGCCGCTGTTCAACGGGTTTCAGGAACTGCGCCGCCGCGGCGGCACAGAGAATCTGTCCGGCATCGCCGGCTTCGCGGCCGCGATCCGCACTTTCGAACTGAACCGCGATGCGGAACTTGCGCGCGTGGCATCCATTCGCGATCGCTTCGAACGCGCGCTGCGTCCGCTCGACGCGACGATCTTCGCCAAAGATGCAGAGCGGGCGCCGAACACGACCTGCTTCGCCGTTCCCGGAATTTCCGCCGAAACCGCGCTGATGGCGCTCGATCTGGATGGGATTTGTGTCAGCTCCGGGGCGGCGTGCTCCTCCGGCAAGGTCGGCCGCTCGCATGTGCTGGCGGCCATGGGTGTATCGGAAGAACTCGCCCGCTGCGCTTTGCGCGCGAGTTTCGGCTGGAATTCCACCACCGACGATGCCGACACGGCAATTGCCTCGCTGGAAAATCTGCTCGCGCGCATCGCCGCGCGGAAGGCGGCGTGATGGCTGCCGTCGAAACACGCGAGCAAGTCGCCGCTCTCGGTGAGAACTACAAGTACGGCTTCGTCACCGACATCGAGATGGAGCGCGCGCCCAAGGGCCTGAGCGAAGGCACCGTTCGCTACATCTCCGCCAAAAAGGGCGAGCCGGAGTGGATGCTGGAGTGGCGGCTTGGCGCCTATCGCCGCTGGCGGCAGATGCGCGAGCCCAACTGGGCGCGGGTGCATTACGAGCCGATCGATTACGAGAACGCGTACTACTACGCCGCGCCGAAGAGCAGCGGCGATGGCCCCAAGAGCCTGGACGAGATCGATCCCAAGCTGATCGAAACCTACAACAAGCTCGGCATTCCGCTACACGAACAGATGTTGCTGGCGGGCGTGGCGGTGGATGCGGTGTTCGATTCGGTTTCCGTCGCCACCACCTTCAAGGCGAAGCTGAGCGAAGCCGGCGTTATCTTCTGTCCCATTTCCGAAGCCATTCGCGATTACCCAGAGCTGGTGAAGCAGTATCTCGGTTCGGTGGTGCCGGTGACGGACAATTTCTTCGCCACCCTGAACTCGGCGGTGTTCTCCGACGGCAGCTTTGTGTACGTGCCGAAGGGCGTGCGCTGCCCGATGGAGCTCTCGACCTATTTCCGCATCAATGCGCAAGGCACCGGCCAATTCGAGCGCACCTTGATCATCGCCGACGAAGGCGCATACGTCAGTTACCTCGAAGGCTGTACCGCGCCCAAGCGCGACGAGAACCAGCTGCACGCGGCGGTGGTGGAGCTGGTGGCGCTGGAAGGGGCGGAGATCAAATACTCCACGGTGCAGAACTGGTATCCCGGCGACGAGCAGGGCAAGGGCGGCATCTACAACTTCGTCACCAAGCGTGGCGATTGCCGCGGCGCGCGCTCGAAGATTTCGTGGACGCAGGTGGAGACCGGGTCGGCCATCACCTGGAAATATCCGTCGTGCATCTTGCGCGGCGATGACTCCGTGGGCGAATTCTACTCCATCGCCATCGCCAACCATTTCCAGCAGGCCGATACCGGCACCAAGATGCACCATCTGGGCAAGAACACGCGCTCGCGCATTATCTCCAAGGGCATCAGCGCGGGGCGCGCGCAGAACACCTATCGCGGCTTGGTGAGCGTGCATCCGCGCAGCAGCAACGCGCGCAACTACACGCAGTGCGATTCGCTGCTGATCGGCGGCAAGTGCGGCGCGCACACCGTGCCCTACATCGAAAGCCGCAACCGCAGCGCGCGCATCGAGCACGAGGCGACCACCTCGAAGATCGCCGAGGACCAGCTGTTCTATTGCCTGAGCCGCGGCATTCCGCAGGATGAGGCGGTATCGCTCATCGTCAACGGCTTCTGCCGCGAAGTGCTGCAGCAGCTGCCGATGGAATTCGCCGTGGAAGCGCAGAAACTCGTCGGCATCTCTCTGGAGGGAAGCGTGGGATGAGCGATCTGCATCCGACTGTGCGCCTGAGTCCTACCCTCCCCTTGAGGGAGGGTCGAACGAACGCGCGAAGCAAGTTCGTTCGGGGTGGGGTCAATTCCACAATCGGCGACATGACCCCTCCCCGAAATTTTCTCCGCTGCACTCCGCAAATTTCGACCCTCCCTCAAGGGGAGGGTGGGGACATGTGTCATGCTTGAGATCAACGACCTGCATGTTGCCGTCGGCGGCAAGGAAATTCTGAAGGGGCTGTCGCTGTCGATCGCCGCCGGCGAGGTGCACGCCATCATGGGGCCGAACGGCTCCGGCAAATCCACGCTCTCCTATGTGCTGGCCGGCCGCGAAGGCTACGAGATCACCAGCGGCAGCATCCGCTATCGCGGCGAAGATCTGGCGGCGATGGCGCCGGAGGAGCGCGCCGCGAAAGGCCTGTTTCTTGCCATGCAGTACCCGGTGGAAATCCCCGGCGTCACCACGATGAATTTCGTCAAGACGGCGCTCAACGCGCAACGCCGCGCCCGTGGCGACAAGGAGATCGATGCGCTTGGCGTGCTCCGGCTGGTGCGCGAGAAAGCGAAGGCGCTGCACATTTCGGAAGAGATGCTGAAGCGGGCGCTGAATGTCGGCTTTTCCGGCGGCGAGAAGAAGCGGCTGGAAATTCTTCAGATGGCGCTGTTCGAGCCCACCCTCGCCATTCTCGACGAAACCGATTCCGGTCTCGACATCGACGCGCTGAAGGTGGTGGCCGATGGCGTGAACGCGCTGCGCTCGCCGGAGCGCGCCATGCTGGTCATCACGCACTACCAGCGGCTCTTGAACTACATTGTGCCGGATCGCGTGCATGTGCTGTCCGCCGGCCGCATCATCAAGGAAGGCGGCAAGGAACTGGCGCACGAGCTGGAGGCCAAAGGTTACGCGCAGATCGTGAAGGACGCCGCATGAGCGCGCTCGTTCTTCCCAACCGCCGGGTTGAGGATTGGAAATACTCCGATCTGCGCAACGCGATCGAACCGGCTGCGGTGGAGTCTGCGCCCACTGCCGAATGGCGCGTCGACGTTTCCGGTGCGGTTGAGCAGAGCCCGCTGCCGGAAATCATGCCGCATGGAAGGCATGGGGAGATGGGCGTTGTTGCTGCCGCGCGGGCCACGTCCGGCGTATTCCTGCACATTGGCAAGGGTGAGAGAGGTACCGCGCATCTGGAACTTGTGACTGCCGGACATGGCCGTACGCTGATCGTGGTGGAAGACGGCGCAATGCTCACTTTGCGCGAAGCCGCTGCGTTTGGTGATTTCGCAAACATCGCGTTTGATGTCGTACTGGGTGTGAACGCGCAGCTCGATCATATCCGCGAGGCCGCGGCACACAACGATGCCGTTCGAGTCTCCGACTACTCTATCCGGCTGGCGCAGGGTGCCGCCTATCGCGCCCATTTTGCCGATTTCGGGGCGAAGCTGTCGCGCACCGAGTTGCACATCGCGCTGGAGGGCGAGGGTGCTGAGGCCCATCTGTCCGGCGTCAGCG
Source organism: Alphaproteobacteria bacterium UBA6038 (assembly GCA_002429315.1). Classification (GTDB taxonomy): domain Bacteria; phylum Pseudomonadota; class Alphaproteobacteria; order Micropepsales; family Micropepsaceae; genus Rhizomicrobium. The sequence continues at coordinate 8,576 of DIZC01000030.1, forward strand.
TGCTCGGCGACACAGGGCATGCGGATGTCACCACGCACATCACCCACGCGGTCGGCAACACGCAGAGCACGCAGCTGTTCAAGCTCATCGCCGGCGGTAAGTCGCGCGGCGTGTATCAGGGCAAGATCAGCGTGGCGGAAGGGGCGAACGGCTCCGACAGCCGGCAGACCGCCAAGGGCCTGCTGCTCGGCGAGCGCGCGGAGATCGATCTCAAGCCCGAACTCGAAATCCTAGCCGATGACGTGCAATGCGCGCATGGCGCGGCGGTGGGCGATCTCGATCCGGAGTCGCTGTTTTATCTGCGCTCGCGCGGTGTGCCCGAAAGCGAAGCGCGCGCGCTACTGATGCGCGCGTTCCTGGAAGATGCCGTGGCGGAAATCGCCGACGAGACTATTCGCGCGGATGTGTGGTCACGGGTGGAAGCGGCGCTTGCGGAGTTGAGCGCATGACGGCGCAGCCCAAACTCAAGCCGGTCGCCGCCTTCGATCCGCTGGCCGCGCGCGGCGATTTCGAAATCCTGTCGCGCGAGGTGTACGGCAAGCCGCTGATTTATCTCGACAGCGCGGCGTCGGCGCAGAAGCCGCGTCAGGTTCTGGATGCGATGCGGGATTTCGCCACCAGCGACTACGCCAATGTGCATCGCGGCGTGCATTACCTCTCGGCCGCGGCCACCGAGCGTTACGAGGCGGCGCGGGAGACGGTGCGACGCTTCCTCAATGCCGCACAGGCCGACGAGATCGTCTTCGCCAGGGGCGGGACCGAAGCGATCAACTTGGTGAGCTATTCCTATCTCGCGCCGCGGATTCAGCCGGGCGACGAGATCGTGCTTTCGGTGATGGAGCACCATTCCAACATCGTGCCGTGGCATTTCCTGCGCGAGCGGCAAGGCGCCGTGCTCAAGTGGGTGGATGTGAACGATGACGGCTCGCTCGATGCCGACGCGGTGGATGCCGCCATTGGTCCGAAGACCAAGCTGGTCGCCGTCGCGCACATGTCGAACGTGTTGGGCACCATTTCGCCGCTCAAGGAGATCGTGGTCCGTGCGCATGCCAAGGGCGTGCCGGTGCTGGCGGATGGCTGCCAGGGCGCGGTGCATCTGCCCGTCGACGTGCGCGATCTGGATATCGATTTCTATGTCTTCACCGGCCACAAGCTGTACGGGCCCACCGGTATCGGGGTGCTGTACGGCAAGCGTGCGCTGCTGAAATCCATGCGACCGTTCAACGGCGGCGGCGAGATGATCCGCGAGGTCGGGTGGGACGCGATCAGTTATGCCGATCCGCCGGCGCGGTTCGAGGCCGGCACGCCGCCGATCGTCGAAGCCGTGGGATTGGCCGCTGCCATCGATTATCTTGGCGCGCTCGATCGCGCGGCGGTGGCGGCGCACGAAAACGATCTGTTGGCCTATGCCACCGAGCAGGTGAAGGAGTTGAACTGGGTGCGCTTGATTGGCGAAGCGAAGGACAAGGGCTCTATCCTCTCCTTCGAAACCGAAGGCATGCACGCGCACGATGTTGCCACGATTCTGGATCGCGAAGGCGTGGCCGTTCGTGCCGGGCACCATTGCGCGCAGCCGCTGATGGAACGCTTCGGCGTGGCGTCTACCACGCGCGCCTCGTTCGCGCTCTACAACACGCGCGAAGAGGTGGATGTGTTCGTGGCCGCGGTGAAGAAGGCGAGGAGCATACTGGGATGACTGGGCATATCTCACGTTGCCTCGGAGTAATTCCTCACCTCCCCCTTGTGGGGAGGTCGCGGAGCGAAGCGACGCGGGTGGGGGGCATCGCGCGTAACATCCCCCCACCCGAAATGCCTCCGCTGCGCGTCGGCATTTCGACCTCCCCACAAGGGGG
>DIZC01000064.1:0-4442 GCA_002429315.1 Alphaproteobacteria bacterium UBA6038
CACGAATTCTCCGGCGGCCAGCGGCAGCGCATCGCCATCGCCCGGGCGGTGGTGGGCCGCCCAGACCTGCTGCTTGCCGACGAGCCGACCGGCAATGTCGATCCGGATATGGGCCAGCGGCTCATCCGCCTGTTTGAGGAACTCAACAAGCTGGGAACCACGGTGCTCATTGCCACCCACGACCGCACCCTGATCGAAAGCGCGCGAGCCCGCGAAATGCGGTTGGTGGACGGCCGGCTGGTGGAATTGCGGGGGCCAAGATCATGATCGAGCGGGGGCGCATCATGCCGCGAGACAAGGGCGCGGCCTCGCTGGATGTGGTGATTGCGGTGATGGCGTTTCTGGCGGCGCTGGCGCTCGGCGCCTCGCTGATTGCCGAACGCGCCGCGGTGAGCTGGCAAAGCGGACTGGCCGGCCGCATCACCGTGCAGATCCTGCCGCCCGAGAAATCGCAGACGCCGCTCGACCGGCAGATCGATGCCGCGCTGGACGTGCTGCGTCACACGCCGGGCATCGCCCATGCCGCGCTCGTGTCCGAGCAGGACACTGTGGCGCTGGTGAAGCCTTGGCTCGGCACCGGCACCCTCATCAGCGAATTGCCGCTGCCGCGCCTGATCGATGCCACCGTCACACCCGGCGCACCGGTCGATCTGGAAACGCTTCGGCAGAAGCTGAAAGCCGCAGCGCCGGATTCCGTGCTCGACGATCACACCCGGTGGCTGGCGCGATTGCGCTCGCTCGCCCACGGCATCATTTGGTCCGCATACGGAATTCTTGGGCTGATCGCGCTGGCCACCGCCGCGGCCGTTTCGTTCGCCACCCGCGCCGGCCTCGAAGCGCATCACGAGATCGTCGAGCTCCTGCACCAGATGGGTGCCCATTCCGGCTTCATCGCCCGCGCCTTCGAGTGGCATTATTTTCTCGCCGCGCTGATCGCCGGCGCCATCGGCGTCGGCGTTGCGGCCGGTCTCTATCTCCTGGGGGGCGGCCTGGAGTTCGCCGGGATCGAAGTGGTGCCGTTTCTGCCGCCGCTGACGCTGCATCTGACGGAGGTCGCCTGGCTGCTTGCCGTTCCTGCGGCGGCCAGCATCATCGCGCTCGCCACCGCCCGGCTGTCCGTGCTGGCCGCCTTGCGCCGGATTTACTGAGGGCAGACTTGCCCGGCGCCTTCGCCTAATATCGCAACGGCGGTGAGGAACGTCCCGCTACGGAGGAAAACGGATTGGAGACCGCGAAAAAGTCCCTGGCCTTCATCGGCAGAATGGTGCTGGTCGCCATTCTTGCGTACTGCCTGGGCTTTCTGCTGTTCGCCATGACGCTGCCGCACCGGCCCGCGTCGGTGGCGCATGCCGACGGGATCGTGGCGCTCACCGGCGGGGATGCGCGGCTCGACACCGCGGTGCGGCTGCTCGAGCAGGGCGCGGCCAAGCGGCTGCTGATCACCGGTGTCCACCCTTCCATCACCAAGCCGGAGATCAAGCAGATTGCCCATGGCGGAGGAAAATTCGACTGCTGCGCCGATCTCGATTTCGCCGCCGAGGATACGCGGGAGAACGCGTCGGAAGCGTCCGCCTGGGTGAGGGCGCATGGCTTCAGGAGCGTCATTCTGGTGACCGCCAATTATCACATGCCGCGCAGTCTGGCCGAGTTTTCGGCCGAGATGCCGAAGGTGAAGGTCGTGCCGTATCCGGTGGAACCGGAAGGGGTGAATTTCGCCCGCTGGTGGCGCGATCCGCATGCGGTGCGGCTGCTGCACGCCGAATACGCCAAATACCTGGCGAGTCTGGTGCTCGACCGCTTCATCTCCCGCGACGCGGCAGCCGAACGCCGCAGCGGCTAGACCTTCCGTTGCGCTCTTCGCCGATGATTTTGTTTCGCTCGACGATTTTCGCGATCTGGTTCGCGATCGTCACGGTGGTGATCTACATCGGCGTGTTGCCGGCGATGCTCCTGCCGCGGCGCGTGATGATGCATGCCTCGCGTCTGTGGTCGCGGGCCGTGTTTTTTGGACTCAGATGGATTTGCGGCCTGCGTTATGAGGTGCGTGGGCAAGTGCCGAAGGGCGCGGTGCTCATCGCCTCCAAGCACATGAGCATGTGGGACACGATGGGACTGTATCTCACGGTGTGGGATCCCGCCGCCGTGCTCAAGCGCGAGCTGCTGCGCATTCCGTTCTACGGCTGGTACCTCTGGAAGGCGGGCGTGATCTCCATCGACCGCGGCGGCTATGCTGCGGCGCTGCGCAAGATGACGGCGGAAGCGAAGAAGGCGCTGGCCGCCGGCCGCCCGATCCTGATCTTTCCGGAAGGCACGCGGAAGAAGCCCGGCGCGCCGCCGGATTACAAACCGGGTGTCGCGGGGCTATACGGAATGCTGAACGTGCCGTGCGTGCCGGTGGCGCTGAACTCCGGCCTGTTGTGGACCGGGCCTATGGGCTTCATCAAGAAACCGGGCCGGATCGTGCTGGAATTCCTTGAGCCCATTCCTGCGGGCCTCAAGCGCAGCGCGTTCATGGCGACGCTGCAGGACCGCATCGAAACCGCCACCGCGCGGCTGGTTTCGGAGGCGCAGCAGCACTTCGCGACCACGAACGAGTCGTGAACATTTCTTGACTTTAACCGCTTGCGATGTTAGCTCTCGCACCCGCTCGCCCGAGGGCGGAAGGAAGCCCGATGAGCGATATTTCCCGCCAGATCTGGGACATGAAATACCGGCTGAAAGCGGCCGACGGCACGCCCATCGATCGCGAGCCGGAAGATACGCTCGCCCGCGTGGCGATGGCCGCGGCCTCCGCCGAAGCCCCCGATCGGCGTTGGAAATGGGCGTTCGACTTCGCCGGTGCAGTGGCCGGACACCGCTTTCTCCCAGCAGGCCGAATTCTCGCCGGCGCTGGCACCGAGCGGCACGTGACGCTCTTCAACTGCTTCGTGATGGGCACCATTCCTGATTCCATGGACGGGATCTTCTCGCACCTGCGCGAAGCGGCGCTGACGCTGCAGCAGGGCGGCGGCATCGGCTACGATTTTTCCACCCTGCGGCCGCGTGGTGCGGAAGTGCACGGCGTGGGTGCGGATGCCTCCGGCCCGGTGTCGTTCATGGAGGTGTGGGACGCCATGTGCCGCACCATCATGAGCGCCGGCGCGCGCCGCGGCGCGATGATGGCGACTCTCGCCTGCGACCACCCGGACATCGAAACCTTCATCGACGCCAAGCGCACGCCCGGCCGCCTTACCATGTTCAACCTCTCGGTGCTGGCGAGCGATGCCTTTATGGCCGCGGTGCAGAACGACACCGAATGGCCGCTGAAGTTTGAGGGCCGGGTGTTTCGGACCGTGCGCGCGCGCGGGCTGTGGGACCGTATCATGCGCGCGACCTACGAGACCGCCGAACCGGGCGTCGTCTTCATCGACCGCATCAATGCGGAGAACAACCTCGCCTACTGCGAAACCATCCGCGCGACCAACCCGTGTGGCGAGCAACCGTTGCCGCCGTACGGCGCGTGTCTGCTGGGCTCGATCAATCTCGCGCGCCTGGTGAAGCACCCGTTCGAGCAAGATGCGGAACTGGACGAAGCCGAACTGGAGCGGCTCACCCGCACGGCCGTGCGGTTTCTCGACGACATCGTCGATATTTCGCGCTTTCCGTTGCCGGAGCAGCGCGCCGAAGCGATGGCGAAGCGGCGCATCGGGCTGGGCGTCACCGGCCTCGCCGATGCGCTCATCTTCTGCCGCACGCGCTACGGCTCGCCGGAAAGCCTGTGGCTCATCGAGCGCTGGCTTTCGCGCCTCAACCGGGCGGCCTATGCGGCGTCGGTGGAGATCGCGAAAGAAAAAGGCACGTTTCCGCTGTTCGACGCGGACGAGTATCTGGCGCGGCCGAACATCCGGCGCCTGCCGCAAGCGATTCGCGACGGCATTGCGCGGCACGGCGTGCGCAATGCGCTGCTCACCTCGATCGCGCCGACCGGCACCATTTCCCTGTTCGCCGGCAATGTGTCGAGCGGCATCGAGCCGGTGTTCGCGTACACGTATGCGCGCAAGGTGCTGAAGCCGGACGGCACCCACATCGAAGAGCCGGTGGAAGATTACGCGCTGCGCGCTTTCCGCGCCCGCTTCGGGGCGGACACGCCGCTGCCGGATTACTTCGTCAGCGCCCAGACGCTGTCGCCGGACGATCACCTCGGCGTTCAGGCTGCGGCGCAGAAGTACATCGACAGCTCGATCTCCAAGACCATTAACGTGCCAGTGGATATGTCCTTCGAAGCGTTCGAAGGCATCTACCGCAAAGCCTACGAGCTCGGCTGCAAAGGCTGCACCACCTATCGCCCGAGCACGGTGCGCGGGTCCGTGCTGGAAGTGCGCAGCGAAAGCGCGCGGCCGGAAGCCGTTTCGGTGCAGCAGTCGCCGCCCATCCCCGCGCAGATCGAAAACCCCGCCGAGCCG
>DIZC01000064.1:4626-29260 GCA_002429315.1 Alphaproteobacteria bacterium UBA6038
AAAACCCCCGCCGAGCCGACGCTGCCGCTCCCCCTGCCGCCGCCGAAGCTGAAGCAGGAGGGCGGCGTCGTATACATGACGCAGCCGCTCGACCGCCCCGAAGTGCTGCTGGGCCAGACGTACAAGATCAAGTGGGCCGATTCCGATCACGCCTTCTACATCACGGTCAACGACATCCAGTCCGACGGGCGCAGGCGGCCCTTCGAGATCTTCATCAACTCGAAGAATATGGAGGCCTATGCCTGGACGCTCGGCCTCACCCGCATGATCAGCGCGGTATTTCGGCGCGGCGGCGACGTCTCCTTCGTGGTCGATGAGCTGAAGGCGGTGTTCGATCCGCGCGGCGGCCAGTGGATGAGCGGGCGCTACGTGCCGTCGCTGCTGGCCGCCATCGGCGAAGTCATCGAGCGGCACATGATCGCCACCGGCTTCATGACGCCGCGCGAAAGCCTCGTGCCGGAGGATGTGCGCGCGATTGCCGTGGGGGCGGAAGGCGTGCCGGCAAAACCCTGCCCACGCTGCGGCTCGCCCAGTTTCATCAAGATCGAAGCCTGCGACACCTGCCTCGCCTGCGGCTATTCGCGCTGTGCCTGAGCGGGTGAGCGCGCCTTTCATCATCTCCAACGATGCGGCGCGCCGGCTCATTCTGGCGAGAACGGAGCTTGCGGGCGTGCGGCGGGCGGGCGGCGCGGGCGCCATTCGGCCGCTGATCGCGAAGCTCGGCTATGTGCAGCTCGATCCCATTCGCGTGGTGGAGCGCGCACACCATCACATCCTGTTTGCGCGGCACAGCGCCTATCGCCCGAAGCAGCTGGAGCGACTTCAGGCTCGGCAGCCGCCGTTGTTTTTCGAGAACTGGACGCACGATTCCTCGCTCATCCCGATCGAGTTCTATCCGAACTGGCGGCACCGCTTCGCGAACGCGCGCACGCGGATCGCGAAATGGCGCGAGCGCTTCGGCGACGATCGGGTGATCGCAACCGTGCGCGACCACGTGACCGCGCATGGCGCGGTGCGGGCCCGCGATCTGCTGCATCTGGGCGGACGCACTGGCCCATGGTGGGGCTGGGGACCGGCCAAGGCGGCGCTCGAATTCCTCTGGCGCACCGGCGAACTCGCCGTTACAGAGCGGAACGGTTTCGAGAAAGTCTACGACCTCGCAGAGCGGCTCATCCCGAAGCCGCTTCTCCAGGCCAAGCCTTCGCGGCCCGAGACCCTGGAGTGGGCATGCAACGAAGCCCTGAGCCGCCTTGGCGCGGCGACGCCAAAGATGCTCGCCGATTTCTGGGACCACGCCTCTATCGCGGAGGCGCAAGGCTGGATCGCGGCGGAGAAGCGGCGGCGCCGCCTGATCGATGTTGTCCTGAAAGGACATGCGGGCGAGCGCGATTTCGCAGCCGTGGCGCGGCTCGACATTGAAGACCGGATCGCACGTTTGCCCGCAGTGCCTTCACGCTTGCGCGCGCTATCGCCCTTCGATCCGCTGCTGCGCGACCGCCAGCGTGCCGAACGGCTGTTCGGCTTCGCCTATCGGATCGAGGTGTATGTGCCGGCGCACAAGCGGCGCCACGGGTACTATGTGTTTCCGCTGCTGGAAGGCGCCCGGCTGGTCGGCCGCATCGACATGAAGGCGGAGCGCGACCGGGACCGCCTGGCGGTGAAGGGCCTCTGGTTGGAGCCCGGCCTTTCCCTCAGCAAACTGCGACGCGCGAAGCTGGAACAGGAACTGGCGCGGCAGGCGCGGCTGGCGGGTGTGCGCGACATCGTATTCCCAGCCTCGGCGGTGAAAACCGGCTAAATCGGCCCGATGCGTTATTCGAGCAGGTTCTTCCTCTACGCACCGTTTGCCGGGCTGCTGCTGCTGGCCGCCATCGCCATGGTGCATTGGTGGCTGGTGGCGAGCGCGCTGGCAAAGCGCCTTGATGCCGTGAACGGGCACGAGATCATCCCGGGTGTGCGGATCGGCTTTTCGCACAAGACGCTCGCCGGTTTTCCATTCCGCCTGGACATCCTTCTGAAAAACCTCCGGATCGAAGTTGCGGAGGTGGACGGGCCGATCATCTGGACCAGCGAAGATTTCGCCATGCACGAACTCACCTACGGACGCGTGCAGGCGATCTTCGAAGCCGCGGGGCGGCAGACGCTGTCCTGGACGGATGCCCACGGTGCGGTGCACCGTTTTGCCTTTCTGCCCGGCACGTTCCGCGCGAGCAGTATTCTGCAGGACGGGCGGCTGGTCCGTTTCGATTCAGAAATCATCGATCTGGATGGCGGCACGTTCCGCGCGCGCAGTGCCCAGCTGCACATGCGCACGTCCAGGGCCGGGATCGATCTGTATCTTTCGGTTGGCGAAGCGCATGTGCAAGGGGGCTATGCGGCCGTGCTCGGGCCCGATATCTCAAATTTGATTGTGAACGGCACGCTCGATCGCAGCGACAAACTTCAGGCCCTGCTGCGCGGCGAGCGACGCCTGCAGGACGCGCTGGAAGAGTGGCGGCAATCCGGCGGCGCGATCGTCAACGACTTCGCTGTGACCAAAGGCAAGACAACCGCACATCTCGACGGCAGGCTCGCGCTCAACACCCATCACGATGCGGTCGGTGCGCTTGTCAGCGCCGGACCGGGCGATGCCACCGGTCGGGTGTTGAACTTTGCCGGCACCCGGATCGTGTTCGGTTCAGGGCTTGCGCGCCCGTGAGCGGCCGAAATTCGGCGCCGGCGTATCCTGGCCCGCCTCGACGATGCTGCGGCGGATGGCGCGCGTGCGGGTGAACAGGTTGAACAGGGCCTCGCCGTCGCCCCAGCGGATGGCGCGCTGAAGCGCCGTCAAATCCTCGTTGAAGCGGCCCAGCATCTCCAGCACCGCTTCGCGGTTGTTGAGGAACACGTCGCGCCACATGGTGGGATCGGAGGCGGCGATGCGGGTGAAGTCGCGGAAGCCGCCGGCCGAGTATTTGATCACTTCCCCTTGCGTCACGGTTTCCAGATCGGCGGCCGTGCCCACGATATTGTAGGCGATGAGGTGCGGCACGTGGCTGGTGATGGCGAGCACCAGATCGTGATGCTTCGCATCCATGATTTCCACTTCGCTGCCGCAGCGCCGCCAGAAGGTCCTCACGGTTTCGACCGCCTGCGGATCGGTGCCTGCGGGCGGGGTGAGCACGCACCAGCGGCCATCGAACAGCTCCGGGAAGCCGGCTTCCGGGCCGGATTGCTCGGTACCGGCAATGGGATGGGCCGGCACGAAATGCACGCCGGCCGGGATGTGCGGCCCGACCTCATGGATCACCGCCGCCTTCACCGAGCCCACGTCGCTGACAATTGCTCCGGCCTTCAGATGGGGCGCAATGCTCTGCGCAAGCTGCGCGAACGCGCCGACCGGCGTCGCCAGCACCACGAAATCCGCCTCACGCACCGCCGCTTCCGGCGTGTCGTGCAGCGTGTCGGCAAAGCCAATGGCCCTGGCAGCTTCCAGCGATTCCGGGCTGCGCGTATAGCCCGCAATGTGGGCCGCCAGACCGGCGCGCCGGATGGCATAAGCCATGGACGAGCCGATCAGCCCGATGCCGAGCAGCGCCACTTTCCCGAACAGCGGTTTGGAGTCGATCGTCATGCGGTGGTCTTCATGAAGTCGGCGAGCGCCGCCACCGCGGCCCGATTTGCCTCTTCAAGACCCACTGTCATGCGCAGGCACGCAGGCAGGCCGTAGGCGCCGACGGGCCGCAGCGCAATGCCACGCGCGAGGAGGAATTCGTCAGCGGCTTTGGCCATTTGCGGATTGACGAAGCGCAGCAGCACGAAATTCCCCGCGCTCTCGATTACGCGAAGCCCGATCTTGCGAAGCTCATCCGCGAGCCAGCCGCGCCATTTTTCGTTGTGCGCGATGGCGCGTTCGAGATGCGCCCGGTCGCCCAATGCAGCTTCGGCTGTGCGCTGTGCGGCGATCGACACATTGTACGGCCCGCGCACGCGGTTCAGCACGTCGGCCACGGCAGCCGGGCAGAACGCCCAGCCCACCCGCAAACCGGCCAGCGCATACGCCTTCGAGAACGTCCGCGTCATCACCACGTTCTCGCTCTCTGAGACCAGCTCGGCGCCACATTCATAGTCGTCGCGCTGCACGAATTCGGCATAGGCCGCATCGATCGTCAGCAGCGTTTCCGGCGGCAGTCCCGCATGCAGCCGGCGCAATTCTTCGCCGGTCAGGTAGGTGCCCGTGGGATTGTTTGGGTTGGCGATGTAGACGAGCCTGGTTTTCGGCGTGACCCGCGCCAGCATGGCAGCGACGTCGACGCGCAATTCCGGTTCGGGTGCCGCAACCGGCGTGGCGCCGTTCGCCAGAGCCGCCATGCGGTAGACAAGAAACGCATGCGCGCTGAACAAAACCTCGTCCTGTGGCTGCAAATAGGCATGGGCGATCAGCATTAGGAGCTCGTCGGAACCGTTGCCGCAAACGATGCGATCGGGATCGACTCCGTGTATCGCGCCGATTGCCTCGCGCAGTTCCCGGGCGCCGCCTTCCGGATAGAACTGCATCTCGGCGGCCGCTGCACCATACGCCTCGACCGCCGCGGGGCTGGGGCCAATGGCCGACTCGTTCGCCGACAGCTGATGCCGCACCGCGTTCGGCCCGGCACGTGTGCCGATATACGGCGTGATCTCGAGCACACCGAGCTTCGGCGTCGGGCCGGTCGCAAATTCCCGCATCAATATCGCCATGCAAGGCCATTGTTAGAGGCGCCTCAGCCAAAATCAAAGCCGCGCAGATTGACAGCCGCGCGCGCCGCACTCTAAGCGCCGCACATGGCCGAAACGGTCGAACCCCTGTTCCCGCGCCCGCTGCTTGCGCCCGAAGCGGCGCGAGGATCTGCGTTCCGCTTCGGCGCGAGCGAGCCGCTCACGCTCGATTGTGGCCGCACGCTGGCACCCTTCACCATCGCCTATATGGCCTATGGGAAACTGAACGCCGCGCGGTCGAACACGATACTCGTCTGCCATGCGCTGAGCGGGGATCAATTCGCCTCAGGCATGCATCCCGTCACCAGCCGACCCGGCTGGTGGGAGACCATGGTCGGGCCGGGCAAGCCGATCGACACCAACCGTTACTTCGTCCTCTGTCCGAACGTCATCGGCGGCTGCATGGGCACGACGGGACCCGCCGAAATCGATCCGGCAACCGGCAAGCCTTACGCGCTCGATTTTCCCGTCGTTACCGTTCGTGACATGGTGCGGGCGCAGGCGATGCTGCTCGATGCGCTCGGAATCGAAAAGGTTCTCAGCGTGACAGGCGGTTCGATGGGCGGCATGCAGGCGCTGCAATGGGTGGCGAGCTATCCCGAGCGCATCGTCTCCGCGATGCCGATCGCCACATCGGCGCGCCACACCGCGCAGAACATCGCCTTTCACGAAGTCGGCCGCCGCGCCATCATGGCCGACGCCGACTGGCGAGGTGGCAACTATCTTCTGGACGGCGTACAGCCGTCGCAAGGCCTCGCGGTCGCGCGCATGATCGGGCACATCACCTACCTGTCGGAAGCGGCGCTGGCGCGAAAATTCGGTCGCGCGCTGCAGGATCGCGATGCGCTCTCCTTCGGCTTCGGGCCGGACTTCCAGGTCGAGAGCTACCTGCAGCATCAGGGCAGCACGTTCGTCAACCGCTTCGATGCGAATTCGTATCTCTACATCACCCGCGCGATGGATTATTTCGACCTCGCGGCGCAGTACGGCGGCGATCTGAGCGCGGCGTTTGCCGGCGCGCGTACGCGGTTCTTGTGCCTCTCGTTCACCAGCGACTGGCTGTTCCCGACCGCGGAGAACAGGCTGATCGCCGATGCCGCCGCTGCGGCGGGTACCGAGGTGGCGTTTCGCGAAATCGCAAGCGACCGCGGCCACGATGCATTCCTGCTCGACGAACCGGAGCTGTTTGCTGCGGTGCGCGCGTTCCTGGATTCTGTGGCGGCGGAACGCGGCATCGTTTGAATTTCAGGGGACACAGCCGCACACGCAGGGTCGGCGCGCGCGGCGGTCCCATGCATCAAAGCCCGGCGTTTTGGGTGTTCGCGCCGAGCAGCTTCAAGGCCTGCGCGAAGTGCTCCGTGCCGACCCGGTAAAAACCGTGCTGGCAGAATTGCCGGCCGGAATTGCGCTCTCGCACCGCCTGCTCCTGATTGGCCGACGATTGCGGATTTTGCAGCGCCGAGCGAACCTGCGAATCCATATCGTGACACACCGCCTCTGTCGGCTCCTGGGCGGAGGCCGCGGATGCAGCGACGACGAGACCCAAACACAATGCAGCGCTTGCGACGGAATTGTAACGCATGAACTCCTCCACGTTCGAGCCGGTGAAAAGCCGCCGGCTCTTGCGACATAGGCGTGGAGGCGCGCGATGAAAGGCGTCTTCAGGCACAGGCGATGTTCACCTCTTCGCGAACGCATCTTCTCGCGCGAAAAACTCCCGGTTTGCGCGCTACCGCGTGCCGTGTGCAATCGCTGCATGGCGCCGGTGCCGGAGGAGCAGGTCTCCACACGCACGTCATCACGGACTGGACGTCTAACCCCGCGCCGGGACAAGCACCCGTTTGGCTTTCTTGACCCGCCCTGCGGGGGCAAGCGCATAGAGCGATTTCGTCGCCTCGACGATATGAACGCCGGCCAGCCGCGGCCATAGCGCCCGGCCGGTGCGTTCCCAGGCAACCCCGGTGCTCACCAGCCGCCGCGATTTGATCGGCGGCACGAGGAGCCCGGTGTCCCAACGCTCCGGCACGAACAGGCTGTCGCGCAGCAGGCGATCGAGCTGGTTGCGGCTGAACGGCCGGCCGTGCGCGAAGGGCGAACGATCGAGCTGGGCCCAGAGGCTTGCGCGATTGGGCACCACGACCAGGAGGCGTCCGCTCGGCGCCAGAATCCGCCAGATCTGCCGCATCAGGGGTCGCACGGCTTCCGACATTTCCAGGCCGTGGACCATGAGAATGCGGTCGAACAGCGCGTCCGGAAAAGGCAAGGCGTCCTCGTCGGCAACCGCCGACAGCGCCCGTTGCTCAGGCCAGCGCAGCGCCCCCTGCTGCTCCGGCATCAGCGCAATCACCCGCTCGGCCTCCAGCGCGAAGGCGCGCAGATACGGCACCGCGAAGCCGAAGCCGAGCACGCGCGCCCCGCGCAGGTCGGGCCAGATGGCCTTCAGCCGGCGATGGATCAGCCGCCGGGTGACCTGCCCCATCGGCGAGTCGTAGAACGCCGCCAGATTCTGCGAATCGAACAGCATCGGTTCTGCGTAATCCTTCAATCCGCCGGGTTCAACGCTAGCCCGGGGATTGCTAGGCTTCCCTTAAGGAGACCCCATGGCCCTAACCGTCGATCTCGTCCCCTGCCTGAGCGACAACTACGCCTATCTGCTGCACGATGCGGCGGATGGGCTTTGCGCGGTGGTGGACCCTTCCGAGCCTGAGCCGGTGCGCCGCGCGCTTGCGGCCCGCGGGCTGAGGCTCACCCATATCCTCAACACCCACCATCATTTCGACCACACCGGCGGCAATATTCCGCTCAAGCAGGAATTCGGCGCGGTGATCGTCGGGCCGGCCAAGGACCGCGCGCGGATTCCGGGCATCGATGTGGGCGTGGATGAATCCGCCCCCTGGCAATTCGGCCCGCACACGGCGCGCATTCTGGAAATCCCCGCGCACACCCGGGCTCACATTGCCTTTGCGTTCGAGGACGAGAACATCGTGTTCACCGGCGACACGCTGTTTGCGATGGGCTGCGGCCGGCTGTTCGAAGGCACGCCGCAGATGATGTGGACGAGCCTTTCCAAGCTGATGCGGCTCGCCGACGACATGCGGGTCTATTGCGGCCATGAATACACGCTGAGCAACGGCCGGTTCGCCCTGACGGTCGAGCCAAACAATGCGGACCTTCGGGCGCGCATGAAGGAAGTGCAGGCGTTGCGCGCGCAGTCGCAACCGACGATCCCGTCCACCTTGGGCCTCGAGAAGAAGACCAATCCGTTCCTGCGGCCCGACTCGCCGGAAATCCGCAAGACGCTAGCAATGGAAGATGCCGACACCGTCGCCGTGTTCGGCGAACTGCGCCGGCGCAAGGACGCGTTCTAGCGCTCGTCGCTGTCGTCCGGTTTCTTCTTCTTGTCGGAACTGCTCGAAACCGCATCCGCCGCGGCCCCAACCGCATCGGCGGTCACGTTGACCGCCGCGCCCGCCACATGCGCGTCGGCATCCACCACGGTTGCTCCCGTATCCACCACGGCGCAGCCGGAAAGAAGCGCCGCGGAAAAGCCCAGCATGAGCACGCGCAACATGAACCTCTCCTCGATAGGCTATACCGGTAACACGCACGGTCTTGAGAAACCATTGCCGGCCGCGGCCGTTGATCTGAAATGATCCGCAAATTGAAATCCGGCGAGTTCCGCCTCTACTCGCGCAAGAAGAATCCCAAGACCGGCAAGCGCCGCAATCTCGGCACGTTCAAGTCGCGCGCCGCGGCAGAGAAACACGAGCGCGCCGTGCAATATTTCAAGCGCGCCGGATAAGGGTTACGTGGCGAACTCCAACGCGATCGCCGTGAAGTGCAGCACCGCGGCGACCAGCACAAAGCCATGCCATATCGCCTTGTGATAGGGGATTCGCTCGATCAGGTAGAAGGCGATGCCGATGGAATAGACCGCGCCGCCCGCCATCAAGAGCCAGAAATCCACCGCCGCAACCGACAGCGACAGCGGCTTGATGACGGTGATCACCATCCAGCCCATGGCGATGCAAAGGCCGATGCTCGCCAGCTCGAGACGCCGGGGAAAGAGCAGCTTCAGGGCGATGCCTACCGTCGCGCACAGCCAGATCGCCGCCAGGATGATATCGCCGGCCGGCGGTCCGAGGCGGTTGGCGGCGAACGGGGTGTAGGTCGCTGCGATCATGATGAAGATGGCTGAGTGATCGATCCGGCGCAGCACCTGCTTGGAGGGACGATGCGCCGGCCACAGATTGTAGACGGCGGAGGCCGTGATCATCGCCAGCAGGCCGGCGCAATAGACCGAAACGCTGACCGCCACCGGCAAACCGGTGACGTGCCACAGCAGCCACAGGCTGGCGTTGACCGCAAACAGGATTCCGGCGACGTGGATGACGAGATCCACGACGTGCTCGTTGCGGGTGTAGAGCCGCTGGACGGCCGTGGGGGTTTTCATCGTCGTTTACACATGCATGTTTCAGGCCCAGCCCCGGCGGCTGCGTAACGGCCTGCTCGCTCCGTTGTTGGCGTCATATTAGTAAAACAATGCGCCGCTGTCCCGGGCCTCGGGGAACCCTTATGGCCGGACGGCTCGTTATCTGCTGGCGACCCAGAGGAGCCGCTCATGGCCGCCTGGCGGGGGCGCCATGCGCTCGGGATGGACAAGGGTGCCGGCCGGGACCGACCGACAAGCACAACGACGCCATCGTTTACGAAGTCGGCCCGAAGAGGAAATCCAAATCCGGCTTCGGTCATCCGGCCTGCGGGCACACGGAAGAGGCAGGGGGCAGGACCGGCGCCAGCGCCGGTGGCGCCGCGCCGCCGAAATGAGACTTTCTTGCAACCAGCCGATGACCCGAAACAGCCGCAAGTTTCGCAATATTTCTGCCTGACGCCCTTTTCGCGTTGAGTGGAGCGCTGCCGCTTCCTAACTTGGTTGCCCGAAGAGAGGCATCCCATGAGTCCTGCGTATCAGCTCGTGCTGCTCCGCCACGGCGAGAGTGAGTGGAACAAGCTCAATCTCTTCACCGGCTGGCGCGATGTGCCCCTGACGCAATTGGGGAAGACAGAAGCATGCGAAGCGGGCCGGGCGATGGCGGACGCCGGCCTGACGTTCGACCTCACTTACACCTCGGTGCTCAGCCGCGCGATCAAAACGTTGTGGCTTTCGCTCGAAGCGATGAACCTCATGTGGCTGCCGGTGCACAAGCATTGGCGACTCAACGAGCGGCACTACGGGGCGCTGCAGGGCAGCAACAAGGCGGATGCGGTGAAGAAATTCGGCGAAGCGCAGGTGAAGCAATGGCGCCGCGGCTATGCCACGCCGCCGCCGCCGGTGGACACGAACTCGCCGGACTATCCGCGCGCCGATCCACGCTATGCCGGCGTGGCGGACGCCGACCTGCCCCGCAGCGAAAGCCTCAAGGATGTGCTCGAGCGCGTGCTGCCCTATTGGCGCGGCACCGTCGTGCCGCAATTGCGCGACGGCAGGCGCGTGCTCATCGTCGCGCACGGCAATTCGCTGCGCGCGTTGATGAAGCACCTGGAGAACATCGACGATGAAGCGATCGCCGATGTGAACCTGCCGACGGGGATTCCGCGGGCGTACCGGCTGGATGCGGATTGGAAAGCCGTTGAAGCGCGCTTCCTCGGCAATGCCGCTGACATCGCGGCGAAGATCGATTCCGTTCAGAAGCAGACGCAGCGCGCGTGACGCGGACGTGTTTCGTCGCCGTGCTTTTCGTCGTGCTTTCGGCGGCGCAAGGCGTTCTCGCCGCGCCGGCGGAGCAACCCGTGCCGGCAACGCAAGCCGGCAAATTGCCCAATAGCGAGCAGCGCTACCGCGAATTGAAGCAGCAAGTCGAGCGCGCGACGCCAACCGTCACCACCGCCCGGCAAAAGAGTGAAGCGCTGGCCGCACAGGCCGCGAGCGTACGGCAGCAACTGATCGCGACGGCGGCGCGCGTGCAGTCGCTCGAGCGGGAAAAGGCGCAAATCGATTCCGAAGTGGCGCGGCTTGCGCAGCAGGAAAAAGCGATGTCGCGGACTTTTGCGCGCGATCGCGTGCGAGTTTCGCATCTATTGGCGGTTCTGGAGCGTCTGCAATCGGATCTGCCGCCTGCGGTGGCACTGGAATCCGCGGACGCACTGCGCTCCGCTCGCGGCGCCATGGTGCTGGGCGCCGCACTGCCGCAGGTTTACGGTGCGGCGGCGGCCCTGGCCCGGCAGTTGCGGACGCTCGAGCAAACCCGCGCCGCATTGCTCGACCGGCGAAAAGAAGGGGTCCGCAACGCCGCCAAGCTCACCGTCGCGCGGGGAAAGCTCGATCAACTTCTTGCGATGAAAGAGCGCCAAGCCAGCGGTGCGACCGCGGCCTACCGGACCCTGCAGGCCAGACTCGACAGGATCGCGTCGCAGGCCGCGGACCTGAAGACCCTGCTCGACCGCGTGGCGGCGCTGCGCACGGGGACTGCCCCCCAGGGCGTGGTTGTCGTGGCTTCCCAAGACCGGCAGACATCCGGCGCGCTCAAGCCGGGTGTCCTGGCGCAGCCGGTGGTCGGGTCTATTGCGGCAGGCACGCCGGAGAGTGCGGACAAGGCCCCGGGCTTGAGCTTTGTGACGGCTGGCGGCGCCTCTGTTGTCGCACCGGCCGACTCTGAGGTTCTTTTTGCTGGCCGTTACCATAAAAGCGGCGAAGTCTTGATCTTGGAAATGCCGGGCGGATACGATCTGGTGCTTGCGGGCATGGATCGTATCGACGTCCGGCCAGGAGATCAGTTGCTCGCCGGCGAGCCGGTCGGCAGGATGCCCCGCGCAGGAAAATGGGCGAGGCTCTATTTCGAATTGCGGCGGAACGGAAAAGGCGTCAATCCGGCGCCATGGCTCGGGATCGATCTGAGGAAGGCTAAGAAATCATGAAGCGGTATGCGTTCGTTGGTGTTGGCGCTGTAGCGGGCTTTGCGGCCGCCTTGATGCTGTTCCCGGCGGCCCATGGGGCAAGCGATCTGTCGGCCTACCGTCAGCTCGATCTTTTCAGCGATGCGTTCGAGCGCGTCCGCGCCAACTATGTGCGTCCCGTTCAGGACGGCGAACTGGTCAACAACGCGATCGAAGGAATGGTTTCGGGCCTCGATCCGCATTCGAGCTTCATGGACGCCAAGACGTTCGCCGACATGCAGATCCAGACCAAAGGGGAATTCGGCGGCCTCGGCATCGAAGTCACGATGGAAGACGGGCTGGTGAAGGTTATCTCGCCGATCGACGACACCCCGGCGGCGAAGGCGGGCCTGAAGACCGGCGACTTCATCGCTGCCATCAACAGCACGCCCATCCAGGGCATGGCGCTGAACGATGCCATCGACAAGATGCGCGGACCCAACGGCAGCAAGGTGTCGCTGACCATCCTCCGCCCCGGCGCCAAGAAGCCGTTCGACGTGACGCTCACCCGCGCCGTCATTCACGTGGATAGCGTCAAATCTCATCGCGAAGGCGATGTTGGGTACATCCGGATTTCCGCCTTCAACGAGCGCACCGACTCCGGCGTGCAGAAGGCGGTCCATGACCTCAAGGCGCAGATCGGCGGCGGATTGAGAGGCTATGTGATCGACCTCCGCAACGATCCGGGCGGCCTGCTCGACCAAGCCATCGCCGTATCGGACGACCTGTTGAACTCCGGCGAGATCGTGTCGACCCGCGGGCGGCACCCCGACGACACCCAGCGTTATGGCGCGCGGTCTGGCGACATCACCGACGGAAAACCCGTCGTCGTGCTGATCAACGGCGGCACGGCGAGCGCGTCCGAAATCGTCGCCGGCGCACTGCAGGATCACAAGCGCGCCACCGTCGTCGGCATGACCTCGTTCGGCAAAGGATCGGTGCAGACGATCATTCCGCTCGGCGAGGGCGGCGGCGCGCTTCGCTTGACCACTGCGCGTTATTACACGCCGTCCGGACATTCGATTCAGGCGACCGGCATCGTTCCGGATTACGCCGTGAGCCAGGGCGACGATGACGATCCGACCAGGCTGTTGCGGACCAGCGAGGCCAATCTGCCCGGTCATCTGGCCGGCGAGGCGGCCAAGAAAGAGAGCCAGAGGGTGATCAAGCCCGCGCCAGGCAAGAAGTACGATGACTTCCAACTCGCCTACGCGTTGGATCTGCTGCGCGGCGGAAGGTCGGCCGTCGCTTCCATCGTGAAGAGCGCGGAAGCCAATTGATCGCGAGCGGTTCTCGCGAAGGAGCTTTGACTCGATGAACGGGCTCTCGCTCGCCGCCTTGGGTGCAGGCGGCGCGTTCTGCGCCAGCTTCGCGCTGCTTCATTTTGCGCAAGGGTCGGACGCGAGCGCAGAGCTGGGTCGCTTCGGCAAAGCTTATGCAACGGTGCGCGCGAACTACGTGGAGCCGCCGCAAGACGAGCAGCTGGTCGAAGGCGCCATCAGCGGGATGCTCGGCAATCTCGATCCGCATTCGAGCTATTTCGATCCGCGCACCTACGCCGCAATGCAAGTGAAGACCGAAGGCCAGTATGGCGGCGTCGGACTGGTGATCGGCCTCGACGAAAGCCTCGTCACGGTGATCTCGCCGATCGAAGACACGCCGGCGTCGAAGGCGGGACTGAAGGCCGGCGATCATATCCTCTCCATCGACGGGAAGATGATCACCGGCCAGAAGCTGGACGACGTGCAGGACAAGCTGCGCGGGCCCGCGGGGACCAAGGTGACGCTCGGGATCATGCGGCAAGGCCAGCACGATCCGTTCGACGTGTCGCTGACGCGGCAGGTGATCGCGGTGGAAGCCGTAACGCACAAGCGGCAGGGTAACGTCGGCTATATCAAGATCCCGGCCTTCAACGAGCATACCGATTCGGGGCTCCGCACGGCCGTCGCCGCTCTCAAGAAGGAGATAGGTCCCGGGCTCAAGGGCTACATCATCGATTTGCGGGACGACGGCGGCGGATTGCTGGACCAGGCAATTGCCGTATCGGATGACTTCCTCGACGGCGGCGAGATCGTCTCCATCCGCGGCCGCAACAAGGAGGAGACGCAGCGTTTCGATGCGCAACCGGGCGACATCACCGACGGCAAGCCGCTCGTCGTCTTGGTCAACGGCGGAACGGCAAGCGCGTCGGAAATCGTGGCGGGCGCGCTGCAGGATCACGATCGCGCGCGGATCGAAGGCAGCCTGACGTTCGGAAAGGGCTCGGTCCAGACCGTCATTCCGCTCGACGACGGCAAGGCCGGCGCGCTTCATCTCACCACCGCGCGCTACTACACGCCCTCCGGCCGGTCGATCCAGACGACGGGAATCGTTCCCGACGTTGCCGTGGCCGACAACACCGGCGAGATCAATCCTTTGCAAAGCCTCATCGGGCGCGAGGCCGATTTGCCACGGCATCTTGCGGCGGAAGGCGCGGCCGTGAAGTCGGATGTGGCTTCCGTCGTGCAGCCGGACCCAAAAAGAACCTACGCCGATTTCCAACTGAGCTATGCCATGCAGTTGCTGAACGGCACCGGCGCCACGCCCGTCCGCGTCGCAAAGCATGCGAGGACGCCGCGCTAGCCGGAGCGGCGAAGGTTTAACCGGCATAAGGTCTCGCGGGCGGGGCTTTGTTCCGGTGCCGGCTTCCGCCATAGTCGCGCCGGCAAAATAATCTCCATGCGGCATGGCCCGTCATAACCTGCATCTGAAGCACGAAGACCTCCCCTACCGTCCCTGCGTGGGCGTCATGCTGCTCAACAAAGACGGCCATGTCTTTGTCGGCAAGCGCATCGACCAGACCGTCGAAGGCTGGCAGATGCCGCAGGGCGGCATCGATGGCGACGAGACGCCGCAGGAAGCGGCGTTCCGCGAACTCGAAGAGGAGATCGGCACGCGCAACGCCAGGTTCCTCCGGCAGTATGACGAGTGGCTCTGCTACGATCTGCCGTCTCACCTGCTTGGCGTGGCGCTCCGTGGGCGCTATCGCGGCCAGCGGCAGAAGTGGATGGCGATGCGTTTTCTCGGCGACGATTCCGACATCGACATCAACACGGCCGAACCGGAATTTGCCGAATGGAAGTGGCTCGCCATTGAGTCGCTGCCGCGGCTGGTCGTCCCGTTCAAGCGGGACACCTACATGAAGGTCATATCGCAGTTTCGCGATCTTGCCGGTCCTGTGGACTGATGCTCGCGACGGACGAGAACATGACTGAAGATGGGCGGCGTTCCAGTACCGAGCTGCCGGCGCATACGATTGCGTCGAACCAATACGGGAAATATTGCGTGCCGGAGAGTTCGAGGTTCCGGCCCGCTGCAGCGCTGATCCTGCAGGGTCGCGTTTGGGAACCAAAAACAATCGCCTTTATGCGCGAGAATTGCGGTGCCGGCGATGTCGTCCACGCCGGCACTTATTTCGGCGATTTCCTGCCCGCGATCTCGACCGCATTGGCACCCTCGGCCCGCCTGTGGGCTTTCGAACCGGCGCGGGAGAACTTTGCCTGCGCGCAGGAGACCCTAAGGCTTAACGGGTTCAACAACGTCACCCTTCTGAATGCAGCGCTCGGCGATTGCGCCGGGACCGCCAAATTGTGCGTGGGCAGTCCGGCTGTGCCGTTCAAGGGGGGAACTGCACGAGTTGTGGATCGCCAGAAAGCGGGCTTCGTCTATGAAGACGCGCAAGTCGCCAAAGTCGACGACATAATTCCCGTCGGACGCAGGGTTTCCATTTTGCAGCTCGACGTCGAGGGATACGAGCAACAGGCGCTCTCCGGTGCCATTGAGACGATCCGGCGCTGCCGGCCGATCCTGATTCTCGAACATCTCCCGAAGGACCGGGACTGGTTCGCAGCCAATATCCTGGCTTTAGGCTATTTCATGTCGGGTAAGCTTCATGCCAATTTCATCGTTGCGCCGACCGGCAATTCAACATCGCCAAAGAGGTCAGACGCATCAGCGTTCGTCAGGCGATCTGCTCGCCGCCTGAACTTCCTTCGCGGGTTTGTCCGTTCGGCCCGATGATGTTGGCATTCCTCAACGGGAGGGTGAAACGGGCCTAAATGGCTCTAGTCGTCGCGGTAGACGCGCTCGCGGCGCTCGTGCCGCTCCTGAGCTTCGATCGACAGCATCGCAATCGGCCGCGCGTCGAGGCGCTTCAGCGAAATCGGCTCGCCGGTCTCTTCGCAGAAGCCATAGGAACCGTCCTCCAGCCGGCGCAAGGCTGAATCGATCTTCGCGATCAGCTTGCGCTGGCGGTCGCGTGTCCTGAGCTCGAGCTGGCGCTCGGCCTCGGTGGAGGCGCGGTCGGCGAGATCGGCGAACGGCGTCGTCTCGGCTTGCAGGTTCTGGATGGTTTCGCGGCTTTCCCGCAGGATTTCATCCTTCCAGGTCATCAGCTTGCGGCGGAAGTACTCGCGTTGCCGCTCATTCATAAAGGGTTCGCTTTCCGACGGCCGGTAGCCGGCCGGAATCTGAGTACCCATTCATACACCCCTTCGATGAGTCGCCCTTAACCGAGGCGGGCGGGTTTATACAGGCGGCCGGAGTCCGCTTCAAATGGAATTATCGCGAACGGTCCGCGGAAATATCTTTGCCGCCAGCGGGTTAACCGGCCAGACGATCGCCATCATCCGCGATGGTAGGGGTGGCCAGCCAGAATGGTCATGGCGCGATAGATCTGCTCGGCGAGCATGGCGCGGACCAGCAGATGCGGCCACGTCTGCGGCCCAAAGGCGAGGCTGCGCCCCGGCTTCACCTTCGGCCCGAGATTGAGTCCATCCGGCCCACCGATCAGAAAGGCGAGGTCCCGCGCCCCGGCATCGCGCATGGCGCCCAGCATTTCGGCGAAGGCGTCGCTTGTCATGCCTTTGCCCTTGGCGTCCAGGCAAATGACATGGGCCTGATCGGGAATGCGCCGTGCGAGCCGCTCGCCTTCCTCCTTGATGCGCGACACAGAATCGCGGCTCTTCGAGACGCCGACCTCCTCGACCGTGACCGCTGGAAAGCCGAGGCGCCTTCCCATTCCGGCGGCCCGCGCGCAGAAGTCGTCGCACAGGTCGCCTTCGGGCGTGCCGCGGGCGAGACCGACTGCAAGAATGTGAAGGCGCATGACCGTTCGGCTCGCGCGATTGAGGACGTGATCTGCTAAGACACGCGCATGCCGCTCAATGAGCGGCGGCGCGCTCCGGCTCCCGCACGCTCCACATGCCTTCGAGGTCGTAATAGACGCGCACCTCGGGGCGGAAGACGTGCACGATGACATCGCCGGCATCCACCAGCACCCAGTCGCCTTGCGACAGACCGTCGATCGGGCGCGCGCCGTAGCCTGCCTCTTTGAGCTTGCGCGCAAGATTTTCGGCAATGGCCGCCACGTGCCGTGCCGAGCGGCCGCTGGCGATGACCAGCGCATCGGCGACCGACGAGCGGCCTTCAAGATCGATGGTGACGATGTCTTCCGCCTTGTCGGCGTCGAGGGTTGCAAGGATGCGGGAAAGAAGCGTGTGGTCGGAAGCCGACAGCCGCGGTGCCGATTGCGGCCGTTTTGAACTCACTGTCTTGCGGATCAGAGTCTCTCTCCTCCTAAAGTCCGGGACGCGGAGGCCGGGATTCCGTTCGCATCAATCGGGCCACGCGCTCCTTGTTCGACGGCCGAAGCCTAGCACGTCGGGACGACGCGCACCAACCCTTCGGTCCGCAGGTTTCGGGCGCGAATGGCGGTGGCGCTCTGCGGACACCGGCATCCGTCGAGAATGGCGATCGCCGGCGGTTCTGCGAACGGCAGTTCCTTCGGGTTGCTCACCCGCGCGCCGGAAAAGCGCTGCATGACCTTGGCGCGCAACGTGGCAAGGCAATATCCCGGACGCATCACCACCGCGACGGGAACGGCGCGCACGATATCCTGCCAGCGCCGCCAGCGCCGGAAGCTTTCCAGATTGTCGCTTCCCATGAGCCAGACGAAATGTACCCGCGGGAACCGTCGCTTCAGCACGCGCAATGTGTCGATGGTGTAGCGGGTGCCGATGGTCGTCTCGAGATCGATGACGACGATGCGCGGATGCTGCTCGTATTTGTCGGCGGCGAACACGAGCCGCTCGCGCAATGGCGCCATGCCAACCGTCGGCTTGAGCGGATTCTGCGGCGCCACCAGCCACCAGACGTAGTCGAGGCCGAGTTGTTTCAGCGCCATTTCGCTGACATGCAGGTGGCCCTCATGCGCCGGATTGAAAGAGCCGCCGAGCAGCCCGATCTTGAGCCCGTCGGCAACCGGTCCGGGCGGCTTCAGCCAAGGGGCCTTCGGGCGCGGGAGCTTCTTTCCCATGGCGCGCAATGCTACGGCAAAGCGGCCGTCAAGGCGACCACGCCGCAGCCGGCGTGCGCTGCCGCTCCTTGCCGCGCCGCTTGCCCACCGCCTTGGCGAGCGCGCGTAGCACGTCGGGGACGCCTTCTCCGCTGACACCGGACATCGTCAGCACCGCGCCGCCGCTGGCCTTGGAAAGCGCGGCGCTCTTGCGCGGCAGCGCGGCTTTCGCAATGGCATCGCTCTTGTTCAGCACGAGGATTTCCGGCTTCCCCGCAAGGCCGTGGCCGTACATCTCCAGTTCACCGCGAATGGTGCGATAGGCCTCGACAATCCCGCTTTGCGTGCCGTCCACCAGATGCAGGATCACACTGCAGCGCTCGGCGTGGCCGAGAAAGCGGTCGCCCAGCCCCGCGCCTTCGTGCGCGCCTTCGATCAGGCCGGGAAGATCGGCGAGCACGAAATCGGTCTGGTCCACCCGCACCATGCCGAGCTGCGGATTGAGCGTTGTGAACGGATAATCCGCAATCTTCGGCTTCGCGGCAGAAACGCGCGACAAAAAAGTCGACTTGCCGGCGTTGGGCAATCCGATCAGCCCGACATCGGCAATCAGCTTCAGCCGCAAGACGATCGTCTTCTCTTCGGCCGGCTGGCCGGGATTGGCGTGGCGCGGCGCCTGATTGGTCGACGTCTTGAAATGCGCATTGCCGAAGCCGCCCTTGCCGCCCTTGAGCAGCAGCGCGCTCGCGCCGGGACGATGCAGATCCGCGATCAGCGTCTCGCCGTCCTCCTCGAAGATCTGCGTGCCGACGGGCACGCGCAAAATGGCATCGGGACCGGCCGCACCCGTCATCTCCTTGCCCATGCCATGCTGGCCGTTCTTCGCCTTGATGTGCTGCTGATAGCGGTAGTCGATCAGGGTGTTGAGATTCTCGACCGCTTCGGCCCATACATCGCCGCCGCGGCCGCCGTTACCGCCGTTCGGGCCGCCGAACTCGATGAACTTCTCGCGGCGGAACGAGACGCAGCCGTTCCCGCCCGCGCCGCTCGCGATGTAGACCTTGGCAGAATCGAGAAACTTCATGCCGCGTGCTTCAGCTGGAACGCTTGGCGCGTGAGCAGCATCGCATGACAGCGCACGGCATGACCGCGCGCCCGGCACTCGCGCATCTCTTCGCCGCACGGAACGAAGCCCAGTTTCACAAGCACATGGCCGGACGGCGGGTTGTCGAAATAATAGCCCGCGGTGATGGTACCGATGCGCGGTTCGGCAAACGCCGCCTGGACGACGGCGCGCGCGGCTTCGGTTGCATAGCCGCGGCCCCACTGCGGCTTGCCGATCCAGTAACCGAGCTCGAATTCGCCGTTCTCGCGCAGATGCACGCCGCAGCCGCCGATATACGAGCCGTCCACCTTCACCGTGATGCCAAAGGTCAGATCGAACTGATCGGGCGAACGGGCTTCCAGGCGGTCGAAGAATTCGTGCGCGTCGGCATCCGAATAGGGAAATGGCACGCGGCCGAGATTTTTCGCCACGTCCCAGTCTCCCAAGCCTGTAACCAGCGCCGGGATGTCCGTCCGCTCCGGCTTTCGCAACAGCAAGCGCTCCGTTTCCAGTCTCTCGTTCATGGCACTCCCCTCGTCGGCGAGGGAAACAAAAAAGGGAAGATGGCGGACCATCTTCCCTCGCTATGGAGCCGCCATTCGATTGGCGGCTCAAATTCGCTGCCGCCTAAGCGCTTTTCACCGGATTTCCCGCCGGAAGGACCGATATGTAGGTCCGGCGCTTGTAACCTTGCCGGAACTGCACCTGGCCGTCCGTGGTCGCGAACAGCGTGTGGTCCTTGCCCATGCCGACGTTCTCGCCGGCGAAGAATTTCGTGCCGCGCTGGCGCACGATGATGTTGCCGGCGGAGATCGCCTGTCCGCCGAACATCTTCACGCCCAGCCGCTGGCCGGGAGAGTCGCGGCCGTTGCGCGAGGAGCCGCCTGCTTTCTTGTGCGCCATTCTACTGTTCCTTGCCGGCGCTGATCCCGGTGATCTTCACCTTGGTGAAGTGCTGGCGGGAGCCGCGCTTGCGATGCGTGTTCTTGCGCCGCTTCTTCTTGAAGGCGATCACCTTGGGTCCGCGGCCGTGCTCGAGGATTTCCGCCTCCACGCTGGCGCCGGAGACGAGCGGCGCGCCGGATTTGGGCGCATCGCCGCCCAGCATCAGCACTTCGGACAGCGCGATCTTCGCGCCCACCTCGCCGTCGAGCCTGGCAAGCGAGAGCACGTCGTTCTCGGCCACCCGATATTGTTTTCCGCCGCTGCGGATGACCGCAAACATGGCCAAATCCCTGGAATAAATTGAGTCTCCCGAAGCCTTCGCGTGCGGGAGCCGCGCAATATACTTACCGGACCTCTCCGGTCAAGGCGGGGCTCCCTGAGGGGGCCGCAGCCCTCCTGACCGGGCGGATTTATATTTCCGGCTGCTTTTGGCTGTGGCCGGCGGCCACAAAAAAGCCCGGGACTGCGGGATTTCCGCCGGCCGGGTCGCCTCCGGGCACACCGCCGGAGAATGAGTAGAATATGCAGAACCAGCGTGACGCTGTCAAGCGGGAATCGCAAAAAATATATTGCTATTTTCGCTTTGTTCGCGCAGGATTATGTCGGCGGCGGTTGCCGCCGGCCGGAAACTGGCGGCAGATTGCGTCCGGCTTGCCGGCGCGCGAAGCAAATGGGATCTCTCACATGAATTGGAAAGCGGCGGTGCTCTTCACGGCGGTTTTGACCTGTGCCGCCGCGGCGGCGGAGGCGCAGACCGCAGCGCCTCAGGCGCGGATCGAAACCTCTCTCGGCACCATCACCATCGCCCTCGATGCGGCACGGGCGCCCAAGACGGTGGCGAACTTCATCGCCTATGCGCGCGAAGGCCATTTCGACGGCACCATCGTTTACCGCGTCGAACCGGGCTTCGTCATTCAGATGGGGAGCTTCGAAGCCGACGGCCGCGCACGCAGCGTGGATGCGCCGATTGCGCTGGAGACCGCGAGCGGGCTTATCAATGTGCGCGGCAGCGTGGCGATGGCGCGCCAAACCAGCCCGGCCAGCGCCACGGCGGAGTTCTTCATCGATCTCGCCGACAACCCCAACCTCGATTCCGCGCCGGGCGCCGCGCCGAACACCACCGGTTATGCGGTGTTCGGCCATGTGACCGGCGGGATGGATGTGGTGGACCGGATCGCGGCTGCGCCGCTGGGCGGCAAAGGGCCGTTTCCGCCCCAAGCGACGCCCGCAACACCGGTGGTGATCAAGAAGGTAACGGTGAGCGGTGCCCGCCCTTAAGCGCTTGCGAAAATCCCCGCCCTAAAACGCGCCAATGCCATTGGGCGTGCCCAAGCCGGAGGGGCCGTCGTAGCCGCGCGTGCCGGTGCACAAATACGAGCCGCCGCAGCTTCCATTGCTGCCGGTCCTGACGTCGAACAGTGAGGACAGATGGGCGTACGGATTGTAGCCGTAGCGGACGGCGCCGCCATTGGCGCCGTAGATTCCGGCGATCAGCGGCGCAGCGACGCTGGTGCCGCCGAACAGGAGCCACGCGGAGCCTGTGCTGGTGGGTCCGTACACCGCCACGGCCGTATTGGGATCGGCGACGGCGGAGACGTCGGCGACGGTGCGCTTGAGGCAACCGGTATCCTGCTGCCAGCTTGGCTTGGCGTAGATCGTGCTGCAGCCGCTGCCGGCGCCGGACCACACCGATTCGCTCCAGCCGCGGGCGTTGGAGGCGCGCTTCAGGCTGGTGCCGCCGACAGCGGTGACATGCGGCGAAGAGGCGGGGAATTGCACTTCATAGCCGTTGTCCCCCGTGCTCGCGGTGATGGCGACTCCGGGATGGTTGTAGGCTTTTTCCAACGTTGCCGTGCCGCTTTCCGGCGCGCCGTAGCTGTTGCTGACGGCGTGTGCCCCCAGCACCACGGCGGTGTTTTCGGCCACGATGAGATTGGAGAACGAACTCGAATTCGCCTCGATCAGATAGAGCTTGCAGTTCGGACACATGGTGCTCGCCATGTCGAGATCGAGCGCGGATTCCTGCGCCCAGCCGGTGTTCTGCGCCGGATAACTCCCTTGCACGCCATCCTGGTTGAGCTTCTTGAAACAGCCGTTGGCGGTGGTACAGGGCGGCAGCCCATATTGCGCACGATAGGCGGCGAGATCCCGCTCGGCATTGGTGTAGCCGTACGCATCGACAATGGCGACGATGGTGCTCGCACTGCCGGCCGCCGAAATGCCGTAGGCAGCGCGCAGATCGCCCGGGCCGTAGCCCGACGGCGTCCCCGCCGCCGAGCGCGCATTGGCAACAGGACGGCCGCTCGCGTCGGTCACGATGTGGGCGTGGCAGCGCGCGACCTTGCCGACAACCTGGCCGCACACCGGCTTGTGGTACACGTTTCCGAACCGGTCGAGCGGGATGGCTTGCGCATTGGCGCCCGGCGCAACGCTGCCGGCGGCGATGAAGGACAGCAGACCGAATACAACGCGACGCATCCGTTTCTCCCAAGCAAACCGTCCACGCGGCGCTCCAGCGCACGTAGCCGTAAGGCGCAAGACTGGCGCCCGCACGGTTACCAACGGCTCAAGCTGGCGGAATGGTGGCGCGCCATCGAGAAAACTGCTGAACAAAAAACAAAAAAACAGCCGCGCTTTGTCGGCATCGCCAAACGACAGCTCCCGCCGCGCCTACCGGTGCCGAAGCGTGCTCACTCTGCCGCTGCGGCCTGGGTCAGCGCGCCCGCATCACGCATCTGCATGTAGAGGTGAATGGAATCGATATCGAAGCCGTTTGGCCAGGTAAGCGCACCGGATTCCACAAACACGCGGGCGAAGTAGTCGGGCGATTTCAACGGCTTCAGCATAGGTCCCGACTGGGCCACCAGGTCTGTGAGATCTCGCACGCCTTCACTGCCATCGGTGAAGCGCAGCCACAGCCGGTGTCCGCCGAGCGAGCGTACGCGCAGCACGTCAACCATCGGGAATTCAGCCTTGGCCATCGGGTCCTGCAATGCGCTCGAGCTCTTCGTGATTTGCGGCACGACGCCAATTTTCCTCCAATTCGGTGCGACGCGCCAGCGCCCATTCGCGCACCAAGCGTTGCGCGGTCGGCGGCAGGTCACCGGCGATGATCTCACCATCCGAGATGCGAACAAGCACCTTGGATCGCCCGTAGCGCGCGTGGAAGTGCGGCGGATTGTGATCGGCCCAGTACATCGAAATGGCGATGCCGTAGAAGTAGGCGATTGTCGGCATATGGCTTCACATCAACGCTTCGCCTTGCGGCCGCTTACGTCGGCAAGCCCAGGTGCCACCAGAGCTGTTCGAGGTCGAACAGGTCGAGTTCGAGCGCGTCTTCGGCGCGTTGGATCGCTCCGGGATGTTTGCCGCCTTGCTTGCGCGCGTGCGCGGCACGCGCCATGTCTTCCAGCGTGCCTTCGACGGCGGGATCGATGCCCGTCGGGATCAGCCGCCAGCCAGGCGATGTCAGCTGGTTGACCAGATCGTCACGCTTGCCTTTGCTGGTCATGGATTCCTCTTGCTCAGAAAGTCTCACGCCACACGGCCGGGGTGGCGGCGGACGAAGTTCTCGAGCTTCTGCGGCAGCTGCGAAACGCCGTATTCGCGGTCCCAGGCCATCGCGGCTTCCGCCAAAATCCGCTCCTGCAATTCGGGCGGCAGCGCCGGCCAGCTCGCCAGGACGGCGCTTCCCAGGCGCCGCACCAGACATTCGTCTTCGCTGGGATATTTGAACGCCGGCTTCGCCTTGTACGATGCCGGGGCCTTGGGCGCGGCGTTCACGGAATCGGCCATGGCGCATGCATCCTTTTATTTGCGGCCGCGGGCCTTGCGGGCGGCATAGCGCGCGTCGCGCACGGCCTTCTGATCGGCCAAAATCTGCGCGAGCTTGGCCCGGTCTTCAGTCTTCTTGCGCTCGGCAGCGGCGGCAGCTTCCTTTTGGGCCAGCAGACGCGCTACTTCGGCTTCCCTCGCGGCGAGCGCCCGCGCGGCTTCTTCCGCCAGGCGGCGCGCCTTCAGCTCCGCGGCGGCGGTCGCCCTGGCCTTGGTGCGCTTTTCGCGTTCGGCGGCGACCTGGCGGCGCGCGGCTTCGCGGTCGGCGGCACCGGCTTGGCTCGCGCGCGCTTTCGCGCGGGCCCGTTCGAGCTGTTCGGCCCTGGCTTTGGCGCCGGCGTTCAGCCGGTCCGCAAAACCGCTGTCATTGAGGTTCTTCATTCATCGTCCTTGTGAGCGGGCGCAGCGACAACTCTGCCGCTGCAAACGTGAATCGGAAACCAACAGTTCCGCTCGTGGTGCGCGGGTCAATTGTCCAGGAACGAGCGCAGCTTCCGCGAGCGGCTGGGGTGCTTGAGCTTGCGCAGCGCCTTCGCCTCGATCTGCCGGATGCGTTCGCGCGTCACCGAGAACTGCTGGCCCACTTCCTCCAGCGTGTGATCGGTGTTCATGCCGATACCGAAGCGCATGCGCAAGACCCGTTCCTCGCGCGGAGTCAGCGTCGCCAGCACCCGCGTCGTGGTTTCGCGCAAATTCGCCTGGATCGCGGCGTCGATCGGCAGCACCGCGTTCTTGTCCTCGATGAA
>DIZC01000064.1:29525-29715 GCA_002429315.1 Alphaproteobacteria bacterium UBA6038
AAATCGCCGAGGTGCGAATCCTCTTCGTCGCCGATGGGGGTTTCCAGGGAGATCGGCTCCTTGGCGATCTTCATCACCTTGCGCACTTTTTCGAGCGGCATGCCGAGGCGCTCGGCCAACTCTTCCGGCGTCGCTTCGCGGCCGATCTCGTGCAGCATCTGGCGGCCGGTGCGCACCAGCTTGTTGATCG
>DIZC01000065.1:0-8821 GCA_002429315.1 Alphaproteobacteria bacterium UBA6038
GTCTGACTGGATCGTGCTCTAGGTGTTAGGCCGGTTCGGCGCGACGCGGCCAGCCGAAGGTAATGCGGTCGTCTTCCCAGCGCGCCGAGATCGCTGCCATCGCCGCGACGACGCCCCCGAAGAGTAGGGCAAATGCGATCCACAGGCTCGCGTTGCGCGCGATTTTTCGCGCCGCTTCCGCCGCTTTGATCTGATCGCTGCGAATGCGCGCGTGCGCATTGTCGACGCGCCGCGAGGCCTCCGCCGTCGAAATCCCGGTGTCCTGCGAGACGAGTGCGACGATGCGGTCGTGATCGTATGGCGACAGCGATCCGCCACTGGCCATGCCGGTCTCGAGGATGCGACCGACTTCCGCCTTGTCGGCCGCGATGTTGCGGCCGGCAGGGGGCATCGGCGCGGCACCGACAGCGGCGTTCTCGTCGCTTGCAGACGGAATGGTGATCACATGCGGCGGTGTGGAGGATTGCACAGCGCCGCGTGGTTCGGCGGCGCTCTGCGGCGTGTCGTTCTCCACCTTTCCCGGGCTGGGTTCCGGCGTCATCTGGGTCGTGGTGGTCCCGGTGTTGCCCGTTGGCGCTTCATCGTCCGTGGTGGGCGGATTGGCGTCGGTGGCGGGGGTGTTCGCCTGCGCGTATTGCCTCCAGGCGAGCGCGGCGTGCATCGGCGATGGCGGGGGACGGAACAGCACGTCTGTCCAATAGGCCGACACGGCCGGTGTCGGCGCGGTCGAGGAATTGCCCGGCGCGAGCGCCATGCCCCCGGCGATAGCGGAAGACCCCGCCGCCACCCAGCTCGACATTAGCACCAAGAGGGCGGTCGCGGTGACGCAAAGGCCCCACACGGTGAGCCCGTGGGCGGCGGCGCGGAATTCCTCTTCGCGGTCGGTCTCCGCGGCGGGACCGATGAGCCGGCCGACAAGGTGGCCACCGGCGGCAAAGCCCATGGCCTGTGCGGCCAGAAAATAGACCGCGCCCAAGGTCAGGAAGCCTTTTGTCGCCAACCCCGCAGCCGGGACGAGCGACAAGCCCACGCCCGATCCCAAGGTCAACAGGAAAAAGATGACCGCAGTGCCGACCACGGCGCCGGCAAATGTCGCGCTCCAGGAAAAGCGATGGCGGAAGGATGTCTCCGCCGCGGCGATTTCGTCAGAGACAATGGCCGCGCCATCGTCGCCCATGACTGTCGTGACCATTTCTGGAGCCCTCAAATGATTGGTACGGCTAGAACGCCTCAGCCTCGGCCCGTGTTCCCCCGGCTGGCACAAAGCAAAACCCCGATCCGCAAGCTGGCGGACCGGGGTTCTACCTATCTCTAAGTGAAGTTCAGACCGTCTTCGGCGCGACGCCCAACGGACGCGCTTGTGCCGAATCCAGCGCCTTGGCCGCCATGACAGCGCCGCCGTTCGTAGGCGCGTTGATCGCCGCAGACACTGCGGGGCTCGGCTGCTTGCGCTCGTAAGCCGGGTTCCGGCGCGCATTCTCTTCGGCCAGCGGATTGTCCGAGTGGCGGCAGTTGCCCTCGAAGAAAGCGCCGGCTTCGACTGCAAAGGCCTCGTGCAGAATGTTGCCTTCGACATGGCATGTCGAGCAGAGCAAGATTTTCCGCGCGCGAATGCTTCCTTCGACGCGCCCGCGCACCGTTACTTCGTCGGCCAGCACTTCCCCCTGGATCACGGCCTTTTCGCCGATCACGAGACCCGCGCTATGCACATCCCCCTCGACACGGCCATCCACCTGCATATCGCCGGTTGACGACAATGTGCCGGTGACGACGAGATCGGAACTGATGATGGAAGGTGCGGAGCGCGACGCGGCGGCGGCGCGCTTTTGCGGTTGAACGGGTGCTGACGCAGCCGGGGTGGCCGTGGGGGCCTCAAGAGCGGCATCTTTCGGTTTATTGAACATGACGGCCTGCCTCAATGAATCTGCTCGGATCCCTTACCGCATCGGCTAACCACACCTCATAATGGACATGGGGACCGGTGCTGCGGCCGGTGGATCCGAGTCTTCCAACCGGCGCGCCTTTTGCGACTTTAGCGCCAACGCGCACCAAAATCGATGACAGATGTCCGTAGCGTGTGCGCATGCCATAGCCATGATCGATTTCGACCATGTTGCCGTAGCCGCCGCGTGATCCGGCGTATGTAACTGTGCCCGGCGCCGTGGCGTTCACTGTCGCGCCCCAGGGGCCGCCGAAATCGAGGCCCGGATGGAACGCCACGTGACGAGTGAACGGATCGACGCGCGGACCGAAATCGCTGGTCAGCTCGAAACCTGCGCCGTGCACCGGAGTCGTCAGCGGAACATGATCGAGCGCCCCAAACAGGGCGGCAAGCTCCTTGCCGTGCGCGCTGGCTTGGACATAGGCCGTCGTGAAAGCGGGATCGTCGATGCCCTGAATTCGGACATCGCTCATCGGGATCAGCGGCCCGCCCGTACCGCCGGCGAATGCGCTGGGGTTCAAACCGACCCGCCGCATCACGCCTTCGACGCTCGCGACCCGAGTGGAAACTTGCGCATCGACACCGTGCAACAGCGCCGTCTCGGCGCCGTTCATCCCCTGAACTCGCGCGGTCTGCTCCGCCAATGCGCGAAGCGCCGGATTGCGCAACGCGGCGGTGGAGACCGGCTGGGGTGCTGCCGAGCGGTGAAACAGGGCACCCGCCGCCCCCGTCAAGCTCTCGATGGTTCCGTCAAGGAAACTCGCCCGCGTAGGGCTCGCCGTGCGCGGCTGGGGCGCGACAGGCTGAGGCATCACGCTCAGTTCGGAACTCCCGTCCGACCCTCCGGACGCAGCGAGGCCAGCCGGGGGGACGGCGCCCAAGCTGTCGCTTGCGGTGCCTGCCACCGGCGAGCGGGGGATTGCGATGTCCGCGGCGCCAGGCGCGGAATCGACCAGCGCCCTCCGCCCCAGCAAGCTTGCGACAGCCTGTTGCTTCAGCTGCAGCTGATCGGCGACCGATTTGAACTTGTCCTCGGCGGAGACCAGCGCACCGTTCAACTCGTCATAGGAGAGTTGCAGGTCGGCGATGCGGTTTTCGTAATTGGACTGCATCGCCTGAAAACGATGGTCCTTGGCAAGAATGATGTGGTCTTTGAAGATCACATTGACGGAGGCGAAGGCGACCCAGGTCAGGAAGACGAGGGCCAGGCCGGCCGTCGTGGCTTGGAGCGTCGGGCCGAATGTGAAGAACTGAACCCGACCGTCGCTGCGGATGTATATCTGTCGTTCGGGAAACGTTGCATGGACCCATGTCCACGCGCGCTCGACGAGCGTCTCCACCATCCTTGGCTTTCCTTGTTGAGCGTCTTGGGCGCCAACCCCGCGAGCGCGCATCTGACCTAGTTCAGAGCGTGAAATCAAGCTCTTAGCTCCCAAAAAAGAACAGGCAGTTGAACTTACCCGGACGACACGGCCCCCCGGCTCACAGAGCCTTGGCGGCCTCCAGCACGGCCTCGGCATGGCCCGGCACCTTCACCTTGCGCCAGATTTGCCGGACCACGCCCTTGTCATCGATAAGGAAAGTCGCCCGATCCATGCCCATGTAGGCCCGGCCGTATAGTTTCTTTTCCACCCACACGCCATAGTCCTCGGCCATCTTTTTCTCCGGATCCGACCCGAGCCGGACCTTGAGCCCGTATTTCCGCCTGAATTTCTCGTGAGATTGGGTGCTGTCTTTCGATATCCCTACAACGGTGAATCCGAGGGCTTTGAACTTGCTGGCATTTTCCGAAAAGGCGATCGCCTCTTTGGTGCACCCCGAAGTGTCGTCCTTGGGGTAGAAATAGAGGACATAGGACTTGCCCCTAAGCGCGGCCGAGGAGATTTCGTCGCCCTGATCGGTCGCCAGCCTGAAGAGGGGGGCACGGTCGCCCACTGCGAGCTGTTTCGCCATCGTGATCTCCAGATCGAACAGGATGCCTCAATCGGGCGTTTACCAGAAAGTGACGATAGGCGATAAGCCGAAGCCCAATCCGGCGCAAGAACCGGAGCCGCGGCCAGGGGCGGCTGAAATCAGAACACGTGCCGGGAGGCGCGGGACAGGTGCCGACCCCTTGAGACCGCACATGCGTCTTGACCGGCTGTGGCCCGAGTTCCTGCAGCGCGTGAAGCGGTTCAGGATCCGGCGGCACCACGTTCATCATGTCAGCCTGGCGACGATAGGTCTGATCGCGGTCGCCGTGTTCTTTGTTCTCGGGGCGGTGCTGCGGCTGGCGATAGGCCCCGTCTCGCTGGGGCCCTTCTCCGAGCGACTGCGGCAGTCCGTGCTGCACGCGTTGCCCGGCCTGGCCATCCGCTACGACGATGCCGCGCTCGAATGGTCGCGCGACGAAGGGCGGGTGAACCTCATCATCGTCGGGGCGCGGGTGTTCGATGCCAACCGGCACATTATCGCCCAGGCGCCGAAGGCCGAGATTGGGCTTGCCGCGTCGCCATTGCTGAGCGGGCAGGTGGAAATCCGCCGCATAACACTGGTCGGTGTTCAGCTGACGTTGGTCCGGACAAAAGACGGGGCGCTGCACCTGGGCGTCGAGCGCAACAAGACCAGTGGCGACGTGCTTCAGCGCATTCGAGACGCCATCGAAAACTCGAGCTCCGGGACGTCTTCCCTCGACCGCTTCGCCGTTAACAAGGCGCGGCTGGCGTTCTACGACGAACGGACCGGTCTCTTCGTCGTGGCGCCGCAGGCCAAGCTCGAGATCGCGAACGACCATGCCACGTCCACGCCTCAGCTGACTGCCACCGTGGATGCCGGCGTAGAAATCACCGGCCATCCCGCCCATATCCTCGCCACCATCAAGCTGCCGCGGCGAGGGGGAAATCTTAGCGGGGATATCAGCCTCAGCGGCCTTGATCTGGTCGCGCTGGCGAAGAACTCCAGGCAATTCGCCTTCCTGGAGCCTTTCGATCTCAAGACCGATATGTCCGGATCCTTCGTCGTGGAACACGGCAACCAGCTCACATCGGTCGATCTCGGGCTTGACGCCAAAGGCGTTGTGGGCGGCTTCGGCTCGCCTTTGACCGTCAAGGACTTCCGGTTCGTGGGGCGCTACGACGGGCGAACTGGGCGCCTGCTGATCGACGATGCAACGCTGCAAGGCGAGAACGCGGCGGCCCATGCGCAAGGCTTCGGCAGTCTCGTATTCGGAGCGGACGGTTCGTTGGCGCGCGCCGACCTGGACGTGACTGCAGACAGGATCACGCTGACAATGCCGGCGGCGTTTCAACAGGCTGTGACGCTTGGTGGGATCAGCTTGCGCGGCAGCTATACGACCGCCGACCGCAGCTTCGCCATCAGCCAGCTTTTGCTGTCCGGTTCGCCGCTTGCCGGCGAGTTCCGGGGTCGTGTGGTCCTGGCGAGCAACCAGTCGCCGGAAATCGACCTCACGGGCAATCTCAACCAGCTGTCGGTTCGCGATCTTGTCCGCTACTGGCCGCTGCGTGTCGGCGAAGGCGCGCGTGCCTGGATCGATGCGAATGTGCCCACCGGTCGTGTGGGACCGATTGCTTTGGTGGCCAACATCAAAGCAGGCGAGCTGGATCGGGCCGGGTTGCCGAACGAGGCGCTCGATCTGCGGATACCGATCACCGACGCCAGCGTGAACTATGTGCGCGGCATGACGCTGCTCGCCCATGCCAACGGCAATGGCGTGCTGACGGGCGACACCTTCAAGGCGCAGGTCACCTCGGCCAGGCTGGGCCCTCTGACGGTGCAGAAGGGAAACGTGACAATTCCCGAATTGCACAAGCATGGAACCGTCGGCGACATTGCCGCGACCGTCCGTGGGCAGATGCGCGACATGCTCACGCTGCTGGACGAGAAGCCGCTGCAATATCCCACCCGCTTCCGCATCAAGCCGGCGGAAACTGCCGGTACGGCGACGGTGGATGCGGATTTTCGTGTGCCGATGATCAAGAATGTGGGGATCGATCAAATTCCGATTGCAGTCAAGGCGGTAGTTACCGGACTCGCATTGTCGCTCGGCCAAGAGACGAAGATTTCCAACGGGACTGTGACGTTCGATGTCGACAACACGCACCTGCACGCGTTCGGCAACATCAACTACGGGTCCATACCGCTCGCTGCGGATTGGACGGAGAGCTTCAAAAGCGCGAACAACGGCATCACCACCAGATTGAGCGTCCGCGGCATCCTCGATGAACAGGCGCGCGCCGCGCTGAAGCTTCGGATGAACGATCTGTTTAGCGGACCGGTTGGCGTCGTGGCGCAGCTGACGGGCCGTCGCGGCATCATCGACATGGCGCAAGCGACCGTCGATCTGACGCCTGCCACAATTTCGTTCGGTCCCATCAGCTACAACAAGCCGTCGGGGACGCCTGCCAGCGCACAGATATCGGCGCATCTCAACCCGAAGGGCTCCATTTCTGCGGCAGACGTTTCGGTTTCGGGAGCCGGGCTTTCGGCGCAGGGAAGACTGAACTTCGGCCCGGATGGAAATCTGGTCCACGCCGAAATTCCGAATCTGCGCGCCGGCCCAGCCAACGATTTCGCCCTGAGTTTGACGCAAGCCCCCTCGAACGGACTCGACATTTCGATCAGGGGCCGATCGGCCGACGGAACCAGAATGGCGAGGCGGGATTCGAGCGCCAGCGCGCAAAGCAAGCAGGAGAGCAGTACGCCGTATCACATCGTGGCGAAGCTCGACCGCCTCGTGCTGAAGGAAAACACCATCCTTGCCCCCTTCAATCTGGAGGCGAGTACGGTCGGCAGCCGAATTCAGATGTTGTCGCTGACCACCGGCATGTCGAGATCGGATTCCGTCACCGCGAGCATCGCGCCCGCGGCGGACGGCCGGCGGCTTTCGGTGAACGCCAGCGACGCAGGCGCGCTGCTGAAGGGCGTGTTCGGGCTCACCAACATTTCCGGTGGGCGGCTGACGATTTCGGCCAAAATGCCGCCCGCGAACGCCGCGAAAGGTGGAACCGACTACGCTGGCACGCTCGTCATGCGCGACTTCAAGATCGAGAACCAGCCGTTCTTCGCGCGCCTGTTCGCCGCCGGATCGCTTGGCGGGTTGCTCGATCTGATGCGCGGATCCGGCATCGTGATCGACAAGCTTGAGATGCCGTTCAGCGCAAGAAACGATGTGATCGACATCCGCGATGCGTACGCCAACGGTCCGTCCGTTGGCCTGTCCGGCGAAGGCTATATCGATCGCGGCAACAACCAGATCGATCTGCGGGGCGCCGTGGCGCCGATTTACGGATTGAACAGCGTGCTTGGCGCGTTGCCGCTGGTCGGCAATATGCTCGTGTCGAAGCGGGGAGAAGGAATTCTCGGCGTCACCTACGAGGCGTCGGGGAGCCTCGATGAACCGAAGCTCAGCGTGAATCCCCTTTCGATGCTCACGCCCGGCATTTTCCGCCGCATCTTCGAAGGCAAGGTGCCGACCGCGCCGCAGCAGGCAGAGTCCAATGCCTCGCCCAAGCCGCAACCGGCGCCGCGCTAATCCCGCTTCCCCGGGTGCCTGTATCGCCCCAGGCGTTGGGCTAATATCCGCTGCCGCAGTGAAGCGAGGACAGCCGTGGCGACCAGACCTGCAAACATCACGCGCGATGAACGGCGGCTGCGCATGGACCGGCTGCGCAGCGAAATGGAGAAAGACGGAATCGCCGCCGTCGTGCTCGGCGCGACCACCAACCTGCGCTACTTCACGGGAATTTCGTGGCACCCGACCGAGCGCTTCACCGGCGCGGTGATCACCGCAAAGGCGCTCACCTATGTGTGTCCCGGATTCGAGCGCGACAAGGTGCAGAGTCTTGTCACTGTGCCCGGCGAGGTGCGCGTTTGGCAGGAGGACGAAAGCCCCTATGCGGTGATTGCCGATGCCGCGGCGACGGGCAAAGTCGCTCTTGACGACCAGGCGCCGGTCTTTACCTATTTCGGATTGCGCCGCGCGGTCGGTGACGAGCGGCTGACCGGCGCGGACGCACTGACGAACCGTTTGCGCCGGGCCAAGTCGGACGCGGAGCTGGCGCTGATGCAGCACGCCAAAACCGTGACGCTCGAAGTGCAGCGTCGCGCGCACGACATGCTGCGGTCCGGCATTCTGGTGAGCGAAGTCATTCGCTTCATCGACCAGAACCACCGGAAACTCGGTTCCGATGGCGGCAATACCTTCTGCTTGGTTTCCTTCGGCGAGGACACAACATTGCCGCATGGCGGCGAGCGCGAGCGCGCGCTGAAGGAAGGCGATGTCGTGCTGATCGACACCGGTTGCGCGTTCGACGGCTACAATTCGGATATCACGCGCAGCTATGTGTTCGGCGAGCCGACGCGTCGGCAGCGCGAGATCTGGAATTTGGAGAAGGAAGCACAAGGAGCGGCGTTCGAGGCGGCGCAGCTGGGCCAGCCTTGCGAGTCGGCCGATCGGGCGGCGCGCGGCGTTCTGGAGCGCGCGGGCCTCGGTCCGGATTATCGCCTCCCGGGCTTGCCGCACCGCACCGGCCACGGCATCGGACTCGACGTGCACGAGTCGCCCAACCTGGTGCGCGGCGACCGCACGCCGCTTGCCGCCGGCATGTGCTTCTCCAACGAGCCGATGATCGTGCTGCCCGGCGAGTTCGGCATTCGCCTGGAGGATCACTTCTACATGACGGAAGCGGGCCCGCACTGGTTCACCGCGCCGTCGTACTCCATCGACGCGCCGTTCAAAGGCGTCGTGCCGCACGAAGATTGAGCTTTGCTCGACAGCGGGCGCGCGACTCTTATCCTCCCCCGCTTGCGGGGGAGGTGCCAAATGCGAGCGAAGCGAGCATGAGGCGGAAGGGGGAACTCCCCCTACCGTCTCGCACTCGC
>DIZC01000065.1:8955-10810 GCA_002429315.1 Alphaproteobacteria bacterium UBA6038
CCTACCGTCTCGCACTCGCTATCGCTCGTGCGATCCACCTCCCCCGTAAACGGGGGAGGATAAGTACGCAGACTCATGAAGGCTAGACGGGCTTAACGAGTACAATCTTTTTTTTCCCGTACTGAACTTTGAACGCTCCACTCTGAGGATCGACCTGGTCCACTGAAAATTCTTTTTTCCAGTCCGTGATGACGACGTCATTTATCCTTACAGCGCCTTCACCAATCTTTCTTCGTGCATCGGAACGTGAAGTGGCCAAGCCTGACATCTTCACGATCGTGTCAGCCTGACGGAGCGTCCAACCGCGCTCACCACTCACTTCGCCGGCAGACCAATCCATCTCCACTGTCGGCAGGCCTTCGGCAGCGGCGCCTTCCTCGAAGGTGCGGCGGGCGGTTTCCGCCGCGTCCTCCGCCGCCGCGCGGCCGTGACACAAAGCGGTGGCTTCGGTTGCGAGAATCTTCTTCGCCTCGTTCAGCTCCGCGCCCTGCAATGTCTCCAGCCGCGCAATTTCCGCTTCCGGCATGTCGGTGAACAGGCGTAGGAAGCGCCCGACATCGCCATCCTCGGTATTGCGCCAGAATTGCCAGTAATCGTAGGGCGAACGCATCTCTGGGTTCAGCCACACCGCGCCCGACATCGTCTTGCCCATCTTGGTGCCGGACGAGGTAGTGATCAGCGGCGTTGTCAGCCCGAAAAGCTGTGCGTTCTCCACCCGGCGGCCGAGATCGATGCCGCTGACGATATTGCCCCACTGGTCGGAACCCGCCGATTGCAGCCGGCAGCCGTAACGCCGGTACAGCTCCACGAAATCGTAGGCCTGCATGATCATGTAGTTGAATTCGAGGAAGCTGAAGGGAAGATCGTTGTCGATCTTGATCTTCACGGTTTCCATCGTCAGCATGCGGTTAATGGAAAAGTGCCGTCCGACCTCGCGCAGGAACGGCAGGTACTCGAGGCGGTCCAGCCACTCGGCATTGTCCACCATGATGGCGTCGCTGGGCCCATCGCCGAAGGTGAGGAAATGCTCGAAGGTGCGGCGGATGGCGGCCTTGTTGGTCTCGATCTGCGCTTCGGACAGCAGCGGTCGTGCCTCGTCGCGGAACGATGGATCGCCCACCTTGGTCGTGCCACCGCCGATCACCACAATGGGCTTGTGGCCCGCCTGCTGCAGACGCCGCAGAGTCATGATCTGCAGCGCGTGGCCCACATGCAGGCTGGGCGCCGTGCAATCGAAGCCGATATAGCCGGTGACGCGCTCGCGCGCGAACAGCGCGTCAAGCGCTTCCGGGTCGGTGCAGTCGTACAGGCAGCCGCGCGCCGCGAACTGGCGCAGGAACTCCGACTTGAACTGGGACGCAATCTCGGACATCGGCTAGGCTTCGGTTTCGAGAAACGGGTGTCTAGCACGCATGGCGGAAATTCTTAAAGCGATCGGGCTGATGAGCGGCACTTCGCTCGACGGCATCGACGCGGCGCTGCTCGAGACCGACGGCGAAGGCGTGGCGGTGCCCGGGCTCGCGCTGACACTGCCTTACGATGCCGGCGCGCGCGCCATGCTGCGCCAGGCGCTGGACGATGCGCTCGGCGTGGCGCGTGGCGCGCCGGTGCCGTATTCGATCCGCGAAGCCGAACGGATTTCGACCGAAGCGCACGCGGGCGCGGTGCTCGCCCTGCTGGAGAAGGCGCGGTTGCGGCCGGCCGATGTCGCGCTGATCGGTTACCACGGGCAGACCATCCTGCATCGCCCGAAGCAGCACCGGACGTGGCAGATCGGCGACGGCGCCGCGCTCGCGCGGCGCACCGACATCGATGTGGTGAACGATTTCCGCAGTGCCGATGTGAAGGCGGGCGG
>DIZC01000059.1:0-10462 GCA_002429315.1 Alphaproteobacteria bacterium UBA6038
TCTGACTGGATCGTGCTCTAGTGGGAGGCCGGGACCTCTCGCACGCAACTTGCCGCGAGGAACAGGCTTCGTCGCGACATCGTGAACGGCTTGGCGAATGGGCCGCCGGGCCGCCGATCAGGCGCGGGTCCTGTG
Organism: Alphaproteobacteria bacterium UBA6038; assembly: GCA_002429315.1. GTDB lineage: Bacteria > Pseudomonadota > Alphaproteobacteria > Micropepsales > Micropepsaceae > Rhizomicrobium. The sequence goes on from DIZC01000059.1 coordinate 136, forward strand.
CTGCTCGATCAGCCGACCTTCGTGAAGGACCAGCGCGCGGTCCATCCTGGCGGCGAGATCCGGATTGTGGGTGGCGATGAGCGCGGCCACGCCTTCCGAGCGCACCAGATGGATCAGCACGTCGAAGACGCCTTGGGCCGTGCGGGGATCGAGATTGCCGGTGGGTTCGTCGGCAAGCAGCAGGCGCGGATGGTTGGCCAGCGCGCGGGCCATGGCGACGCGCTGCTGTTCGCCGCCGGAAAGCTGTGACGGCCGGTGTTCGAGACGTCCTGCCAGTCCTACCTGGGTCAGCAAACGCACCGCTTCGGCGCGCGCCTCGTCGCGCGATTTGCCGGCGATGCGCTGCGGGACGATGACATTCTCCAGCGCGCTGAACTCCGGCAGCAGATGATGCGCCTGATAGACGAAGCCGATCAGGTCGCGCCGCAACCGCGTGCGCTCGCGATCCGGCAGCTGCGAGGCAGCGGCGCCGTTGATGTAGATCTCGCCGTCGGACGGCGCTTCCAGGAGGCCGGCCATGTGCAGGAGCGAGGATTTGCCGGCGCCGGATGGGCCGACCAGCGCGACCAACTCGCCGGGCCGGAGCGTCATCCGCACGTCACGGAACACCTCAAGCGTGCCCTGCCCCTGGCGGTACTGGCGGGCGACGTTCTCCAGGCGCAGCACTGCGTCACTCATAACGCAGCGCCTCCACCGGATCGAGCCGCGCCGCGCGCCAGGAGGGATAGAGCGTGGCGAGGAACGACAGCGACAGCGCCAGCAGCACCACGAACGTCACCTCGCTCGGATCCATCTCCGCCGGAATGCGGCTCAGGAAATAGATCGTGGGATCGAACAACGTGGTGCCGGTGAGCGAGGACAAGGCTTGGCGAATCTCTTCGATGTAGGTGCAGAACACGACACCGATGACGAATCCCAGCAAGGTGCCGGTGACGCCGATGCTGGCGCCGGCGATGAAGAAGATGCGCATCACGGCGCCGCGGCTCGCGCCCATGGTGCGCAAGATGGCGATGTCCCCCGCCTTGTCCTTCACCAGCATGATAAGTCCGGAAATGATGTTGAGCGCGGCCACCAGGACGATGAGCGCCAGGATGAGCGCCATGACGTTGCGCTCCACCTGCAGCGCGCCGAACAGACTGGACTGCATGTCCTGCCAGGTGACGATGCGGTAGGTGGGACCCACGGCGGCGGCGATGGCATTGGCAATGGGTTCGATCCGGTCCGGGTCCTTCACCATCACTTCCAGCCCGTTCACGCTGGCGTCCATGTTGAAATAGAGCTGGGCCTCGTCCAGCGGCATGAACACGAAGCTCTGGTCGTATTCGCTCATGCCGATGCGGAACGTGCCGGCGATGCTGTAGCTCTTCACGCGCGGCGTGGTGCCGAACGGGGTGACGTTGCCGCGCGGCGCGATCAGCGTGATCGGCTGGCCCGGCGCGAGCCGCAGCTTTTCCGCCAGCCGCGCGCCGACGATGACGGACTCGCCGCCCTGGAAATGCGCCAGTGCGCCCGGGCTCAGCGAATTGGATACGATGGTGAGCGTTCGCAGGTCGTTGCGCCGCATGCCGCGAACCAGCACGCCGCCGTTGAGGCCGTTCGCGCTCGCCATCACCTGGCCGTCGATAATGGGCGTCACGCGCGTCACGCCGGGCACGGCACGCACTTTGGCGGCCAATGCATCGTAATTGGTGACGTTGCCGTAGAGGCTTTGCACGACGGCATGACCGTTGAGGCCGAGGATGCGCGCCAGCAGCTCGTGCCGAAAGCCGTTCATCACCGCAAGCACGATGATGAGCGCGGCCACACCGATGGCGATGCCGATCAGCGAAAAGATCGAGATGATGGAGACATAGCCTTCGCGCCGCGTGGGCCGCAGATACCGCAGCGCGATCATCCACTCGAACGCGGCAAACGGCCCGGTGCTGCGATGAGCGTTCGCCATCACCCCTGAACCATCACGCGAATCTGCTCGGCGCCGCTTCGGTGCAGACTTCCTCGCGCGCACCCGTCGCCCGTTTTTTCACTTCGACCGTGCCTTTTTCGAGTCCACGGGGGCCGACGATGATCTGCCAGGGAATGCCGATAAGATCGTGGGTGGCGAATTTGGCGCCGGGGCGATCGTCGGTGTCGTCGTAGAGCACGTCTTTGCCGGCCGCGGTCAGTTTCGCGTACAGCGCCTCGCACGCGGCATCCGTGTTTGCGTCGCCTTTCTTGAGATTGATCAGCGAAATATCGAAGGGCGCCACCGGCGCGGGCCAGACGATGCCGTTGTCGTCGTGCGATGCCTCGATGATGGCGCCCACCAGCCGCGACACACCGATGCCGTAGGAGCCGCCTTCCACCGGCACCTCCTTGCCGTCGGGCCCGGCCACCACCGCCTTCATCGGCACCGAGTATTTGGTGCCGAAATAGAAGATCTGCCCCACTTCGATGCCGCGCGCGGACACGCGTTTGCCGTCCGGCACCTCCTGCTCGAACCGCGCCTGATCGTGCACATCGGATGTCGCCGCGTACAGCCGCGTGCGCTGCTGCACGAACGGCTCGAGATCGGCATCAAAATCCACGTTCTCGTCCGGCACCGGCATGTCGAGCAGTTCCTTGTGGCAGAACACCTGGCTCTCGCCGGTGTCCGCCAGCACGATGAACTCGTGAGAGAGATCGCCGCCGATCGGCCCGGTCTCTGCCCGCATCGGAATCGTCGTCAAGCCCATCCGTGAGAAGGCGCGCAAGTACGCCACATACATCTTGTTGTAGGATTTGCGGCCCGCCTCGAAATTGAGATCGAACGAGTAGGCATCCTTCATCAGGAATTCGCGGCCGCGCATCACGCCGAAGCGCGGGCGCACCTCGTCGCGGAATTTCCACTGGATGTGATAGAGGTTGAGCGGCAGCGCTTTGTAGGACTTCACATAGGCGCGGAAGATTTCCGTCACCATGTCCTCGTTGGTGGGGCCGTAGAGCAGCTCGCGCTCATGGCGATCCTTGATGCGCAGCATTTCGGGCCCGTAGGCGTCGTAGCGGCCGGTTTCCTTCCAGAGCTCCGACGGCTGCAGGGTCGGCATCAGGATTTCGATGGCGCCGGCGCGGTTCATCTCCTCGCGCACGATCTGCTCGATCTTCTTCAGCACGCGGAAGCCAAGCGGCAGCCAGGCATAGATGCCGGCCGCCTCCTGGCGGACGAGCCCGGCGCGCAGCATCAGCCGGTGCGAGACGATCTGCGCCTCGGCCGGCGTTTCCTTCAGCGTGGGCAGGAAATAGCGGGACAGGCGCATCGGGCGTTCGTTTCCGGCGAAGAGCGGAGGCGAGTCCCTTCATAAGCATGCGCGCGGGGCGGGGCAAACCCGCTCGTCGCTGCGGCACGGGCGCGTCAGAACCCGAAATGGGCCAGAAGATTTCCGGCCATGGGTGCGCCCAGGCAATAGACAACGGCCAGCACGGCCATGGCGATGAGCATCTTGTGCTCCCGCATGGGATGGATGGCGCGATGATGAACGGTCTGCACGGCGTACTCCCCCGTACCTTTTAGGGACCAACGGGTGGTCCGTGTAGGCAACGCCGCATCCGCGACTTGGATGCGCAAGATCAGGCAGGGGTTAGCAAAATTTCACCCGGCCTGTGGCTTCCCGGTCGCGCTGCCGCGGACAATTTCAGGGCGGCCAGCGATCAAGCCTGTTCCAGCTCGATCAGCGTGCCCGCGAAATCCTTGGGGTGAAGGAAAATGACCGGCTTGCCGTGGGCGCCGATGCGGGGCTCGCCCGAGCCGGTGACGGTGGCGCCCATTGCCTTCATACGGTCCCGGGCGGCGTGGATGTCGTCCACTTCGTAGCAGACATGGTGCATGCCGCCGTTCGGGTTCTTCTCGAGAAACTTGACGATGGGCGAGTTCTCGCCCAGCGGCTCCAGCAGCTCGATCTTGGTGTTCGGCAGCTCGACAAACACGGTGGTGACGCCGTGCTCGGGCAGCGGCACCGGCTCCGACACCTTCGCGCCCAGCGTGTCGCGATAGATGGCGGAGGCCTTCCGCACATCCTTTGTCGCCACCGCCACGTGATTCAACCGCCCGATCATTCAAGATCCCCTAGGAACCCTCTGCATCCTCACTCTAGAGCCATCATTGGCCAAGGATTTACTGGACGCCAGCGCACAGATGTCGGCAATCATGGAAAACACATCTTCGCGTAACAATGATCTCCTCTGAGAGAACCTCAAGTAGCTCAAGAAAGTATTGAGTTGTATCACAATTTAAGGTAGAACTTGAAACGTGCAGGGGGGACTCGAAAAATGCCAAAAAAGACCAAATCCACCAGATATGTTGAAAGAATTGAGGTCGATATCCTCGCGGACAGCGTGGAGAGAAGACCGAGGAGTCAGATTCTACTGCTAAAGCACCTTGAGCTCTTGAGAAATTATCGCCCGTGCATTGGCGCGGACGAAAAACGGACCACTATGATCAACCAGCTTGCGGGAGCAGCGTTTTCGCTCTGGCGCGCCACGTTTCTAACTCACGCTGAGCGTGAAACTCCGCGCATCCTTGATGACTTAGACCAGTTCCTACAGTACGTCATCTGCAACAATGCGATCGGGTATCCGCAAGAATACGGAACAAAGGCGTGGTATGTAGGGTTCTGCCTGAACAATGTTAGATTCAGATTGAACAGAATCTGTGAGTGTATGCCAGAGGTAAAATCATTGGCGGCGATGCAACCAATAGTTCATATGAAGCCAAGCTCGCATGGTATACGGGCTGTGGAGAGGTGGGACGCATTTTATCCCGCGCTTCATGCGATAACCGATCTATTCGAAGCACATTGCAAGGAAAGCAGCCATTCTGTGACAGCGCCCGCCTTGCGTAGCTCGCCTCGAAGAAGGAAAGTGCCATAGCTTTACACTCAGGCGGTGTCCCCACCCGGGTGACGGGTTTCTTGCCCCAGGCATCGGCGGCGGCGCGGCGCACTGCTTGGCATTGATGATTGCTATTTTAGCAACAATTCGTGATTTGCAGCGTTGCGAAATATGCACTAACTGGGAGGCAAGACAGAAGATCGGACCATCATGCCTTCGCCTGCACCCTCGATAGTTCACACGCCCAAGAGGCGGCGCGGAGCCCCGCCGGGCAATCGCAACGCCTGGCGCCATGGCCGCTTCAGCCGCGATGCGCGAACCGCGCGGGCGCTGGCCCGCGCCCGCCTTCCCGGCACCGCGGAAAATTTTTCGACAAACAAATCGAACAATTCCGTTGCGGCCGCGGAAGGAGCGCCGGCGGCCGCGGCAGAAAATTTTTCGCCGAACAAACGGAACAATTCCGTTGCGCGGAAGCGCGGCGCGCCCAAGGGCAACCGGAACGCGCTGAAGCATGGCGGCCGGACGGCGGAAATGGCGGCGTTCCGCGCCGAAGTTTCCCGGCTTGCCCGGCGGGTCAAGCTGCACGTCGCCTGGGCCAGCGCGGTGTTCGCGGCCCGGCATTACGCCGCGCAGACATCAAACCCAGGCGGTCTCCACCCGGGTTACGGGCTTCTTGCCCCAGGCATCGGCGGCGGCGCGGCGGGCGGCGCGGCGGACATTCTCCGCCAGTTCCTGTTCGTCGCCCCGCCGCGGGTTGTGGCGGCGGATGGTTTCTGCGACCGCCTCGCGCACGGGCGCATGCACGGCATCGGGGATGCCCTCGAACAGGATGGCGGGATCGGCGGCGGGGCGCCCACGCTGGTCGAGCACCAGGGTGACGGCGATAAACCCGGCGAAACCCATAGCGCGGCGGGCCCGGGCGAAGCCCTCGCCTTCATGGACACGAATCCGGCCGTCGAGAAACACCCGCCCCGCCGGCACTTCATCGATAATCTCTGCGCGGCCAGGCGCCAGCCGCAGCATCTGCCCGTTCTCCACCACCACCGCCTGCGGCACCTGCAGCGATTTCGCCAGCCGCGCGTGCTCCGCCATGTGGCGCATCTCGCCATGGACCGGCACGGCGATCTGCGGCCGCACCCAGCGGTACATTTCCGCCAGCTCCTCGCGCGCCGGATGGCCGGAGACGTGGACGAAATGGTCTTCGACCGTGAGCACTTCCACGCCCAGTGCGGCGAGCTTGTTGTGCAGCGCGTGAATGCCAAGCTCGTTGCCTGGAATGATACGCGAGGAGAAGATCACCGAGTCACCGGGTCCGAGACTGACGGTGGGATGATCACCCGCGGCGATGCGCGCGAGCGCGGCCCGCGACTCGCCTTGGCTGCCGGTGCAGAGATAGAGGATGCGGTCCGGTGGCAACTGCGCGGCTTCTTCTTCGCTGATCACACTGGGAAAATCAGCGAGATAGCCGGTATCGCGTGCGGCCGTGACGATGCGGTGCATCGAGCGGCCGACCAGCGCCACCTCGCGCCCATGCACGCGAGCCGCCTTCGCAATCGAGTCGAGCCGCGCCACGTTGGAGGCAAAGCCGGTCACCGCCACCCTCCCCTTCAATGTGCCGATGAGATCGGTGAGGGCGGTGCGCACGTCCGCTTCGGACCCGGAATGGCCCTGCACCAGCGCATTGGTGGAATCGCACACCAGCGCGAGGGCCCCTTCGTCACCGATTTTCCTCAGCGCGTTGATTTCGGTTTTCTCGCCCAGCAGCGGGTCGGGATCGATCTTCCAGTCGCCGGTGTGCACCACGGTGCCGAGCGGGGTGCGGATGGCGAGCGCATTCGGCTCCAGGATGGAATGGGTGATGGAGATGAAATCGATGCTGAACGGCCCAAGGTTCAGATGGCCGTGCAGTGGCACGATGTTGATGCGCACGCGCTCGGCCAAACCCGCTTCGAACAGTTTGTCCTCGATCAGCCGGGCGGTGAACGGCGTGGCGTAAACCGGGCATTGCAGCTCCGGCCACAGATGCCCCACCGCGCCGATGTGGTCCTCATGGGCATGGGTGAGCACGATGGCCAGAACGTCCTCGCGCCGCTCGGCGAGAAACCGGATGTCCGGCATGATGATGTCGACGCCCGGCGTTTCGGTTTCGCGGCCGAACAGCACGCCGCAATCGACCACGATCCATTTGCGGTCGTCCGGCGGACCGAAACCGTAGGCATTGAGGTTCATGCCGATCTCGCCCGCGCCGCCGAGCGGCAGCAGCACGAGTTCGTCTTGCGATGCCGATGAAGGCAGCATCAGGGAAGCGGCTTGCCGCATTTCGATGCGTTGCGCGCGTGGATGAGAACGAGGCCGCGAATGGTGAGGTCCGGATCCAAATGGTCGATCGCCGTGGTCTGCTTGTAGAAGAGATTGGCAAGCCCGCCGGTTCCGATCACGGTCATGGGCTTGCCGAACTCTTCCTTGATGCGCGCCACCAGCCCTTCTATCAGCCCGAGATAGCCCCAATAGAGCCCCGACTGCATGGCAGGCACCGTATCTTTGCCGATGACCGACTGCGTCCGTTGCAGACCGACGCGCGGCAGCATGGCGGCCGCCTGGTGCAGGGCCTCCGCCGACAGATTCGGTCCGGGGGCGATGACGCCGCCTTCGTAGTCGCCGTTCTTGGCCACAATGTCGAAGGTCGTGGCGGTACCGAAATCGACCACGATCAGCGCGCCTTTGTAACGCTCGTGTGCCGCGACCGTGTTAACGAGTCGGTCGGCGCCGACCGCGTTCGGCCGGTCGGTGTTGACGCCGATGCCGAGATCGAGATTGGGATCGCCCACCACCAGCGGCTCGCAATTGAGGTAGCGCCGGCAGAACTGGCGCAGATCGAACAGCGCCGCGGGCACCACAGTGGCGATGATGGTGGCATCGATATCGCCGAAGGAAAGGCCGTGGAATTCGAGCAGCGGCTTCAGCAGCACCGCGTATTCGTCGGCGGTGCGGGTGGTTTCGGTGACCGCGCGCCACTCGGCGCGGATCGTCTCGCCTTCGCACACGGCGAAGACGATGTTGGTGTTCCCGGCGTCGACGACGAGGAGCATCCGTCAACACTCACACACTGTGTCATGGCCCGGCTTGACCGGGCCACCCAGCGGAGGCGCGTCTGCGCCCCAATGAGTCATTCGCGCGCGGATGCGCGCGGACTGGGTGGCCCGCTTTCGCGGGCCATGACATTTATTTTTTGTGCTCAAAAGAACACCTCCCCCGCCGCGATGATGCGCAGGCGGTCCGAGGCCTGGCGCAACAGTAGCGCGCCTGATGCGTCGATGCCTTCGAACACCCCGCTGGTCTCCTCGTTGGTCAGCCGTGCGCGGATTCGCCCGCCGAGATTGGCCGCGCGCGCGAGCCACGCATCCCGGATGGGTGCGAAGCCGTGCGCGCGCCACATCTCATACCATTTCGCGAAATGGGCGGCGAGTTGGGTGAGCGTATCGGGCAGCGGCGGGGAGCTTACGCCCAGCGCGGCGAGCGATGTGGCCGGGAACTCCGTGTCCGGAGGAAAGTGCGCCAGATTGATGCCGATGCCGATGGCGAGAAAATACGGCTCGCCGCCCGCGCTCGCCGATTCCAGCAGGATGCCGGATATCTTGCGGCCGTTTGCCAGCACGTCGTTGGGCCACTTCACCTTTATCTCGGCTCCCGGCGCAAAGTGCGCAACCGTATCGGCCGATGCGATGGCGGAGACGAACGACAGCTGCGCGCACTCTGCCGCGGGCCGCCGCGGGTTGAGCAGCAACGTGCTCATCAGATTGCCCTTGGGCGACACCCACACGCGCCCCCGCCGGCCGCGTCCCGCCGTCTGCTCGCCCGCAGTGATCCAGAGCGGGCCGCAATCGCCCGATGCCGCGAGCCGCCGCGCCTCGTCATTGGTGGAGCCGATGGTCTCGAAATGGATGTGCCGGTAGCCGGAAGGCCACGTGGTCACCGGAAGAACACCTTCGCCGCATGATCCGCCGCTGCGATCAGGGTGCCGGCATTGATGACGAAGAGGATCGAGAAGGCCGTGCCAACTGTGGCGACCAGAGCCGTCGCCCAGCCGATGTCGCGATCGAACGCCGGCGCCGGTTCGTCGAAATACATCACCTTCACGATGCGCAGATAGTAGTAAGCGGCGACGACGCTGGTGAGCACGCCGAAAATGGCGAGCGCATAAAGGTGCGCCTGGATGGCGGCGAGAAAGATGTACGCCTTGGCGAGAATGCCGGCGAGCGGCGGCAGGCCGGACAGGCTCAGCATCATCGCCGCGAAGGCGAAGGCGAGCTGCGGATTGGTGCGCGCGAGGCCGGCCAGATCGTAGATGCCTTCGACCGGCTTGCCGTTGCGCCGCATCGCCTGGATACAGGCAAAGACGCCGAGGTTCGTGACGGCATAGAACACCAGATAGAACAGCATGCCGCGCACGCCGAGCGGCGTTCCGGCGGCAAGGCCCAGCAGCGCGTAACCCATATGGCCGATGGAGCTGTAGGCCATCAGCCGCTTGATGTTGGTTTGCCCGATGGCCGCAACGGCGCCCAAGGCCATCGACAGAACCGACAGGAAGATGACGATCTGGCGCCACTGATGGAGGGCGTCCGGGAACGGCGTCAGCACCGCCCGAACCAGTAGCGCGAAGGCCGCGATCTTGGCGGAACTGGCGAAGTAGGCGGTGATCGGCGTCGGAGCGCCCTCGTAAACGTCCGGCGTCCACATGTGGAACGGCACGGCGGAAATCTTGAAAGCGAGGCCGGCGATGAGGAACACCAGCCCAAAGACCAGGCCGGTGGAGGCGCCGGCGCCCTTCACCACATGGGCCACGGTGACAAAATCCATGCTGCCGGAGAAGCCATAGATGAGCGAGATGCCGTAGAGCGTCATCCCCGACGACAGCGACCCCAGCACGAAATATTTGAGGCCGGCTTCGGTGGAGCGCAGGTTATCCCGGTCGATCGCCGCAAGCACGTAAAGCGCCAGGCTCTGCAGCTCCAGGCCCATGTAGAGGGCGATGAAGCTTTGCGCCGACACCATCAGCGACATGCCGCAAGTCGCGAGCAGCATCAGCACCGGCAGCTCGAAGCGGAGTTTCTGCTCGTCCTGGAAGAAGCGCTGCGCCATCAGCACGCACGCCGCGGACGACCACAGGATGGCCGCCTTGATAAAGCGGACGAAGCTGTCCACCACGAATGCGCCGTGGAACGCTTTGGCATCCGGCCCCACGAAGGAGAAATAGGCGGAGGCGGCGATGACCGCCACGGCGAGATACGAGATCAGCTTTGCGCTGCCGTCGCCGCGGATGGCGCCCACGATCAGCAGCGCCATCGCGCCGATGGCCAGAATGAGTTCTGGCAGGAGCGTGTAGAGATCGGCGGAGAGCGCATTCATCGCGCCACCCTCACGCTTACGCTAGCAACCCTACCCTCCCCCTGGGGGGGGGGGGGAAAAAAAGAGGGGGGGGGGGGGG
>DIZC01000059.1:10717-31338 GCA_002429315.1 Alphaproteobacteria bacterium UBA6038
CCCCTCCCCGAAATTTGCTGCGCAAATTTCGACCCTCCCTCAAGGGGAGGATGGGAGTCTTTTGCCATCGCAATCTGGCTTTGGTGCACCAGGTTGGCGACGGAGGCGTGGGTCACGTCGAGGATGGGCTTGGGATAAACGCCCATGGCGATCGTAACGATCACGAGCGGCGCGAGAATGGCGAATTCGCGCAGCGACAAATCCTGGATCGTCTGCAGCGCGGGCTTCACTAGCTTGCCGAAGATCACCCGCCAGTAGAGATAGAGCATGTAGGCCGCCGAGAGGATCGCGCCAGTGGCGGCGAAGATCACCACCCAGGTATTCACCCGGAAGGCGCCCAGCATGGTGAGGAATTCGCCCACGAAACCGCCGGTGCCCGGCAGCCCGACATTGGCCAAGGTGAACACCATGAAGCAGGCGGCGTACATCGGCATGCGCACCACCAGCCCGCCATACGCTGCGATCTCGCGCGTGTGCATGCGGTCGTAGATGACGCCGACGCAGAGGAACAGCGCGCCGGACACCACGCCGTGCGACAGCATCTGGTAGATGCCGCCCTCGATGCCCTGATGGGTCATCGAGAAAATGCCCATCGTCACGAAGCCCATATGGGCGACCGACGAATAGGCGATCAGCTTCTTCACGTCCTCCTGCGCCAGGGCCACGAAAGATGTGTAGACGATCGCCATGATGGACAGCACGAACACGAACGGCGTGAAGCTGTGGCTGGCGCTGGCAAACATCGGCAGCGAGAAGCGCAGGAAGCCGTAGCCGCCCATCTTCAAAAGGATGCCGGCGAGGATCACCGAGCCGGCTGTCGGCGCTTCGACATGCGCGTCCGGCAGCCAGGTGTGCACCGGCCACATCGGCAATTTGACCGCGAAGGAGGCGAGGAAGGCGAACCAAAGGAACGCCTGCATCGCGACGGGGAAGTGCGCCGTCTTGAGCAGCACTTCGATGTCGGTGGTGCCCGCGTAGAGATACATCCACAGGATGGCGAGCAGCATCAGCACCGAGCCGAGCAGGGTGTAGAGGAAGAACTTGAAGCTGGCATAGACGCGCCGCGCCCCGCCCCACACCCCGATGATGAGGAACATCGGGATCAGACCGCCTTCGAAGAACACATAGAAGAGGATGAGATCGAGCGCGGTGAACACGCCGATCATCAGCGTCTCCAGCAGCAGGAACGCGACCATGTATTCGGCGACGCGCGTCTGGATGGATTCCCAGCTGGCCAGGATGCAGAAGGGCATGAGGCCCGCCGTGAGCACGACGAACAGCACGGAGATGCCGTCCACGCCCATGTGATAGCTGATGCCGAAGCCGAGCCAGTTGGCGCGCTCCTCGAATTGGAAGGCAGCGGTCGAGCCGTCAAAATTGCCCCAGATGTAAATCGACAGTGCGAGCTCGACGACAGTCGTGATCAGCGCCACCCAGCGGGCGGTGTTTGCCGCCCGGGCCGTGTCGCCGCGCGCCAGAAGAATGATCAGCGCGCCGACGGCGGGCAGGAAGGTGATGATGCTGAGGACCGGCAGGTGGCTCACCGCAGGCCTCCCGTCGCGATGAACCAGGTCGCGAGCGCGACCACGCCGATCAACATGGCGAAGGCATAGTGATACACATAGCCGGACTGCAGCCGGACCGCGCCGCGGGTGGCATCGAGCACGCGGGCGGCAATCCCGTCTGGGCCAAGTCCGTCGATGATGCGGCCGTCGCCCAGCTTCCACAGGATGCGACCGAGCCACAGCGAAGGCCGCACGAACAGGACATCGTACAGCTCGTCGAAGTACCACTTGTTGTAGAGGAAGAGATACAGAAGCCCACGGCGCGCTGCGAGCCGCGCCGGAAGCTCCGGGCGCAGGATGTAATAGTAGTAGGCGATGGCGAAGCCGAGGATGGTGGCGACGAACGGCCCGAACTCCACCCAGGTGGGGATGTTCTCTTCGCCGGTGTTGCGCCCGGCCGCAAAGGCGATGGCGTTGCGCCAAAAGCCGTGCGCATCGGCGCCCACGAACCAGTGATCGAAGATCGCGCCCGCGAATAGCGCACCGACCGCGAGCACGGCAAGCGGCGCCAGCATCGATAGCGGCGATTCATGCACCTCCGACAGCGGCAGCACATGACCATGCGGATGGTCGGAATTCGGTTCGTCATGTGCCCGGGCGGCGGCGTCGGCGTGTTCCAGATGCGTATCCTCTTCGGCGCCGCGGTAGCGGCCATGGAACGTCATCAAAAACTGCCGCCAGGAATAGAACGAGGTCATCGCCGCAGCCGTCAGCGTCAGCACGAAAGCATAGGTGCCGATGCCGGTGCCGGCGGTGAAGGTCGCGTTGATGATGGTGTCCTTCGAGTAGAAGCCGGCGGTGCCGACGGCCAACAGCGGAATGCCCACGCCGGTGAGCGCGAGATTGCCGATCAGCATCGTCGCCCAGGTGAACGGAATGCGGCCGGCCAGGCCGCCCATCCGTCGCATGTCCTGCTCGTGGCGCATGGCGGTGATCACGGCGCCGGCGGAGAGGAACAGCAACGCCTTGAAGAAGGCGTGGGTGAAGAGGTGGAACATGGCGGCGCCGTAGGCCGAGACGCCGGCGGCGGCGAACATGTAGCCCAGCTGCGAGCAGGTGGAGTACGCGATCACGCGCTTGATATCGTTCTGGAACAGGCCGACGGAGGCTGCGAAGAACGCCGTGGTTGCACCAATGAAAGTGACGAAAGCGAGCGCCGTCGGCGACAGCTGGAACATCGGCGAGCAGCGGCACACGAGGAACACGCCTGCCGTCACCATCGTCGCCGCATGGATCAGCGCGGAGACCGGCGTGGGACCCTCCATCGCGTCCGGCAACCAGGTGTGGAGCAGGAACTGCGCCGACTTCCCCATCGCGCCGATGAACAGCAGGATGCAGAGCGTGGCGAGGATATCGATATCCCAGCTGCCGAAATGGAAGGTGTGACCCACGAAATGCGGCGCGGCACGGAACACCGTGTCGAAGTCGAGCGTGCCGAAGATGAAGAACACGCCGAAGATGCCCAGCATGAATCCAAAGTCGCCGATGCGGTTGACGATGAACGCCTTGATGGCCGCGGCGTTGGCGCTAGGCCGCTCGTACCAGAAGCCGATCAGCAGGTAGGAGGCCAGGCCCACGCCTTCCCAGCCGAAGAACATCTGCAGGAAATTGTTGGCCGTCACCAGCATGAGCATGGCGAAGGTGAAGAACGACAGGTACGAGAAGAAGCGCGGCCGGCCCGGATCGCCGTGCATGTAGCCGACCGAATACAGATGCACGAGGGACGACACGCCGGTGACCACCACCAGCATGACGGCGGTCAGGGTGTCGATGCGTAACGCCCAGTCGGCCTCGAAATCGCCGGACACCATCCATTGCGCGATGCGCACGATCTGCGAGTGGCCGAGGATCGCCACGTCGTAAAACGCGTAGCAGGAGAGCGCTGCGGAGACGAACAGCAGCAGCGTGGTGACGAGCTCTGAGCCGCGCGCGCCGATGAAGCGGCCGAACAGGCCGGCGATGGCCGAGCCAAGGAGCGGAAGGAAGACGATGGCGGTGTACATCCGTCAGCCCTTCATCAGGTTGACGTCTTCGACCGCGATGGAGCCGCGGTTGCGGTAGTACACGACCAGGATGGCAAGCCCGATGGCGGCTTCGGCAGCGGCGACCGTCAGCACGAACAGCGCGAACACCTGACCCGTGAGATCGCCGAGAAACGCGGAGAACGCCACGAAATTGATGTTCACCGCGAGCAGGATCAGCTCGATCGACATCAAAATGATGATCACGTTCTTGCGGTTGAGGAAGATGCCGAGCACGCCAATGGTGAAGAGGATGGCGGCGACCGCGAGATACTGCCCGAGCCCGATGGCCATTTACGCCCCCTGCCCCGGCTTCACATCTACGACCACCAGCGTGTCGCTAGCGTAACGGCGCACCTGCGCGCGCACCGATTGCTTGCGCACGCCCGCCCGCGTGCGGAGCGTGAGCACGATGGCGCCGATCATGGCGACCAGCAGGATCAGGCCGGCGACCTGAAAATAGTAGGCGTAATTGGTGTACAGGATGCGGCCCAAGGCTTCGGTGTTGGTGAGGTGGGCTGGATTGGCGCTCGCCAGTGATTGCGGCGCGGCGGACGCAAAGCGCCAGGCGGTGGCGGCGAACAGGAGTTCGGCGACCAGAATGCCGCCCACCACGAGGCTGACCGGAATGTACTGCAAAGTGCCGCGTTTCAATTCGGCGAAATCCACATCCAGCATCATCACCACGAAGAGGAACAGCACCGCCACCGCACCGACATAGACGATGACGAGAATCATCGCGAGGAACTCGGCGCCGAGCAGCACGAATAAGGCCGCGGCGTTGAAGAAGGTCAGAATTAGGAACAGCACCGAGTGCACGGGATTGCGACCGGCAATCACCATCACCGCCGAGGCGATCAGCACCGCGGAAAAGAGGTAGAAGGCGATGGCCTGAAGCAGCATCAAAAAATCCCCGCCCTCCCCTTGAGGGAGGGTCGAAAAATTCGAGCAGCGCGAGAATTTTCCGGGGAGGGGTTATGCCTCGGTTGCTGGAATCGACCCCTCCCCGAAATTTGCTGCGCTGCGCTTCGCAAATTTCGACCCTCCCTCAAGGGGAGGGTCGATTCTATGATTGTGCGAAATCCCGCGTTCATCTGTACGGAGCGTCGAGTTCGAGGTTGCGGGCAATCTCGCGTTCCCAGCGGTCGCCGTTCGCGAGCAAGCGGTCCTTGTCGTAGTAGAGTTCCTCGCGCGTTTCGGTGGCGAACTCGAAGTTCGGCCCCTCCACGATGGCGTCCACCGGGCAAGCCTCCTGGCAAAGGCCGCAATAGATGCACTTCACCATGTCGATGTCGTAGCGCGTGGTGCGGCGGCTGCCGTCGGCGCGCGGCTCGGCCTCGATGGTGATGGCGAGCGCGGGGCAAATCGCTTCGCACAATTTGCAGGCAATGCAGCGCTCCTCGCCGTTCGGGTAGCGGCGCAGCGCATGTTCGCCGCGGAAGCGCGGGCTGAGCGGCCCCTTCTCGAACGGATAGTTGAGAGTCGCCTTGGGCGAGAAGAAATAGCGCAGCGACAGCCAAAAGCTCTTGACGAATTCCCAGAGGAAAATTGTGCGCGCGGTGCGGTCGAGACCGGCAAACATCAGACGCCTCCATGAGCGAGCGCCGCCCAAATGCCATGCGGGAAAACCATTATCCAGCCGGCGGTGAGTACCACCCACACCAGCGACAGCGGCAGAAACACTTTCCAGCCGAGCCGCATCAGCTGGTCGTAGCGGTAGCGGGGGACGAACGCCTTCACCATCGAATTGCAGAAGAACAGAAAAAACAATTTCAGCAGGAACCAGATCACGCCGGGAACGAGCGTGAGCGGCCATATCGACCACAGCGGCAGCCAGCCGCCCAGGAACAGCACCGCCATCAGACCGCAAAGCATGATGACGTTCATATACTCGCCGAGGAAGAACAGCAGGAAGGGTGTAGAGGAATATTCCACCATGAAGCCGGCAACGAGCTCGGATTCCGCTTCCAGCAGATCGAACGGCGGTCGCTGAGTCTCGGCAAGCGACGAGATGAAGAAGATGACGAACATTGGGAACAGGATGGTGAAGGCGAACCACCCATGCGCCTGCGCCAGCACAATGGCGGACAGATTCAGCGAGCCCGCGAACAGCAGCACCGTGATCAGCACGAAGCCGATCGAGACTTCGTAGGACACCATCTGGGCCGCGGCGCGCAGGGCGGAGAGAAAGGCGTATTTCGAATTGGAAGCCCAGCCGGCCACGATAACGCCGTAGACTCCCAGCGAGGAAATGGCGAAGACGTAAAGAACGCCGACATTGATGTTGGCGACCACCCAGCCGGCGCTCACGGGCATCACCGCCCAAGCAGCGAAGGCGAGCGTGGCAGTGATCAGCGGCCCCAGCAGGAAGAGCACCTTGTTCGCGCCGGCCGGCACGATCACTTCCTTGAAGAAGAATTTCAGCGCGTCGGCGAAGGTCTGCAGCAGGCCGAACGCACCCACCACGTTGGGTCCGCGCCGCAGCTGCACCGCCGCCCAAATCTTGCGGTCGGCGAGAATGAAGAACGCGACCGAAACCGCGAGCACCAGTTCGAAGAACACGATCACAATGAGCTGGCTCAACGTCCACGCCCAACCGTACGGCAGCCCGTGATGCTGGAAATACGGTGTGAAGAACATCTATTCCGCCGCCAGTTTCATTGCGCCGGCCACATAGACCTTGCTGCACTCGGCCATGGTTTCGCTCGCGCGTGCGATGGGGTTGGTGAGATAGAAGTCGGCTATCGGCGAGGCAAGCGGCGCGTGCTCGTCGATATCGCCGGGTGTGCCAATGGCGTTCCAGATGGCGGGATCGGCGCCCACTGATTGGGGCAGCATGTTTTCGCTGGCGAGGTGCGGCGCATCGGCGAACAGCGCCCGGCGCAAGGCATCGCGGTTGTCGTAGGGCAATCGGCGGCCGATGACATCGGAGAGCGCGCGCAAAATCGCCCAGTCCTCTTTCGCCTGCCCCGGCGGGAAGGTGGCGCGCTCGGCGCGCTGCGCACGGCCCTCGAGATTCACATAGATGCCGTCCTGCTCGGTGTAGGCGGCACCCGGCAGAATGACATCGGCGCGATGCGCACCGGCGTCACCATGGGTGCCCTGATAGACGACGAAGGCGTTGCCGAGCTTTGCCATATCGAATTCGTCAGCGCCGAGCAGATAGACGAAATCGATCTCGCCTTTGCTGGCGCCATCGAGAATGCCGGCCATGTCGCGACCGCCCTCGCCCGGCAGGAGATCAAGGTCGAGGGCTGCAACACGGGAGGCGGCGGTATGCAGAACGTTGAATCCATTCCAGCCGCCTTCGGCCGGCGTGCCGGCTGGCCCGATCATGCCCGTGTCGGACGCAATCCGCGCTGCCAAATTGAGGATCGCTGCGCCGTCGGGCCTCGCGATAGCGCCAGGTCCGAGAATGAGCATCGGCCGCTTCGCATCGCGCAGGACTTTCACGAAGGCATGGCTGCCATCCACAATCGCGCGCAACGCACCGGCGCTGCCGCCCAGCTGCTCCACCGGATAGGTGAGATCGTACGGCACGCCGACATTGGCGATTTTTATCCCGCTGTTGAGCCACGTCTTGTGGATGCGGGCGTTCAGCACCGGCGCTTCCCAGCGCGGATTGCTGCCGATGAGCAGCAAGGCATCCGCGGATTCAATGCCCGCAATCGTCGTATTGAAGAGATAAGATTGCGGTGGGCCGCCGCCGATCCTCGCGCCGTCCTGCCGGCATTCGAGATTGGCGACGCCGAGCGACCGCATCAAGTCCTTCAGCGCCTTGATCTCTTCGGCCGCCGCGAGATCGCCGACAACCGCCGCCATGCGCTCGGGCCGCGTGGCGCGCACCCGCGCGTTGATGACTTCAAACGCCTCGCCCCAGCTCGCCGGCACCAGCTTTCCGTTCGTGCGAATATAAGGCCGATCCAGCCGCTGATATTTCAGCCCGTCGCAGGCATAGCGCGCCTTGTCGGAAATCCATTCCTCGTTCACGTCGTCGTTGACGCGCGGCAGGATACGCAGCACCTGCCCGCTGCGGCTGTCGACGCGGATGTTGCAGCCCTGTGCGTCGTGCACGTCGATCGACATGGTTTTGCGCAGTTCCCACGGGCGATAGATGAACGCCCACGGCTTGTGCGTCAGTGCGCCCACCGGGCAGAGATCGACCGCGTTGCCCACCAACTCCGACTGGAACGCCTTATCGAGATAGGACATGATCTCCATGTCCTCGCCGCGCCCGGTGGCACCAAGGTCCGGCACGCCCGCCACCTCGGTCGCAAAGCGCACGCAGCGGGTGCACTGGATGCAACGGGTCATGATCGTTTTGATCAGCGGGCCCATGTACTTGTCTTCCACCGCCCGCTTGTTCTCGTTGAAGCGGTGGTAGGCCGCGCGGCCGTAATAGAGCGCCTGATCCTGCAGATCGCATTCGCCGCCCTGATCGCAGATGGGGCAGTCGAGCGGATGGTTGATAAGCAGGAATTCCATCACGCCTTCGCGCGCCTTCTGCGCGTAAGGCGAGCGGGTGTTGATTTTCGCCGGCGTGCCATCCTTGTTGGGGAAGATATCCTTCACCTGCAGCGCACAACTCGCCTGCGGCTTGGGCGCCCCCACCCATTCCACCAGACACATGCGGCAGTTGCCGGCCACTGACAGACGCTCGTGATAACAGAAGCGGGGGATTTCCGCCCCGGCTTGCTCGCAAGCCTGAAGCAGCGTGATCGACTCTTCCGCTTCGACTTCCCTGCCGTCGATGATGAGTTTGCGCGTGGGCATCAGCGTCCCAGTTCTCCCCGTATGTCATGGCCCGGCCTGACCGGGCCACCCAGCGGGGCGTGTCTGCGCCCCAAGGACTCATCAGCGCGCGGACGCGCGCTTACTGGGTGGCCCGCATTCGCGGGCCATGACAACGAAGGGGATGTGATGAGCTTGCGCGTGGGCATCAGGCGCTTCCACGATGCAGTTTTTCATCACGTGGCAGTCGGCGGTTGAGCCTCATTATCGTGAATTCAAGTTCGTCCGGTCCGCCTCCACCGTCCTCGAAGTCTGGGCCAACGTGAAAATGGTATTCCTCCTCCAAATCTCTCGTGCCCAGTTCTGAAAAGATACGAGCAAGGTGAAGAAATCCGGCAGCGTTCGCATACAGCAGGACTGCTTTTCCATCGACTCGAACACCAGCAATAGCTCCCTCGGGCAGGCCGATATTCACCGAAAGATCGCTCAGCGGCGGGTCTTCTTCGAATTCGTGAATGAACTTCAGCATCAGGCGCAGCGCCTTTCGCGCCAGGCCTCGGCCGACGGGAGATCGGCCCAGCCGAAGGCGAATTCCCCCGGGCCATGGGCGATCAGGTGATCCAGCCGCTCCTTGGCTTCCCCAAGCGTTGGGATGTGCCCCGCCGGAATCCACCACATCGCGACGGTCGGCTGTTGCGGCATCTCGAAGAATTGGTGCTTGCGGGCATAGATGTTGCGATGAACGGTCTGGAACACAAAACGGCCGAGATCCTCTGCGCTCTCCCACACCGTCAGGTTCACCGCCATTGTCGCATCGCCCGGCCAGGTAAGCCCTACAGCGCTTTCGCCGCTCTCGTTCTTCAGCCGCCACACAAAACCCGGCATGCACTCGGCAAGCGCATTGACGCGCGCGAGGTTGGAATAGAAATCGGCCATGCGCGGATCGTCCGGCCCGCCCAGCAAACGCCCGATGTTTACTTGCGCCAGGTGCTTTGTCATCCCGCCTCCGCCTGCTGTTCGATCAGCATGCGCATGCGCAGCGAGTAGTGCGAGAGGTAGTCCTGGTTCTGGTAGTAGTCGGACGCGAAGTATTTCTGATGATTCGACAGCTGCGTCCTCGCCACCGCATACCATTGCGGGATGGGCGCCAGCGCCAGGCATTCATCCAAAGTGTACACCAGCCGCGCCACATACCATTCGTAGCGCTCGAATTCCTCTGCGCTGCCGTCGAAGGTTTTCGCCTTCAGGTCCAGCTTCGCAAGATCGGGGCTGGAGAAGCGGGGATTCGCCAGCGCCACGTCGCAATGCGACAGGTACAGCTTCTTCGCCTTTTCGCCGCGCCAGGCCAACATCGTCAGCACCGCACTGCCGATGCCGACGAACGCCGCGATCATCAGCGGCATGGGAGGCCTGAGGACCGGAGGGGCTTTCGCCGCCGCAGTTCTTGCCGGCGCTTTCGCCGCAGCAGTTCTTGCTGGAGCTCTCGCCATCGTCCTACTCCGCCGCCAGAGGAGTCATGGGCGCCGATGTGCGCCCGCCATGTTCGCGGATCCGCTTCTCGATCTCCGGGCGGAAGTGGCGCAGGAAACCCTGCACGGGCCATGAGGCGCCTTCGCCGAAGGCGCAGATGGTGTGGCCTTCGATCTGCTTCGTGACCTCCTGCAGCAGATCGATTTCCTCCATGGTGGCATCGCCCTTGCCCATGCGGGTGATCACGCGCCACATCCATCCGCAGCCTTCGCGGCATGGCGTGCACTGGCCGCAAGACTCGTGCTTGTAGAAATAGGCAAGCCGCGCGAACGCCTTGATGATGTCGGTGGACTTGTCCATCACGATCACGGCCGCGGTGCCGAGGCCCGACTTCGCCTTCACCAGCGAATCGAAATCCATCAGGATGTCGTCGGCAATCTCCTTCGACAGCACCGGCATGGAGGAACCGCCGGGGATCACGCCTAACAGATTGTCCCACCCGCCACGCACGCCACCGGCATGCGTTTCGATCAGCTCGCGCAGCGGAATGCTCATCGCCTCTTCCACATTGCACGGCCTGTTCACATGGCCGGAGATGCAGAAGACTTTTGTGCCGGTGTTGTTGGGCTTGCCAATGCCGGCAAACCAGTCCGCACCGCGGCGAAGGATGTCCGGCACCATGGCGATGGTCTCGACGTTGTTGACGGTGGTGGGACAGCCATAGACGCCGGCATTGGCAGGGAATGGTGGCTTCAGCCGCGGCTGGCCCTTCTTGCCTTCCAGGCTTTCGAGCAGCGCGGTTTCTTCGCCGCAGATGTAGGCACCGGCGCCGTGATGCACATAAAGATCGAACGGCCAACCGTGAATGTTGTCCTCGCCGATGAGGCTCGCGGCATAGGCTTCATCAACTGCGCGCTGCAGCGCCTCGCGCTCACGGATGAATTCGCCGCGGATGTAGATGTAGCAGGCATGCGCGCGCATCGCGAAGGAGGCGATGAGGCAGCCTTCCACCAGCAGATGCGGATCGTGCCGCATGATGTCCCGGTCCTTGCAGGTACCGGGTTCGGATTCATCGGCATTGACGACGAGGTAGTGCGGCCGCTCCTTCACCTCCTTCGGCATGAATGACCATTTGAGACCGGTGGGGAATCCGGCGCCGCCGCGGCCGCGCAGGCCCGATTTCTTCATCTCCGCGACAATCGCGTCCACGCCGCGTTCAAGAATTTGCTTGGTGCCGTCCCACGCGCCGCGCTTCCGCGCGCCCTCGAGCCACGGACTCTGGAAGCCGTAGAGATTGGTGAAAATGCGATCGCGATCTGGGAGCATTACGTGGCCGCTCCCGGTGGCTTTTGCGCAGGCGCTTCGCGATGTGACGCACCCTGCGTCGGCTTCTTGCCTTCGGTGTCGGTGGTATCGCCGTCGGACCCGTTCGCCATGCGGCTGTAGCCGCCGTCGTAGAGCTTCGGATCTTTCAAGGTCAGTTGGCCGCCTTCCGGCTCTGACGAATGCCGCCCATCTTGCGGGCCGGGCTTCGGCGTTTCACCGCGCCGCAGCGCTTCAAGAATGCGCTCTGTCGCCGGACCATCGAGGTCTTCGTAGTAGTCCTTGCCGATCTGCAGTACCGGCGCGTTCACGCAGGCGCCGAGGCATTCCACTTCCATCCAGGAGAACTTGCCGTCGGCCGAAATCACGCCGGGATTCGGCGCGATATGCTTCTTGCACGCGGCGACCACATCCTCCGACCCGCGCAGCCAGCACGGCGTCGTCGTGCACACCTGCACGAGGTGTTGCCCCACCGGTACGAGGTTGAACATCGTGTAGAAGGTGGCGACCTCCAGCACCCGCATAACCGCCATGTCGAGGATGCGCGCCACCTCCTCGATCATGGGCTTGGTGACCCAACCTTCCTGCTCCTGCCCGATCCACAAGGCGGCGATCACCGCGCTGCGCTGCCGGCCGGGCGGATATTTCGCGATCCACTGGTCCACAGCTTTGCGGTTCTCTTCCGAGAACGCGAAGCGCGCGGGCTGCTGATCGGCGGGCGCAAGGCGGCGAAAGCTCACCGGTCGATCTCCCCGAACACGATGTCAAGCGCACCGAGAATGGCCGAGACATCCGCCAGCATGTGGCCCTTGCACATGTAATCCATCGCCTGCAGGTGCGCGAAGGACGGCGCGCGGATTTTGCAGCGGTACGGCTTGTTGGCGCCTTCCGACACCAGGTACACGCCGAACTCGCCCTTGGGCGCCTCCACCGCCGCATACACCTCGCCCTCCGGCACGCGATAGCCTTCGGTGAACAGCTTGAACTGATGGATCATCGCCTCCATCGAGCGCTTCATCTCGGCCCGCTTCGGCGGAGCGATCTTGTTGTCTTCCGTCATCACCGGACCGTCCGGCATCCGTTCGATGCACTGCCGCATGATCTTCGTCGCCTGCCGCATCTCCTCCATGCGAATGAGGTAGCGGTCGTAATTGTCCCCGTTCTTGCCGATCGGAATCTGGAATTCGAGATCGTTGTAGCATTCGTAGGGCTGCGCGCGGCGGAGGTCCCACGCCACGCCGGTCGAGCGCAGCATGGGCCCGCTCATGCCCCATGCTTCCGCATCGGCACGGTTGATCTTGCCGATATCCACGTTGCGCTGCTTGAAGATGCGGTTCTCGGTCAGCAGCGTTTCGAGATCGTCCAGCACTTTCGGGAAAGTGTCGGTCCAGACGTAGACGTCCTCCAGCAGCTCGGGTGGACAGTCCTGATGCACGCCTCCGGTGCGGAAGTAATTGGCGTGCAGACGCGCCCCGGAGGCGCGCTCGTAGAAGATCATCAGCTTCTCGCGCTCCTCGAAGCCCCACAATGGCGGGGTGAGCGCGCCGACATCGAGCGCCTGTGTGGTCACCTGCAGCAGGTGATTGAGGATGCGGCCGATCTCGCAGAACAGCACGCGGATGTACTGCCCGCGCTTCGGCACCTCGAGCCCGAGCAGCTTCTCGACGGCGAGCGAGAAGCCATGCTCCTGATTCATCGGGCAGACGTAATCGAGCCGGTCGAAATACGGAAGCGCCTGCATGTAAGTCTTGTATTCGATCAGCTTCTCCGTGCCGCGATGCAGGAGCCCGATGTGCGGATCGACGCGGGTGACGACTTCCCCGTCCAGCTCCAGCACCAGCCGCAGGACTCCGTGCGCGGCAGGATGCTGCGGGCCGAAATTCAGCGTGATGGTGCTCTCGTTGACCGGCGCGCCGGCGGGTGCGCCGCTCATAGTCGTGCACCCACTTGGCACTCCCCCCGCGCAGCGGGGGGAGGACAGCCGAAGGAGGGGAGGGGGACGAACGCGCACATGCGTCCCCCCCACCATGATTCGCATGGTCCCCCTCCCCCGATTCGCGGGGGAGGAGTCTTGCTCGGTGTGCTCGTCAGTACCATTCGCTATTCGCCATTCGGCTTGGTCGCCTTCTCATCTCCATGAAAAACGCCCCGCAGGCCTTCCCACGGACTCGAAAATTCGAAGTCCCGAAATTCCTGCACCAGCTGTACGGGCTGATACACGACGCGCTTCAATTCATCGTCGTAACGGAGTTCCACAAACCCGGTCAGCGGGAAATCCTTGCGGAGTGGATAACCCTCGAAACCATAATCGGTGAGGATGCGCCGCAGGTCCGGATGATCGGAGAACACAACGCCATACATGTCGTAGGTCTCGCGCTCGAACCAGTTGGCGCCGGAATGAATATGCGAAAGCGAGGGCACCGGCGTCTGCTCATCGGTCTGCACCTTCAGCCGGATGCGCTGGTTCTGCGACAATGACAGGAAGTGGTACACGACATCGAAGCGCTTCTCGCGTTTTGGCCAGTCCACGCCGCAGATGTCGAGCAGCAGCTTGAACTCGCATTGCGGATCGTCGCGCAGAAACTCGACCACCCGCGGCAACACATCGCCGCCAACCGTCAGCGTAAGATCGCCGAATTCGAGCTTCTGCTCCAGCACCGCGCCCGACACGGCGCGCGCGATGTGGTCACCCAGCGCGGTCAGATCGAGGGCCATGCCGGGTCAGCGCTCGATCGTGCCGGTGCGGCGGATTTTCCGCTGCAGCAGCATGATACCATACACGAGCGCTTCTGCGGTCGGCGGGCAGCCAGGCACGTAGATGTCGACCGGCACGATGCGATCGCAACCGCGCACCACCGAATACGAATAGTGGTAGTAGCCGCCGCCATTGGCGCAGGAGCCCATGGAGATGACGTAGCGCGGCTCCGGCATCTGGTCGTAAACCTTGCGAAGCGCCGGCGCCATCTTGTTGCAAAGCGTGCCGGCCACGATCATCACATCGGATTGTCGCGGCGAGCCGCGTGGCGCCACGCCGAAGCGCTCCAGATCGTAGCGCGGCATGGAGGCCTGCATCATTTCGACGGCGCAGCAGGCAAGGCCAAACGTCATCCACATCAGCGAGCCGGTGCGCGCCCAGTTGATCAGTGCATCGGCGCTCGCGACGAGGAAGCCCTTGTCCTGCATCTCCGCCTGGATTTGCCGAAAGTAGGGATCGTTGTCCGCAATCGGCGCGCCGCCTTCCACTCTGGCGCGCGCCGCCGTGCCGGCCGGGATCACTCCCATTCCAGCGCTCCCTTCCGCCACTCGTAAATGAACCCGACCGTGAGCACGGCGAGGAACACCATCATCGACCAGAAGGCGTACAGCCCGGTCTTGCCGAGCGTGATCGCCCAGGGAAACAGAAACGCCACTTCGAGATCGAAGATGATGAACAGCAGCGAGACGAGGTAGTACCGCACATCGAATTTCATGCGGGAATCGCCGAACGCATTGAAGCCGCATTCATAGGCCGACAGCTTCTCCGGATCTGGCTTGGAGGGGGCGATGATCAGCGGAATCAGCAGAAACGCGACGCACATCGCGCCGGCGATGCCGATGAAAAGCAGAATCGGCAGGTATTCGACGAGAAGCTGATTCATTCCACACCCCTACCTTGAAACCCTGCTGTCGGGCCGAAGTTGCGGGCTCAAGGTGCGTCTTTTTCGCGGCCGCAGCAAAGCGGACGCGCCGCGGGTTTAAGCCATGATTTGCAGGGAGAACAAGCGGTTTTTCCGCCACAAAGCGCATGGATTAAAGCGAAGGGCGTGTTTGTCGAGCCGAAGCTCGCGGTAACAGGCCCGCCTTCCGCCTTCGCTCTTTGGGCTACGGCGTGACAAGTCGCGGCGGCTTGCCGGGTCGAAGCCGAAGGCGAAGATCGGCGCGCCAGCCTTCCCTTGCTTCGCGAGCAAGGCTGGCGGGAGCGACGGGGCTCGAACCCGCGACCTTCGGCGTGACAGGCCGACGCTCTAACCAACTGAGCTACGCCCCCGCGCGCGAACGCCCGAAGGGCCGCCGCAGAAGGCGACCCGTGTAGGGCCGCCCGCGCCGGAGTGTCAAGCAGACGCTAGTCGTCGTCCCGTTCCCGTCTCGCGCCGGGCGGCGGATGCAGTTCCTTCGGCTCGATCTTGCCGTCGCCGTTGCGATCCATCTGCTCGAACAGCGAGCGGGCGGTGGCGGCGAAGCCGTCGAAATCAATGCATCCTTTGCCTTTGAAATCCACCAGGGGCGACGCGGTTGATTGGTCCGTCGCCCAGCGCTGCTCGTTGACGGCGCGCACTTCGTCGGCATCGAGACAACCGGTGTGCCGGGCGTCCGCTTTGGCAAAATCGGCACGCAGCCCCTGCTCCATCTCGGCGCGCGTGATCGTCCCGTCGCGGTTGACATCGTAGGCTTCGAGGATGCTGCGGGGCGGATGAAACTCCGGCTCCTGATCGCGTGACTGCGGCCCGGAGCCGCAAGCGGAAAGAGCAATCGCCAAATTGCCAAACACCAGCAGCTCAAGATGGCGCATCATCACTCCCCACGCGCGAAGCCGAGTTCGGCGTCATGGCCGAAGCGGCGCCGAAAACTGGTGGGCGGTGACGGGTTCGAACCGCCGACCCCATCGGTGTAAACTACGTTTTGGCCTTACCCCGCAACCACTTGCTCTTCCAGTCTGATTCTTTTTCGCGCTCGTTTATCCTATGAACGGACGCTGCTTTTCGTCTAGTGACCCCATCACTAAATTCCGATCAATGCGCATGAACCCGGCCCCGTGATTGAGAAAGGAGAGATCCTACAATACCTTTCTTCGTCTGAATGATTCCGAACGTTCTGGCAGCAATCTAACGCAATCAGGCAACACCCTCTTGGACAATGCAACAGCAAGCGGACTGATGCGCATTATCTATGCGGGCGCTTCCACAATCACTTCCTTTCGCTGCTGGGAACGGTGGGAATTTGCTGTACCTTCATGCGTGCAACGTACGTGTCAGCAACCTCTTTCCAATACTGAGTCCGTTGACTCGCCGTGAACTCTCGACGATTCAACACAGCTTCCAGAGTATTTATTTCGTGAATGGCGTCCTCTGGCGCGCCACGTTTCCGGAAAATCACGGAAATAAATACCAAAGGTACAAAAACGACCAGATACCAAACGGCATCGAACTGATCCAAAGCCCCTAATGTGAGACTGTGAGGTAGAGAGTATGACGTTGTGTGGATCGCGATTTTTGCAGCAGTACCCAGAGACGCTCCGATTGCAAGGCGAATGGGAAAAAGCGCCCCGAGAGATTTTGTAAGGATGCGCCAAAGACCAGAAATATCGTTTGCATCCATCAAGGGGGCGACCTTGATGAATCAAGCTGCAAACCTTGCTGTCGGCCGAACGTCAACAGTTCGCTAATTTCGTCCGGTTTGGTAGCGAAGTAGCCGCACTGCACTCTGTATCGCGTGAGCGCGAACTGGAGCGTGACCAGAAGAAATAAGGATCCAACCAAAGAGAAACCGCCGATGTAGCTATGTGCAAGATCGACAAATGCACAGAGGGCAAGAATGCCGCTCGCAAGTAAATATGGAATATTCTGTTGGTCGGTATACTCTCCGATAATTCTTGCCTTGTCCGCTATCGCTTCAGGGGATTGAACAGCGCCGCTACGTGGTGAACTCGATAGTCTGTTGCCAAGCACCGGCTCGTTCAAAGTAATTGGCGGGAGCGGTTCTAAGCTAAACCTATTGATTGATCCGAACTCTTCGAGCAAGAATCGTCCTTCGTGGGTTTGCCTCGTAAGCACGTGCTGCAAGAACAGCAACTCGTGAGCAGCGTCTCGCACCCTGTCACTATATGCTTCAGGCTGGTTCCCATAGGCTGCTTCAACCGCGTATTGCAGCCCCGCCGCTAATACATGCAGAGAAATAATTGAGACACTCTCATAGTCCTGGTCAAGGGTTGCCAGATACCGCTTTGCAACGCGGAGCAAGTAGGGCTTAGGCGTATTCGTTCCTCGCAGGATTTCGACTAATGTGTCTGTGCGTTCGCGAAGCTGGTTACGGATCGCTAGTATGAGCTCTATATCGTCTTCTCTCCCATTGCGCTCAGACTGCAAGAAGGCCTTTTGTGCTAATGCAATATTCGAGTGAGGCTCGCCGTGATAGCGCTGAGTTTCGCCGTTCGCTTCGAGCGCGTTGAGATACGCTAATGTTTCTGCCGTGCCTTGCGGACCGATCTTTGATAGTTCAGCCAAATACGGGTCGCCTACCGGGCAACCCAGATACCAAAGGCCACCAAACGAAGCGCCTGTAGGCGTTCTTAGCGACCGCAACTTGGCAAGGGGACGTAAGTCCGACACTAGCGTCGCAGTGAGGTCAAGAGATCGAAGCCGAATTGCATTCGAGAGAGGCGAAATATCGTTGACCCGCGATCCCGAGAGGTTGAGTTCACGCAACTCGGGCAGGTAACGCAGAGCGGATATGTCGGATACGGACGTGCCCTCCAGATAAAGACCTTCAAGCCGAATGGCCTTCGAAAGCATAGAAATATCAGCGACAGCGGAGTAGTTGAGGTTTAACCTCTCCAGTTTGCGCAGGTTACCTAAAGGACGGAAGTCGGTGGCCTTCGATCCGAATAACGACAATTCGCGCAATTCTCTTAAGTTCGAAAGCGGTGATAGATCGGTAACTCCGGCAGCAGCCACGCTGAGTTTTCGGAGCTCGGTCAGGTTTGCCAACGCCCATATATCAGTGATGTGGCCCGGAAAAATTTCCAATCGCCGGAGGTTGGTCAGACTTGAAAGTGGAGAGATGTCAGTGACTTCCGTTGAACTGATATCGAGACCTTCAAGCATCGTGAGCGCTCTCAATCGAGATAAGTCACGCACTGCCGTTTCTCGCAGTGATAAGGTCCTCAACCAACTAAGCTGCTCAATTTCTTGTGGCACCGCGCCCAAAGCAGGCAGCTTGGTCAGATCGAGGTGCCGATTATGGTCCCGGTGTGCCTTCGCGATTCGGAGTCGCGCCTCCGCTAGCGCTTCTGTTTGTTGTATAGCCGTGAACTGAAACTGCCTTTGCGCCGGGCTTGCCAATTCAGTCTTTCCTGCTCCGGATCGGAGTGCCAAGTTCAGGATATTGCATCGCGGAGTCGGCGCCCAGGTCAAGACTGCTTTTCGTGCGGAGTAACGGTACGCCCCGGCGAACTCCTACACGGTCACCTCAATCACTTTGATTGGCCACCGGCGCGATTGGCAGCGGGATAATTCAGCACGCGCCTGCGAACAGATATTTGCCGATGGTGAAAGGACTTACCCCGTACCGAGAGCTGGCCCCGGTCCCGACCCGCACGCCAGCCGATAATGAAATCGCGGAGATCGCATGGATCGTCGAGGCTGCGCCTGCTCCCACGAGAACAGCGAGTTCGCTAGCAAATTCGGATTGTGCAACGGGGACCCTGTAGAGCCAGCGGATAATGCAGAGCGCCGCTATCAGAATCGGGCGACAATCCCATCGGCAGAACTTTCTGGCCTGCGGCGCCACAATGCGCCGTAATAGACCAGAAGGATTAATTGGAAGAGGATTGGGAAAAGGGATTGCAGCGCGTACGGGCATTGTCGCCTAACCATTGACGCAATTGGTGGGCGGTGACGGGTTCGAACCGCCGACCCCATCGGTGTAAACGATGTGCTCTACCGGCTGAGCTAACCGCCCGATCGAAGAGCTTATACCAGAATCCTGCGGCCGCGCGGCGACGGTCGCAGGCTGACGGCGCGGCGGAGAGAACGTCGGTCAGGTGTTCAGGGCATCCTTTAGCTGCTTGCCCGCGCGGAACCGCGGCTGCTTCGACGGCTTGATGGTGATCTCTGCGCCGGTCTGCGGATTGCGGCCTTTGCCGCCGGCGCGCTGGGCCACCGCGAACACGCCGAAGCCCGTGAGCCGAACCTCATCGCCTGCCTTGAGCGAATCCGAGATGATGTCGAAAATGGCATCGACCGCTTTGCCGGCCTGGTTCTTATCGAGACCGGCGCGTTCCGACAGCTGCTGGGTAAGCTCTTGCTTGTTCATGGGGCAGGCTCCTTTGGGCGATTCGATCCCGTGACGGGACTCTAGGGGTTATGGACGGGCCGCGTCAAAGCCGAAATCCAAGGAATCAGCGGGTTTTTGCAGCGACGGCAGCCGAGCTTGATCGTGGAGGCACAGCCGGAAATCCCTTCGCGGCGCAAAGCGTTCCGCGGAAGCTGCTGAAGCAGAAGGAAAAAGGGCCGCGCAAGGCGGCCCTTTTCGCTCAGTGGGTGACCACCGCGTCGCTGTCCGCGTCCCGGACAGGCGGCGGGACAATCTCCGGCTCTTCCCAGTTGATCGGTTCGGGGGCGCGCGTCAGCGCCACCTTCAGAACCTCTTCCACGGTCGAGACGGGGATGATCTTGAGCCCCTTCTTCACGTTGTCGGGGATTTCGGCCAGATCTTTCTCGTTCTCGGCCGGAATGATCACCGTCTTCAGCCCGGCGCGGAGCGCCGCGAGAAGCTTCTCCTTCAATCCACCGATCGGCAGCACGCGTCCTCGCAACGTCACCTCGCCCGTCATCGCCACATCGCGGCGGATCGGGATGCCCGTGATGACCGAGATGATGGATGTCGCCATCGCCACGCCCGCCGACGGTCCATCCTTCGGCGTCGCACCTTCCGGCACGTGGACATGGATGTCCTTGTTGTCGAAGGTGGGCGGCTTGATGCCGAAGGTCGTCGCCTTGGAGCGCACATAGGAGCGCGCCGCGTCGATCGATTCCTTCATCACATCGCCGAGCTTGCCCGTGGTCTGCATGCGGCCCTTGCCGGGCAGCATGACGGATTCGATCTGCAGCGTTTCGCCGCCGACTTCCGTCCAGGCCAGACCCGTCACCACGCCGACCTGATCCTCGCTCTCCATCTCGCCGTAGCGGAACTTCCGCACGCCGGCATAAGAGCCCAGATTTTCCGGCGCGATGACGACCGAGGTGGCTTTGCCGGAGACGATCTCCTTCACCGCCTTGCGGGTGAGGCTCGCGATCTCGCGCTCCAGATTCCGCACGCCTGCCTCGCGCGTGTAGTAGCGGATCAGGTCGCGCAGACCGTCATCGGTAATGCTCCACTCCTCCGGCTTCAGGCCGTGCGCCTTCATCTCCTTGTCGATGAGGTGGCCCTTGGCGATTTCGACCTTCTCGTCCTCGGTGTAGCCGGGGATGCGAATGATCTCCATGCGGTCCATCAGCGGCGGCGGCATGTGCAACGTGTTGGCGGTGGTGATGAACATCACGTCGGAGAGGTCGAAGTCGACCTCCAGATAGTGGTCGTTGAAGGTGTGGTTCTGCTCCGGATCGAGCACTTCGAGCAGGGCGCTCGACGGATCGCCGCGCCAGTCCGCACCCAATTTGTCGATTTCGTCGAGCAGGAAGAGCGGATTGGCGCTTTTCGCCTTCTTCATCGACTGGATGATCTTGCCGGGCATGGAGCCGATATAGGTGCGCCG
>DIZC01000027.1:0-7299 GCA_002429315.1 Alphaproteobacteria bacterium UBA6038
GCCAAGGCGCTCGGCGCCGACGTTGACGTGCTAGTGGCCGGCAAGGATTGCAAAGCCGTGGCCGACGCTGCCGCCAAGCTCGACGGCGTGAAGAAGGTGCTGCTGGCGGACGCCGCGCTTTACCAACACTCGATTGCCGAGCCGCTCGCCGCGCTGATCGTCTCGCTCGCCGGCGCCTATGACGCCATCGTCGCGCCAGCGACCACCAACGGCAAGAACGTGATGCCGCGGGTCGCCGCGTTGCTCGACGTCATGCAGATCTCCGAGATCACCAAGGTGATTTCGCCCGACACGTTCGAGCGGCCGATCTATGCCGGCAACGCCATCGCCACCGTGCAGGCGCCGGAGGGGAAAAAGGTGATCACCGTGCGCACCACTGCGTTCAAGCCGGCGGAGGCAAGCGGCAATGCGACCGTCGAACAGGTGAACGCCGCGACCGATCCCGGCCTTTCGCATTTCGTCGGCGAGGAGCTGTCGAAATCCGAGCGGCCCGAACTCACTTCGGCCAAGATCATCATCTCCGGCGGGCGCGGCATGCAGTCCGGCGAGAACTTCCACCTTTTGGAGAAGATCGCCGACAAGCTCCACGCCGCCGTCGGCGCAAGCCGCGCCGCCGTCGATGCCGGGTTCGTGCCCAACGATTACCAGGTCGGGCAAACCGGCAAGGTGGTGGCGCCGGAGCTCTACATCGCGGTGGGAATCTCGGGCGCCATCCAGC
This sequence comes from Alphaproteobacteria bacterium UBA6038, assembly GCA_002429315.1. Classification (GTDB taxonomy): domain Bacteria; phylum Pseudomonadota; class Alphaproteobacteria; order Micropepsales; family Micropepsaceae; genus Rhizomicrobium. The sequence goes on from DIZC01000027.1 coordinate 719, forward strand.
ATCTGGCCGGCATGAAGGATTCGAAAATCATCGCCGCCATCAACAAGGACGAAGAAGCGCCCATTTTCCAGATCGCCGATTACGGCGTCGTCGCCGACCTGTTCAAGGCGATTCCGGAAATGGACGAAGAATTGACCCGGCTTGGCTATTAAACATCCAACGAGGCATTCATGAGCATCGAACGGGTTGGCGTCGTCGGCGCAGGCCAGATGGGAACGGGCATCGCGCATGTGCTGGCGCTGGCCGGCATCGACGTGGTTCTCGAAGACATCGATCCCGACGCGCTCGACCGTGCGCTGCGGACGATCTCCCGCAACATGCAGCGCCAGGCCGGCCGCGGATTGATTCGCGACGAGGCGATCGAGCCGGCGCTTGCGCGCATCCGCGCGGTGCGGGAGGTGGACGCCCTGCGCGGCCGCGATCTCGTCATCGAAGCGGCCACCGAAGACGAGAGCGTGAAGCGAAAGATTTTCGAGGAGCTGTGCCCGCGCCTCGACCCGCAGACCATGATCGCCACCAACACATCGTCCATTTCGATCACCCGGCTGGCCGCCTCCACCGACCGCCCGGAGAAGTTCATCGGGCTGCATTTCATGAACCCGGCACCGATGATGCAGTGCGTGGAAGTGATTCGCGGCATCGCCACCGACGACAACACCTTCCAGGCGGCGCTCGACATCGTGCGCCGGGTGGGCAAGACGCCGGCCTATGCGGAGGACTTCCCGGCATTCATCGTGAACCGCATCCTGATGCCGATGATCAATGAGGCGGTGTATACGCTGTACGAAGGCGTGGGGAACGTGGAGGCGATCGACACCGCCATGCGGCTGGGCGCCAATCATCCGATGGGGCCGCTGCAGCTCGCCGATTTCATCGGCCTCGATACGTGTCTCTCGGTGATGCAGGTGCTGTACGAGGGCTTGGCGGACTCCAAATACCGGCCCTGCCCGCTGCTGGTGAAATACGTGGAAGCCGGCTGGCTCGGCCAGAAGACCGGCCGCGGCTTCTACGATTACCGCGGCGAGAAACCCGTGCCAACGCGATGAGCTCTTGACTCTCGGACATTTGTGTCCGAGAAGCGGACGGGAGCAGATTGCGGCGGATGGATAAACGCGACCGCTTCATCGCCGAAGTCCGAGAGGAAGCAAAGCGCCGCGGCCTCGCGTTCCGGCTCGACACCCGTCGCGGCAAAGGCGGTCACGCGATGCTGTGGATCGGCGACCGCGTGACAACCTTGCCGTCTCGGGAAATCGATCCCAAGACGGCGCGGAAGATCAGAAAGGCGTTGGGGCTGGGCTAAGGAAGGAGCTTCACCGATGCGATCGTTCGTATTTTACGCCCGCTTCGAGCCGGGCGAAAGGAAAGGCATTGTGGTCAGCTTCCCGGATGTTCCTGAAGCGATCACGCAAGGCGACAACTTGGCCGATGCAAGGCTGATGGCGGAAGAAGCGCTCGGTCTGGCGCTTCTGACGTATCCCGAACGCGGCTATCCGCTGCCACGGCCACGCGCCCGGGGCAAAGGTCTGACGCCGGTCGGCGTGGCGCCCCAAACAGCGGCGAAGCTCGCCGTGCTGGACGCCTTTCGCCAGACCGGCATTGCGAAGTCCGATCTGGCGCGCCGCATGGGTAAAGATGAGAAGGAAATTCGCCGCATTCTCGATCCGCGGCACGCCACCAAACTTCCCGCGCTGACCGCCGCGCTGGAGGCGCTGGGACAGCGCCTCATCGTGGGCGTGGAGAAGGCCGCGTAGATTATTCTCGTCCGGCTACCGCGCGTTCGAGCGCCTCGCGGATGAAACGCTGATAGGGAATGCGCCGTGCGTGCGCCCGCTTCTTCACCGCGGCCAGCAGCGTTTCCGGCAAGCGCATGTTCACGCGCGCGTCCTTCTTCTCGAACTCGAACCGCACCGGCTTGAACTGCGCGAAGTCCAGGCCGGAGAGGTCCTGATCGAGAAAGTCCTCTGCTTCCTTATCGCTTTTCGGCCTTGGGACCCGTTTTCTCATCGACTCGTCCGCGACAGCTTCGACAATGCCAGCAGCGCAGAACATACACCCCCTCCCTTGCGGGAGGGGGCAAATTCGAGCGGCGAAGAATTTGGGAGAGGAGTTCTGCATGTCGCGAACGGCCCCTCCCCCGCATTGCTTCCCTGCGCTTCAGCAATTCGCCCCCTCCCGCAAGGGGAGGGGGATTTTCAGGATGATTTGCGTGCGGGTGGCGCCAGAGACCTGAAGTAAACGATGGACTCCGGTGCATCCCATTTGACGGCGCCGACGGCGCGCGCCACCTCGCGGCCCTCAGGATCGATCAGCACCGAAAGCGGCAGGCCGTAGGCGCCGAACGCGCGCAGGAAAGCGCTGTTGGTGTCGAGATACACCGTCAGGTCGGCGTGGTGCGCCTTGAGGAACGCCGCGGTGTCGGCGGGTGTGCCGCGGCCGATATTCACCGCCACGATGGTGAGGCGTTGCGACCCGACTGCCGCCTGAAGATGCGCCAAGGCGGGCAATTCGCGCACGCACGGCGCGCACCATGTCGCCCACAGATTGAGCAGCACGTGCCGGCCGCGGAACGCGCTCAGCTTGTGAAGCCGCCCGCCGGCATCGGCGAACGCCACCGCCGGAATCGTCTTCGGCTGCGGATCGGCAACCAGCTTCGCCAGCGCGCCGGCGGGCCGCGCACCATGGACAGAGCTCTCGAGCCTCACATATAGAGCCGCAGCCGCGACGACGACGGCCACGGCCGTGAGCCAGGCCAGCAGAACGCGTCGGGTATGAGGCGTCATGGGCAAGAACACGATGTGGGGCGGACGCTTCGGCGAAGGCCCGGCGAAAATCATGGAGGAGATAAACGCCTCCATCGAAATTGACAAACGCCTGGCGGCGCAGGACCTCCGCGCCTCGCGCGCGCATGTCGAGATGCTGGCGGCGCAGAAGATCGTGTCGCAAGCCGATGCCGAAGCAATCCTGAGGGGCTTGGACGACATCGAAACCGAGATCGCCGACGGCCGCTTCGAGTTCCGGCGCGAGCTGGAGGATATCCACCTCAACATCGAGTCGCGGCTCGCGGAACTGATCGGGCCGGCGGCGGGGCGGCTGCACACCGCGCGCTCGCGCAACGACCAGGTGGCGACGGATTTCCGCCTGTGGGTGCGCGAGGCCTGCGCCCGCGCCGATGCGCTTCTGCTCGAACTGCAGCGCGCGCTGCTGGCGCAGGCGGAAACCCACGCCGATACCATCATGCCCGGGTTCACGCACCTGCAGCCGGCGCAGCCGGTGACGTTCGGGCACCATTGCCTCGCCTATGTCGAAATGTTCGCGCGCGACCGCGGCCGCTTTGCCGATGCCGCCACGCGGATGGACGAGTCACCGCTCGGCGCGGCGGCGCTCGCCGGAACGCCGTTTCCCATCGATCGCGAGCGCATGGCGAAGGCGCTCGGCTTCGCCCGCCCGATGCGCAATTCGCTGGATGCGGTGGCGTCGCGCGATTTCGCACTCGAATACCTTGCGGCGGCGGCGATCTGCTCGATCAACCTGTCGCGGCTTGCCGAAGAGATCGTGCTGTGGTGCTCGCCCGCCTTCGGCTTTGTGAAATTCAGCGATGCCTTCACCACCGGCTCCTCAATCATGCCGCAGAAGCGCAACCCCGATGCCGCCGAACTGGTGCGCGGCAAAACCGGGCGCATCCTCGGCAGTTTCGTGATGTTGGCGAGCGTGCTGAAGGGGCTCGCGCTCGCTTACGCCAAGGATTTGCAGGAGGACAAGCCGGCGGTGTTCGAGGCGGCCGACGCGCTGGAGCTGTCGCTCGCCGCGATGGCCGGCATGATGACGGACCTGCAGCCGCAAGCAGAGGCCATGCGGAAGGCTGCCGCGGCGGGTCATCCCACCGCCACCGATCTCGCCGATTGGCTGGTCGCCAAGCTTGGAAAGCCGTTCCGCGAGGCGCATCATATCGCAGGCGCCGTGGTGAAACGCGCAGACGAATTGAATCTGCCGCTCGACAAGGTGCCTTTGCAGGAGATGCAGACCATCGAACCGAAGATGACCGCGGATGTGTTCCCGGTGCTCAGCGTGGAGGCCTCGGTGAATTCGCGCGCCTCGTACGGCGGCACGGCGCCGGCGCAAGTGCGCCGGCAGATCGCCTTCTGGCGGGAGCAGCTGACATGATCCTGCGGCTCCTCCTCGTATTCGGGCTTGTGTTCGCGGTGCCGGCCTGCGGCATCAAGAGCGATCTTCTGATGCCGAACGGCAAGCAGACGCCGAAGAACCAAAAAGATCCGTCGCGCCCGCCGCAGCCCATCGGCCATTGATGAACCATTTCGAATTCCGCCACGGCCGCCTGTTTGCGGAGGACGTCGATCTTGTCGCGTTGGCAGACAAGATCGGCACCCCGTTCTACTGCTATTCCACCGCCACGCTCGAGCGCCACTACCGCGTGTTCGCGAGCGCGTTTCCGCCGGACACGCTGATCGCGTACTCGGTCAAGGCCAACGGCAATCTTGCGGTGCTGAACACGCTGGCGCGGCTGGGGTGCGGCGCCGACGTCGTTTCCGGCGGCGAACTGAAGAAAGCGCTGGCGGCGGGAATTCCGGCCGGCAAGATCGTCTTCTCCGGCGTCGGCAAGACGGGCGCCGAACTGGAGCTGGGCATCCGCGCCGGCATTCACCAGTTCAACGTCGAAAGCGAGCCGGAGCTGGAAGCGTTGAGCAAAGCCGCGCGCGCGGCCGGCGCCACGGCACCCGTCGCCATTCGCGTCAATCCCGACGTCGATGCCCGCACGCATGCCAAGATTTCCACCGGCATGGCGGAAACCAAGTTCGGCATTCCGTGGAAGCGCGCCCGCGAGGCCTATGCCCGCGCGGCTGCGCTGCCGCGCCTGAAGGTCGTCGGCGTCGACGTGCACATCGGCAGCCAGATCACCGAACTCGAACCGTTCGAGGAAGCGTTCGCGCGCGCTGCCGAGCTGATCGCGCAGCTGCGGGCCGATGGCCACGATATCGCCCGCGCTGATCTCGGCGGCGGCCTCGGTGTGCCGTATCGGGCACAGGATCCCGAGCCGCCCGATCCCAAAGCCTATGGCGAGATGATCGCGCGTCTCACCCGCGGGCTGAACGTGTCGCTGATTCTGGAGCCCGGGCGATTGATCGCCGCGAACGCGGGCATTCTGGTTTCGCGCGTCATTTATGTGAAACAGGGCGACGAAAAGCGCTTCGCCGTGATCGACGCCGGCATGAACGATCTCCTCCGCCCCGCGCTGTACGGCGCCCATCACGCGATCGTGTGCGTGGCGCCGCGCCCACAGGACGACACCGAAACCTACGACGTCGTGGGCCCGGTGTGCGAAACATCGGACATTTTCGGCACGTATGATTTGCCGCAGCTTCGGTCCGGCGATCTCGTTGCCGTTCTCACCGTCGGCGCCTATGGCGCGGCGATGGCTTCGGCTTACAATGCGCGCACGCCCGCAGCCGAAGTGCTGGTGAACGGGGACCGGTGGAGCGTGGTGCGGCCGAAAATGAGCGACGATGAGTTTCTTGGTCTCGATCGACTCCCGCCTTGGCTTGAATAGCCGCACCGAGCGGCGCATCGCGCTCGCGCGCCTCGCTATTCTGTGGGAGCGAGCGTGGCCGAAGCTGTGGCCGGCCAGCGGCATTGCGGGCGCATTCCTGGCGCTGGCGCTGCTGAATGTTTTCGTGCATCTGCCGGTCGCGCTGCATGCGTTGCTCCTGATCGCGGCGTTCGCCGGCGCAGGATATTTTCTCTATAAGAACTTCGCGCAGTTTCGCGCGCCCGGCTGGAACGAGGGCGCGCGCCGCCTCGAGCGCGACAGCGCTCTGCCCCATCGCCCGATTACCGAACGCGACGACTGCCTCGCGGCCGGCACCGGCGATGCGCTGGCGGAAGGCTTGTGGCGCGCCCATGTTCGCGCGCTGCTGGCGCGGCAGAACCGGCTCAAATGGATCGTCCCCCACGCGTCGCTGGCACGGGACGATCCGCATTTTCTCCGCTATGCCGTTCTGCTGCTGCTGGCTGTCGGTCTTGTCGTTGGCGGCCCCGACGCGCGCACGCGCCTCGCCGCCGCGTTTTCGCTCGGGCAAGCCGCACCGCTCGCGACGTTGGATGCGTGGGCCGATCCGCCGCCCTACACCGGCGAAGCGCCGATCTATCTGCCGCGCGGGATTTCGAACAAACCCATCGCAGTGCCGATGGGCTCCACGATTGCGCTGCGCGTGCATGGCCGCAGCCCGCCCCAGCTGATGCTGGCGCCGCGCCCGCCCCACGCGCCGGAGTTCGCCGGACAGGGCGAAGATTATTCCGCCAACGGCAGAATAGCGCGCGACGAAACCGTCGGCGTCATCGCCGGCGGCCAGACACTGGGGCAATGGCGCATCAAGGCGGTTCCCGACGAAGCGCCGTCCATCGCGTTCGCGCAGGCGCCCAGCCGCACCGAGCGCGATGCGGTGAAGCTCGCCTTCACCGCCGGCGACGACTACGGCGTCACCTCCGCCCGCGCGCTCATCCGGCCCGTTCTCCCCCCGCGCGCGGGGGGAGTGTCGCCGCAGGCGACGAGGGGGGCATGGCGCCCG
>DIZC01000027.1:7483-10580 GCA_002429315.1 Alphaproteobacteria bacterium UBA6038
TCCCCCGTAAACGGGGGAGGAACACGGACCATCGCCGTCGATCTGCCGCTTTCCTCGACGGCCAAGACGGTCAGCGAAACCGTCTACCGCGATCTCACCGCCGATCCTTATGCCGGGCTGCCGGTGGAGATCACGCTGGAAGCAAAGGACGGCGCGGGAAACATCGGCCGCAGCAAACCGGTGCGCTTCACATTGCCGGCGCGCGTGTTCACCAACCCGCTGGCGCGCGCGCTGGTCGAGCAGCGTCAGAATCTTTCGCTCCAGGGCAGCGCCGGTCGCGACACGGCGACCCTGGCACTCGACGCGCTGACGCTCGCGCCGGAGGCATTCTACCAGAACCAGTCGGGCGTCTATGTCGCCATCCGCGCCGCCTATTGGGCGCTCAAGACGGCGCGCGCGCCGCAGGACATCGCCCACGTGCAGGATCTGTTGTGGCAGACGGCGCTGGCGCTCGAACGCGGCGGCCTGTCGTCGGCCGCCGACGAACTGCGCCGGCTGCAGCAGATGATCTCGCAAGCGCTGGCGCAAGGCGCGCCGCAGCCCATCATCGATGCGCTGCTGCAGCGCTATCAAGAGGCGCTCAACCGCTATCTGCAGATGCTGGCGCAGAATCCGCCGGCCGCGAATGCACCCGTGCCGAAGGGCGCCAAGGTGCTCCGCCCGCAGGATCTGCAGGCGCTGCTCAACGCCATTCAGCAGCTGTCGCAAACCGGCGCGCGCGCGCAGGCGCAGCAGCTGCTCGCCATGCTGCAGAGCCTGCTCGAGAACCTGCACATGACGGCCGGCGCGGGCGGCGGCCAAGGCGACAAGGCGCTGAGCGACGCGATCAAGGGCCTCGGCGATCTGATGGGCAAGCAGCGCCAGCTGCTCGACAAGACGTTCCGCGAGCAACAAGGCAATCCCGATCCGCAGGCCGGCGGTCCGAAGGGGCTCGCGCAGCAGCAGGGGAGTTTGCGCGATCGGCTGAACAAGCTGGTGCAGGGCTTAGGGCCCAAAGCCGGCGGCGGCGCCAAGGACCTGGGCGAAGCCGGCAAGCAGATGGGCCAGGCGCAGGGCAATCTGGGCGAGCGCGCGCTCGACAATGCCGGCCAGGCGGAGCGCAACGCGCTCGATTCGCTCCGCAAGGGGGCGGGCGCGCTCGCCAAGGACCTGATGAAGCAGAACGGCGCCCAGGGCGAAAGCGGCAACGAGGATCCGCTCGGCCGCGAGAACGGCGGCAACGGCGCCAGCTTCGGCGACGAAACGCGGCTGCCCGACAAATCGCAGATGGCGCGCGCGCGCAGCATCCTCAAGGAACTGCGCCGGCGTGCCGAGGAACGCGGCCGCCCCAAGGAAGAGCTCGACTACATCGACCGCCTGCTGAAGCAGTTCTGACTATTGCGATGTGAGCGTCGCGCTCAGTTTCTTCGGTGCTACCGCGCGGTAGCTTTCGGCAATCCAGGCTTCGAGCACATCGAGCGGCGGCTTGTCTTTGCGTGCAAAACGCGCCGTCACCCAGCCGCTCTTGCCGAGGCCGTAGCGCGTCGGCTCGGTGAACGGATATTCGAGCGCAAATTCGCGCGACTGCGGCAGCTTCACCGACAGGCCCAGGCCGTCCTCGCTCTCGCGCAGGAACAGGAACGTCTTGCCGCGGACTTTCACCGCGCACTCGCCCCACGGGAAATCTTCGCGCGTCTCCGGAAATCCGAGCGCGACCTCCCGCAGACACTCATAGGGCTTTTGCCGGTTTTTCTTCATGACGGGAGAGTATCCAAACGGCCGCCGCAAATCCCAAACGGCGCGGGCGTCAGTCTACGTATCGGAAGTCGGGGTTCTCTGGCGTGGCAACTGGGAAACCGAGCCGATTAAACCGCTGCCAGAAGCCAGTGAAGCGCTCGATCTGGCGGCTATCTCGATAGCGAATATACCCCGCGAAATCCCAGTCCTTGTCCATATTCCACTCCAGCTTGAACAATTCGGTTTGAAACTCGCACAACTCGCCAGCAGCAAGGTTGGTATCGGAGTGGAGCAGGACGTTCTTAAACGTGCCCGGAACGAGAACCGGTCTGTCGATTTCACCCTTGGCAGTGAGGATTTGCCTCGTGTGAGTTTGATAACTGATTTCCAAAATATCACATGGCGAGTCACCAACGTTCGCGCACACAAAATGGATTTCAAAATCCTCTCCAGCCTTTTTGGACGCATTGCGGAATTGTCGGACGCGAATTTTTGGCCTGTGAGTAGCGTTAAATTCATCACGCGCTAGCTTGATCTGGTCATTGGTCAATTTGATCTGCGTCTCAAACTCTTTCGCACGCGCAACGGCATCGATTTTCATCTGCTCGAGAGTGCCAGCCATTATGTTCGCTTGGTGCCGGATCGTCAGGTAGGTGACGAAAGCGGCGGCGAACAACCCGGCGGTGAAGATAACCAAAAGCCAGCTTGGCCAATCCTCCGTCGATTCCTTATGTGCCTTGCTGGCGGTACCGCCAGTTACAATGCTTATTTCTGGGGAAAGAGTCAGATTAGGTGCGGCCACGCGATTGTTGGCCGCACCGTTATCTTGGTTGCCGACGCTTGGTTCATTGGTGGCATGTGTCTGCTGTGGCTGACCGCCCTTCGCCTGACTTGGAATTGGTGGCTGTGATGGCGTCGTTACAGCCAAAATGGCCGCAAATAGGACGTTCAGCATCCCCTAATCGCCTCTGCGAAAATGTCAGGGTTCAGGCGGTTGTTATAGCGGAATTGGAACTCGGCAACATACAGCGGAAGATACTTGGCGCTGACCTTGTGGAAGGCGCCAACAATCCCCCGCTTCATGATCGACCGGAAGCCTTCTATTGTCTGGGTATGGACCGCGCCTACAACGTACTGGCCGATTGCATGGTCAATGCGCTGGTGGGGGAATTCTGCTGAGGTGCTTGTAACCGACGTACTTGTCCGTGCAGAGCAAACTGACTTTGGTGGAGACGCTTCCGCGCACAAAGGCCTCGAGAGTTACAGCGCGAACGTCATGGATTACTTGGGCGACCACGTTGCCCTTGCGACTGACAGCGCCAGCCACAAGCTCTTTGCCCGAGCCACCAGTAGCCCCATGACCTGAGCCCCATCTTTCATC
>DIZC01000047.1:0-15153 GCA_002429315.1 Alphaproteobacteria bacterium UBA6038
ATTCGGACAATTTCGTTGCGCAGGCTGCATCAGCAGTGGGGGGGACCCCTCCCCACCCTTTTTGCAAAACAATTGCGGGCGCCGCGCGTGGGAGCCCAAGGACGAGGCCCGCTCAAATTTTTTCGGCAAACAATTCGAACAATTCCGTTGCGCGGCGGGCCCGGCAGAGGGGGGGCCCCACCCCCCCATTTTTGCCAAACGAATATTCCCGGTGCGCGATCAGGAGAGGAGGGGGACCCCCCTCCCCCTTTTTTGCCGAACAAAACGAACAATTCCGTTGCGCCCGCTCTAGCGATTTTCGCAAGGGCGCGGCGCGCGGAATACCGAAATGCCAGGGGGGAGGGGGTGTTGCGACAGTGACTTCAACTATCAAGATCGTGAGGTGATGAAGGAAAACAGATCCAGATATTGACAGACGCGCAAGAGCGCGCCCTGCTCACTCGAAGTAGAAGCGGGCGGACAGTTGCAGCTGGGTGTCGCTCTGGCGGGGCGCCAGGCTGCCGATCGCGCGCTCGTCGCGCCGGCTGTCGGTCCACAGCACCTCGCCGGTGAGCCGAAGCCAGTCGCGCGGCAGCCAGCTCACCGCGCCGGTGAGCGCGTCGCCGTTCTCGCTGAACGCCGGCGATGGGCCGAAGGTGGTGTGCGTCTTGGTGCGGAACCAGTCGCCGCGCACCGCCACGCGCCAGTCGTCACGCTCCCAGCCGAGCAGCAGGTAGGCGGAGTCGAAATCGGTGGTGCTGGTAAAGCCGGGCGCCGGCGCGATTTCGGTGTCGCCGGTCAGCGCCTGCGAGAGCACCGTCAGCTCGTCGTATTTGAACGAGGCGCCGGCGTTCCAGAATCGCGTGCGCCAGGCGAAGTAGTCCTCGTGGTGCGCCGCTGGATCGGCCTCGTTGTCGTAGCGCTCGAGTTCGACATGCCAGCGCGAGGCGTCGTCCCACGACACGCCGGCATACCAGCCAACACGGCTGTCGAACTCCTTGAAGATCGGCGTGTCGTCCGGCGGCGTGTCGCCGAACAAGACGAGCGTGGCGTCGGGTTCGCGCAGGTGATCGAGAAGCCCGGTCGGGCGGTCGTCCATCGCCCAGCCGCGGTCGGCCATCATCACGCCCGCCGGATCGTTCCAGCCGAAACCGGCGGCGATGAATTCGAGCGTGCCTTCGGGCGTCCGCCAGTCGAGCGTGCCCTCGCCGCCGATAGTGCGCAGCTCGTCGCCGAACCACGAGTTGATCGCCGACGGCGTGATGGTCCAATAGCTCGACCAGCCGATCTCGGTGTTCTCCAGCGAGAACGGCGCGAAGAAGGCGCCGCCCTTCACCGACCATCGCCACGGCGTCGTGGAGACCGGCCGGTAGCGGACATAAGCTTCCAGCGCGTCGAAGAAGGTGCGCTGCTCGGGCTCGATGCGGAGCACCGCGACCGCCAGGATCTCCGGCGTCAGCAGGACATAGGCCTGCCCCACGGCGCCGGCGAACTGGAAATTGGAATCGCCTTGCCCGTAGCGCGTCTTGCCGAGGCCGCCCTGCAGCCACGACCGCTCCTCGCTCGGCGCCACCAGCCTGAGATCGACATAGCCGCTCGCGCCATAATCGATCTGCGCCAGCGCCGGTGCGGGCGCCAGGCACAGCAGAAGCGGGAGCAGTCTTTTCATTCATGCCGCCTGGCTGATCGCATTGGCGTGGATCGGCAGTTCGATGCTCACCGTCGTGCCTTGGCCGACTTCGCTTGCCAGCTCGAGGCTGCCGCCGTGCAGTTCGATGATGGCCTTGGCAAATGGCAGTCCGAGGCCGGCGCCCTGGTGCTGGCCGTCCAGCGCCGAGCGCAGACGGTGGAAAGGCCGCACGACGGTCGCCAGCAGATCGGGTTCCATGCCGATGCCGTTGTCGGCGATGCGGATCGAAAGCCGGTCGTCTTTGCTGTGGCCGCTGACGCAGACCTCGCCGCCGGCCGGCGTGAACTTGATGCCGTTGTGAATGAGATTGGTGAATGCCTGGCCCAGCTTCGCCGCATCGCCTTCCATTTGCGGCGAACAGCAAGAGGCGTTTGCGAAAGTCAGCTTTACGCCGGCGCGCTGCGCCAGGAACTGCAGGTTCGCGACGCTTTGCCGAAGCACGTCGGCCGGCCACAGCCGCGCCTTGACCAGCGCAAGCCGGTTTGCTTCGGCCTCGGACAGATCGAGCATCCGCTCCACAAGCCCAAGCAGCTGCTCGCCGCTGACATGGATGTCCTGTGCGTAATCCAGGTATCGGGGCACGCCCATCGGCCCCAGCACCTGCTGCTGCAGCATTTCGCTGAAGCCCACGATGGCGTTGAGTGGCGTGCGCAATTCGTGGCTCATGTTGGCGAGGAATTGGGACTTTGCTTCGTTTGCGCGCACCGCGTCGCTCCGGGCGATCTCGGTGGCGTCCACCGCCTGTTTCAAGGCGGCTTCGCGCTCGGCGATCGAGTGGGTCATGTTGATCAGTGCATCGGCGAGATGACCGACTTCGTCGCGCTGCCGAAGCTTTGGAGGCGCAGTGTAATCGCCGGCAGCAATGCGGCGAGCGGCGCCGGCGAGCATCTCAAGCGGCCGGGAGACGCCACGCACGATGATCATGGCGCCGGCGAGCGCGGCAACCAGGGCAAAACCGAGGAGAAGCAACAAGGGAATGACCACCGACCTATATGTCGCCAGCGCCTCGTCCAAGGGATAGCTGAGCACCGCGACAACTGGTCTGCTTCCCTTCGCCGTCTCCAGCCGCGCCGCCACCCTCAGGTAGTGAAAGCCGCCCTCGACCGTCTCACTGCTGGAATAGGTACTCGCGCTTTCAGCCATAGGCGCTTCGGGCAAAGGCAAATGCCGCCGGCTCTGCGCGGCTATCCGCCAGCGTCCATCGGTGCCGCGGGCCGCCAGCAGGATAGCCCGTGGCTGGGCCGAGATGGCGCGCAGCTTTTCCAGCAGCGCACCGTCGACGGGAATGCAGGCGGCGATAAAGGCGATGGGAACCGGAGCGCGAACCGGAACTGCGACGATCCAATAGATGCGATCTCCGATGGCGGCAAGCGCAGTGGCATTGTCTTTGGCGGCCGCCGTGGCCAGCAGCGCAGGAAACGGAAACGCACCCGCCGATTTGTTCGGGGCCTCTGTATCGAGCTCCAGCGAGCCGTTCAGCGCGACCAGCATCATCCGTGTGGCACCGATGCGTCGGCCATGATTGCGCAAGACGGAAAGCTCGGTGCCATGATTGTGCTGCGCGACGGCCGCGCGCAAGGCGTAATCCAGCGAAGCCACCGTCACCGCATCGCTCACGCGTTCCGACAGGAACTCGAGTTGGCGCGTGAACACGCCCATTTCCGCGAGCAGCTCCCGCTTGCCGCGTTCGACCAGATTGTGCCGCAGGTAGAAATAGGCGAACGCCGCCGTCAGCGCCTGGACGGCGACCAGGGTCACCACCAGAAAAAGCGCCAGACGGTAGCGAAAGCTCATTTCCGGCCCCTAATAACTGCCCATGTGCATGTGCTTTGCCGGCGCGTCGGCAAGCAGCGGAACGGCAAGCGCGAATTTCGTTGCACCGTTGACGGCAAGCGCCGCCGACGGCGCGGGCCGGCCCGGCAGCAATTGAGGATGCCATATCTCGATGCGGTAGCTGCCCGACGGCACACCGGAAAGCTGCGCATGGCCTTTCGCATCGGTGAGCGCAGCCCACGACGTGTCGGCGACATAGACGTAGGTGATCATGTGATCGTGAATGTTGCAGCCGATCGCGGCGACGCCCGGTTTGTCGAATACTACGGGCTCGGACCGGCGGCCCTGATCGAGCTCGAATTCGAACTGCTTGATCGGCGAGAACGAATAGACCTGATGCATGGTCGTATCGTTGTTGGTGAAAATCACATGCCCGCCCTTTCGGAGGATCGTCACCAGCGGGATGAACGTTTCCTTGCGTTGGTCGATGATCGCCTCGACAGGCAAATTCCTGGGTGCCGCCGCCGAGCCGGCTTGCGAGATCAGCGCCACCACCGCATTCGGGGCCGGGCGTCCCTGCTGATCCGAAATGTCGATGTCGACCGTTGCGGCATGGGCAGGCACGCCCGCGAGAAGGATGGCGAGAGATACAGAGTGAACGAGGTTCGGGGTCATTGCCCAAAGCTAGGGCAGATTGGTTACCCTCTGCTTTGCATCTGATTGACAAGAGGTAAATGACGGCTTCCGCCGGGCAGAAGAAGGCTCGCAACGCCAACCCCGGCCTGTATGATCGGGGCCGCGCGCGAGGGGAATCGCATGGCTTTTTGGAACCGGCGCAAGCCGCTTGAAATCGCAGCCGCGACGGACGCCCGTCACCGGCTCAAGCCGACACTGTCCTGGCCGCATCTGGTGGCAATGGGGGTGGGCGCCATCGTCGGCACCGGCATCTACACGCTGACGGGCATCGGCGCGGGGCTTGCCGGGCCCGCGGTTATCCTGTCCTTCCTGCTCTGTGGCGTGATCTGCGCCTGTGCCGCCTTCTGCTACGCCGAAATGGCAACGATGATTCCGGCCGCCGGCAGCGCTTATACCTACAGCTATTCGGTGCTGGGCGAGCTGCTCGCCTGGATCGTGGGCTGGAGCCTCATCCTTGAATACACCGTGGCGGCCGCGGCTGTGGCTGTCGGCTGGTCTGCGCATGTGGCGGAATTCATCCGGGCGGCGGGGTGGGCTTTCCCCGACCCGCTCCTCCATGGCGCGATGTCCGGCGGCATCGTAGACTTGCCGGCAATCATTATCGCCGCCGCCGTTACTGCTCTGCTCATCATCGGGACCCGAGAAAGCGCCAACGTCAACCTCGTCCTGGTGATCATTAAGATTGCGGCGCTGGTGCTGTTCGTCGTGCTGGCGAGCCGAGCATTCGATCCAGCCCGGTTTCATCCCTTCTTGCCCTTCGGCTTCGCAGCCCATGTTGACGCGGACGGTGTGAAGCGCGGGGTACTGGCAGCCGCCGCACTGGTGTTCTTCGCCTTCTACGGCTTCGATGCGGTGTCCACGGCCGCCGAAGAAACCAAGAAGCCGTCGCGCGATCTCACCATCGGCATTATCGGGTCGATGGTGCTGTGCACGGTGATTTACATGGCGGTCGCGGCCTCCGCGCTCGGTGCCTCCTATTTCGGCGACTTCTCGAGGACCGGCGCGCCGCTGGTCTATATCCTGACGACACTAAATCACGGTTTCGCAGCGCAATTGGTTGCCGGCGCGGCCATTGTTGCGCTGCCCACCGTCATTCTGGTGCTGATGTACGGGCAGAGCCGCATCTTCTTCGTGATGGCGCGCGACGGCCTCCTGCCGCAATCCCTGGCGGCCGTTCACAAGACGCGCGGTACGCCCGTGTTGATGACGACCGTCACCGGAATCGTGGTGGCGGTGCTGGCGGCGACGCTGAAGCTCGACCAGATCGCATTGCTGGCCAACGCCGGAACGCTCTGCGCCTTTGTGGCGGTGGCGGTGAGCATGCTGGTGCTGCGCGTGCGCGACCCCGGACGGCCTCGCCCCTTCCGCACGCCGCTGCCGTGGATCGTCGGTCCGGTCTGCATCGTCGGCTGTCTTTACCTGTTCCTCAACGGACTGCCGCGGTTCACGCAATGGTGGTTCTTGTTCTGGAACGCGATCGGCATCATCGTCTATTTCGCCTACGGCGCCTGGCGCAGCCGGCTTGCGCAGGCCGCGACCTGACTTCACCCTCGCCTGCCCTGATTTGAGCGGAGTGCAACGCGCATGGCGACCGCCGACACGGAAATCGACCGCAGAAAGATGACGCTGGTGGTGGCGGCGTCCTCGGCCGGCACCGTGTTCGAGTGGTACGACTTCTTCATCTACGGCTCGGTTGCGCCGATCATCGCCAAACATTTCTTCTCCGCCGCGGGCGAGACGCAAGGCTACATCCTCACACTGCTCACCTTTGCCGCCGGGTTTTTCGCCCGCCCTTTCGGCGCGATCGTGTTTGGCCGATTAGGCGACCGCACCGGCCGCAAGCGCACCTTCCTCGTCACCATCACCGTGATGGGTCTGGCGACATTCCTCGCCGGACTGTTACCCGACGCGCGCGCCATCGGGCTTGCCGCGCCGTGGCTGCTGGTTGCGCTACGCGTCGCCCAAGGTTTCGCCATCGGCGGCGAATACGGCGGCGCGGCCATCTACGTCGCCGAGCATGCGTCGCATGAGCGCCGCGGCGCCGCCACGGGATGGGTGCAGCTCTCCGCCTCCATTGGTCTCATCCTCGCACTCGGCATCATCCTGGTCGTGCAGCGCGCGATGGGGGATGCCGCCTTTGCCGACTGGGGCTGGCGTATACCCTTCCTGCTCTCCGCAATCCTGCTTGGGATCTCCCTGTGGATTCGCCTGCGGCTGGATGAATCGCCGCTGTTCCAGCGCATCCGCGAGGAAGGCCGCCTCGCTCATGCGCCGTTGCGCGAAGCGCTGCTCGAACCCGCCAATCTCAAAACTATCCTCATCGTCCTCGTCGGTATTCTCATGGGGCAGGGCGTCGTCTGGTATCTCGCGCAGTTCTACACGCTGTTTTTTCTCCAGCATGTGTTGAAGCTCGATCTCGCCCATGCCACCGCCTTCATCATGGAAGTCACGGTCATCACCCTTCCCTTCTATGCCTTCTTCGCCTGGCTCTCCGACCGCATGGGACGCAAGCCGCTGATGCTGGCGGGGCTGCTGGTCGCCGCGCTCGCCACTTTTCCGGTGTTCCGTATGCTGACGGAATCCGTGAACCCCGCGCTTGCTGCCGCCGCGGAGCACTCGCCCGTCACCGTCGTCACCGCACCCGCCGAGTGCTCGCTGCAGTTCAACCTGACCGGCACGGCCAAATACGTCACCTCCTGCGACATCGCGAAAGCGGCGCTGACCAATGCCGGCATTCCTTACCGCAACGACGCTGCGCCCGAGGGCAGCTTCGCCCGCGTGCGCGTGGGCACTCAGGACGTGGCGAGCCAGGACGGCCGCACCCTCAATCCCGCCGATCTCGCTGCGGCGAAAAAGGATTTCGCGCGCCGGCTCGATGTGGCGTTGACCGCCGCCGGCTATCCGGCGAAAGCCGATCCGGCGGCGGTCGATACCGCGCGCACCCTGCTCCTTCTCACCATTCTCGGCCTCGCCGCCGCCGCACTTTACGCCCCACAGGCCGCGGCCCTGGTCGAGCTGTTCCCCACCCGCATCCGCTACACGGCGCTGTCCCTGCCCTACCATGTGGGCGTGGGCTGGTTCGGCGGCTTCCTGCCGGCCGCCGCTTTCGCCATCGTGGCGGCGACGGGGAACATCTATGCCGGGCTGTGGTATCCGGTGGTGATTGCCGGGCTCGGGTTCTTCGTCTCGCTGCTGTTGCTGCCAGAAACCTACAAGCGCAGCATCGAATGATAGTATTTCTGCCGCTTTGACGCTGTGCGGATTGCGCCAATCGAATTGTCCGGAACCTCTCCTGCGTAAGGTCGTTGGCGGTGGGGGCAATATCGGGAGTTCAAATGATGTCCGACCACGTTTCTCGCCGTCCCATCGTCAGCCTTGCCATCGCCGCAGCCGCGGCCTCGGCGCTCGCGGCCTGCGCAACCAATCCGCCTCCGCCTCCACCTCCGGCGCCTCCGCCGCAGGCCGAGATGCAGAGCCAGCAGAGCACAACCACTATGGATCAATCCGGCGGTGCGCAATATCAATCGAACCAGGCCGGCATGGCGCGTGGCGGTTCCGGCGGCGGCTCCGGCGGCGGCTGAGCCGATTCGTTGCTTTAGCATTGAACGGCGCGGGCGTTTGCCCGCGCCGGCGTGGAGTACGTACTCGTCTATCAGGTGTGGCGCAGGGCAGCCGCACCGCGCGCTTTCATTTCATCTCAACCGGGACACCCGGTTCGCGCTTGGTGGCGTGAATCACCAGCGAAGACTTTACGCTGGCGACGCTTTTCGCCGCCGTCAGGGTGTCCGTAATGAAAGCCTGGAAGCTCGATAGATCCTTCGCCACGCACTTCAGCAGAAAATCCACCTCGCCGGAGAGCATGTAGCACTCGCGAACCTCGGGCCAGCTGCGCACCTGCTCCTCGAATCGCTTGAGGTCGGCGTCCGCCTGGCTGGCCAGCCCGACGAACACATAGGCGCTCACCTCGAAGCCGAGCTGCTTCGGATCGAGTTCGGCGTGGTAGCCACAGATGTAGCCCGCCTTCTCGAGCGCCCGCATCCGGCGCAGGCAGGGCGGCGCGGTGATCTTGGCGCGGTGCGACAGCTCGACATTGGTGATCCGGCCATTGGCCTGAAGTTCGGAGAGGATTCGAAGATCGATAGAGTCGAGCTTATGATGTTCCATGGCGGGCCTGAGGTGGCGGGGCGGTGGCCGGCATTTAACGCCCGAGAGATGACTTGAGCAATAAAATTTCGCAACTATAAGACGAAATTCGGGCCGCCCATATTGCGGTCGGGTTGGGACGGACAATCGATCGTGAGCAGGCCGGAACGGGACATTGTGGAGGTACTGGAAACGTTGGACATCGCCGGTTGGGGCGGTCCCGTTCACACGAATATGGAGAGCAGCGCCATCGAGGCGCTGGAAGACGGCAGGGTTATCCACTTCCCGCGGCTGGCGTTTGCTCTGTCCACGGACGAAGGGCGCTTCCTGGTACCGGCCGCAGCAGATGCCGGCGCGAAAAACGTGAGCTTCGATGCCCAGGCGGGCGCGTTGAAGCACGCCGCAGGCTCGGCGCAGGATTTGGCGGCAATGACCGCGATGATGCAGCGCTATAGCGAGCATGCGGTGGCGCTGGTGCGCATGCTGCTGCCGCGATACGCCGACGCTCTGGAGATCGGGCGCACCAGTTTTCGGCCGGCGGAGATTGCCGGCCGCGCGCTGAGCGCGCGCAAGGACGACACGCGGCTGCATATCGATGCCTTTCCCTCCACGCCGACCGGCGGCAAGCGCATCCTGCGGGTGTTCACCAACGTCAATCCGCGCGGCGAGGGGCGGCACTGGCGATTGGGCGCACCGTTCGAGGAGGTGGCGTGCGCGTTCGTCGGCAAGATTCCACGCCAGGTCCCGGGCAGCGCGCGGGTGCTGAACCTGCTCGGCGCGACGAAGGCATCCCGCACGCCGTATGATCACATGATGCTGAACATCCACGACGGGATGAAGCTGGACGATGCTTATCAGCGCGATGCGGCGCAGAACGAGTTCAGTTTCCCGCCGGGCTCCACCTGGATCGCATACACCGACAAGGTCTCCCATGCCGCCACGAGCGGGCAGCATCTGTTCGAGCAAACGTTCTATCTCCCGGTGCGGGCGATGGCTGATCCGTCGAAATCGCCGTTGCGCATTCTCGAACGCCTGGCAGGCCGCGCGCTCGCATGAACGCAGACGGGCTGGCCGACGAGATCTGGGTCGTGACCGAAGGCGCGGCGGGCATGGAAAACCAGTGTCTCGGTCTCGCCGAGCGGCTGCCGATGCCAATCCGCAGCCTCCGAATCGCGCTGCGCCCGCCGTGGCGATGGCTCGCACCCTATTCGCCAGGGTCCGCGCTCGCCCACGCCACGGTGGCGAGCGATCGCCTCGTGCCGCCGTGGCCGCGACTGTTGATCGGCTGCGGGCGGCAGAGCATCCCGTTCTCCCGCGCGGTGAAGCGCGCCAGCGGCCGCCGCACGATCATTGTGCAGTGCCAGGATCCGCGCATCAGTCCACGTTTCTTCGACTTGGTCATTCCGGCGGAGCATGACGAGATGTTGGGCCCGAACGTGTTTCCCATCATCGGCAGTCCGAACCGGATCACGCCCGATCGCCTGCGCAAGGCGCGCGCGCGGTTTGCGCCCCTGTTCGAGCCGCTGCGCGCCCCGCGCGTGGCGGTGCTGATCGGCGGCGCAAGCCGCACCCATGGATCGCTGGACGTCGCGGCGGCCGAGAGGCTCGGCGCGATGCTGACCGAAGCGGCGGGCGACCACGGCCTGATGGTTAGCATGTCCCGTCGCACGATCCCCGCGGCCGCCGCCGTGCTGCGCCGGCATCTTGCGCCCACGGACGCTTTCGTCTGGGACGGCAGCGGCGACAATCCGTATCTCGGCATGCTGGCGTGGGCCGATGCCTTCGTGGTCACCGCCGATTCGGTCAACATGATCTGCGAGGCGGCTGCGACAGGAAAACCGGTCCATGTGTTTGCGCTGCCGGGTGGCCGGCGCAAGGCGAAATTGTTCCAGGAATCGGTGGCGCAGCGTGGAATAACCCGAGCCTTTACCGGCGAAATCGCGCAATGGCATTACGCGCCGCTGGACGAGACCGGCCGCGCTGTGGACCATATCAAGGCGCTGCTTGACGTTACGGGCGCCGCTCCCGATATGACGGGCAAGGGGCCGTAGCTCGTCATTTGCGAACGCGCTCCACTCTCGGGAGCGGCATGGTGGAAAGTCACGCGAAAGTCGTCATTCTCGGCAGCGGAGCCGCAGGCTGCACGGCTGCGGTCTATGCCGCGCGCGCGATGCTGGAGCCGGTGATGATTGCCGGGCTGCAGCCCGGGGGCCAGCTCACCATCACCACGGAAGTGGAGAACTATCCCGGCTTCGCCGAGGCCATCCAGGGCCCGTGGCTCATGGAGCAAATGCAGACGCAGGCGGCGCATGTGGGCACCAAGATCGTGCAGGACACGGTCACGGCCGTGGACCTCGCGCGCCGTCCGTTCACGCTGGTTGCCGATTCGGGCGACCGCTATTCCGCCGACACGCTGATAGTGGCCACAGGCGCGCAGGCGCGCTGGCTCGATTTGCCCTCGGAAGAGACCTACAAGGGCTTTGGCGTCTCGGCTTGCGCCACCTGCGACGGCTTCTTCTTCCGCGGCAAGCGTGTGGCTGTTGTGGGCGGCGGCAACACGGCGGCGGAAGAAGCGCTGTTCCTCACCAATTTCGCGGAGCAGGTGACGCTCATCCACCGGCGCGCGGTGCTGCGCGCCGACAAGACCAACCAGATGCGGCTCGCCGCCAATCCGAAAATTGAAATCATTTATGATTCGGTGGTCGACGAGGTTCTGGGTACGGACAATCCGCGTTCGGTCACGGGAGTGCGCATCCGAAATTTCGACACCGGCGAGCAGCGAACGCTGGAGGTCGATGGTTTGTTCGTCGCCATCGGCCACGTGCCGGCGACGGAACTGTTCTACGGCCAGCTCGATCTCGACGGCGACGGCTACATCAAGACCGCGCCGGATTCGACGCGCACAAGCGTGCCTGGCGTGTTCGCGGCCGGCGATGTGAAGGACAAGGTGTTCCGCCAGGCGGTGACGGCCGCCGGGATGGGCTGCATGGCGGCGCTCGAGGCAGAACGGTTCCTGGCCGGGGGGCATTGAGGAGCGGCGTATGGATTGGGACAAGCTTCGCATCTTCCACGCGGTGGCGTCTGCCGGCAGCTTCACCCATGCCGGCCAGATGCTGGCCCTCAGCCAGTCGGCAGTGAGCCGGCAAATCAGCGCGCTGGAAGAGGAAATCAACACGCCGCTGTTCCAGCGCCACGCCCGCGGCCTGACTCTCACCGATGAAGGCGAGCTGCTGTACGGTGCAGTGAGCGACGTGCTGACGCGGCTCGGCCAGGCGGAAGAGGCGCTGAAGAATGCACAGGCAGCACCGCGGGGCTCGCTGAAGATCACGTCAAGCCATGGGCTCGGCACCTACTGGCTGCTGCCGCGCATCAACGAGTTCGTGCGCGATTTTCCCGAGCTGCAGGTACATCTGGTGTTCGAGGACCGCGAACTCGATCTGGCGCAGCGCGAAGCCGACCTCGCCATCCGCATGCGCGCGCCGGTGCAGGCCGACCTGATCCAGCGCAAGCTGTTCACGGTGCATTATCACCTGTATGCGACGGCCGATTACCTGAGCCGTCATGGCGCGCCGCAATCCTTCGAGGATCTGGCGCGGCACACGCTGATTGCATATGGCGAGACGGCAGCGCCCGAAATCCGCGACGTGAACTGGCTGATCGACACCACGCGCCGCGGCGCCAACGGCGGCGGCCGCGCGCTGCGCATCAACAATATCACCGGCATCATGCACGCCACGGAAGCCGGCATCGGCATCGCCGCCCTGCCCGACTACATCGCCGCCGGACGGCCGCACCTCACGCGCATCCTGCCCGACATCGAGGGGCCGACGTTCGACGTTCACCTCGTCTATTGCGATGCGCTGCGGCAGTCGAAGCGTGTCGCCGCCTTCCGCGATTTTCTTGTCCGCGCGGCGAAGGACTGGCGGCACTGACCGTCAGCGCATGCGCGACACGAAGATGTAGCCGACGCCGGTGCTGAGGAAATTGATCCCGAGCAGGATGCCGAGCGCGATCAACGAAATCGCCGGCAGCCCGAATGCGATGATCAGGGCAAGCACGATGCTCGCCAGCCCCGACAGCAGCATCCAAATCCACGCCGCCTGCGGCCGCATTTCGAACGCCAGCGTGACTTCGAACGCGCCCTGAATCAGGAACAGCACGCCCAGCATGACCGTCAGAGCAACCGCGCCGGCGAGCGGGTTGAACAGCAGGAACACGCCCGCAGCGACCGTCAGCAGCGAAATCAGCAGCGCACCGAAGAACGGACCGGTGCCATGGATCGTGAAGCTCCCGACAAAGAGGAATATTCCGGCCAGCAACAGCATCCAGCCGACGAACAAGGTCGTGGCAAGGGTGGACACCACCGGAAAGACGATTGCCACAATGCCGATCAGCGCCATTGCCAATCCCACCCAGAACAGGTGGCGCGAGGATGCGCGCAATCGCGTGTGCAAAAGGCCGCTGCCCATCAGTGTGTCGGTCATGAGTCCCTCCTTCGTCTGCACCCCAGACCCAGAAACGCGAGTCCCGAATTCGCGGCTTAGGCCGCCGCCTTGCGATGGGCGACCACCTGTTCGGCCAGCCGGCCGGTCAACTCCGCCAGGTGGTCGAACTGCATTTCGTAGGTGCCGACACCCTGGGTCAGCGAACGAAGATCGATGATGAGGCCGTGCAGTTCCGACAGCGGCATCTGCGCTTCCACCGTGTCCCAGCCCTTCCAGCCGTCGCGCGCATCGTAGCCGAGCAGCTGTCCGCGGCGACCGCTCACCACCTGATTGACTTTCGAGGTGGCGTCGTTCGGCACGTGAATGCGTACATGCATAACCGGCTCGAGCAACACCGGGGAACAGTTCGGCATGCCCTCCTGCATGGCAATGCGCGCCGCGGTCTGAAACGCGGCATCGGAGGAGTCGACGGTGTGATAAGACCCGTCGACCAAGGCGACCGAGAAATCGACGACCGGAAAGCCGAGCGGGCCTTCTTTCATGTAGTCGACCACCCCCTTCTCGACGGAAGGGATGAACTGGCGCGGCACCACGCCGCCCTTGATCTTGTCCTCGAACACGAAGCCCGAGCCCCGCGGCAGCGGATGGATTTCGATGTGCACGTCGCCGAACTGGCCGTGGCCGCCGGATTGCCGCTTGTGCCGCCCGTGCTGCCGGCCGGGTTTGCGGATGGTCTCCTTGTACGGAATCTTCGGCGGGTGTGTGCCCACCTTCAGGCCGTACTTGCTTTGCATACGCTCGACCGCGACCTTGAGGTGGATTTCACCCTGCCCCGCCAGCGCCATCTGCTGCAGCTCGGCATCCTGGCGAAAGTGCAGCGACGTATCTTCCTCCTGCAGCTTGTGGATGGCGGCGGTGAGCTTCACCTCGTCCTTGCGGTCGGTGGTTTCGATGGCGAGTTCGTACACCGGCTCGAGCTGCTCGATGGCGATCTTCGGCAGGGTGGCTTTCGCCGTGGAAAGCGTCTCGCCGGTGGCCACGCCCTCGAGGCGGCCCAGCGCCACCGTGTCGCCCGCCTTCGCCTCGGCGAGCTTGGTTTGCGCCTCGCCCTTCAGCGCGAAGATGCCGCCCACCCGGGCATCGCCGCCATCGCGACGGTGCAGCACGGCGCTGTCCTTCACCGTGCCGCTGAGCACGCGGGCCAGCGAAAGCTTGCCGTGCGAGCCGTTGAACGTCTTCAGCACCTGAACGATCGCCTCGCCGTTGGGCTTGATGCCGAGCCGCCCGGCCACCGCGGAAGCATCCGGCACTTCATGCCGCAGCGCCTTCAAGAGGCGGCGAATGCCATTGTCGCGTTCCGCCGAACCCATCAGCACCGGCACCACGGCACCTTGCGCCAACTCTTTCGACAGATCTTCGAATACCTCGTCGCGCGGCGGCTCGATATCGGACAGCAGTTCCTCCATCAGGTGCTCGTCGAAATCGGCGAGCTTCTCCAGCATCCGATAGCGTGCCTGTTTCTCCTCGCTCTGCACGTCGTCCTGAAGGTCGACCACCTGCGACTCTTCGTGCTCGCGGTAGACGAACGCGCGCTCGAGCGCCAAATCGACAAACCCGGTGATGGCGCCGCCATCCATGATGGGGATCTGGCGCATCAGCAGCGGCTTGTCGCTCGCCTCCTGGAGGACCACGAGCAGGTCGCGCACGTTGCCGCTCGCCTTGTCGATCTTGTTGACGAACAGGAAATGGGGGATGCCGGCGTCGCCCAGCCGCTTGAGGAAGGGCTTGAGCATCTGCACCTTGTTGGGGTCCGGCTCGCACACCACCACCGCGGCGTCCACGCCAGGCAGCACGTTCAGGGTGTCCTGGAGGAATTCGATGGAGCCCGGGCAATCGAGAAAGGTGAAGCCGTCGTCGAGATATTTCGTGGTGGCGCAATTCACCTCGACGCTCATCTGGCGGGCCCGGGCCTCGGCCGAGGAATCCCCGATGGTGTTGCCCTGGGGGACCGAACCCTTGCGCTGCACGGCGCCGGTGATCGCCAGGATAGATTCGAGCAGCGTGGTCTTGCCGCTGCCGTAAGGTCCCACCAGGGCCACTGCGCGTGGCCCACTTCCTCCATTCTTCCTCGGCATCCATTGCCTCCCTTGAACGGCCGATGTTCGCGCCGGGGAAGGTGGCAAGGCAAGGGGTCGGCGTGAGGCCGCAGGGGTGGGCGGCAAACGCCGCGCGGATGCGCCGTGCGGCAAACTCCGCCTTGGCCCAGGCGATATGGAAGGACACGCGGCGGGCGAGCGCCCGCACCTCGGCGCGGAACGCCGCCATTTCCGCGGTGCGGCCGCCGTGCTTCAGCGCATTGCGATTGCCTTTCGGCGCACCGCGCCGGCGGGGTGCTGGCGCAACAGAATTGTCCGAATTGTTCGGCGA
>DIZC01000047.1:15406-31028 GCA_002429315.1 Alphaproteobacteria bacterium UBA6038
CGAATTGTTCGGCGAAAAATTTTTCTCGCAGTCGCGGATGGCCGCGCTGCACCAGGCGCGCGAACGTTCCGCGCGCGCGGCCGCGGTGCAGCGGCCGTGCTTCAGCGCGTTGATGTTGCCGCGCGGAGCTCCCGCCCGGCGCTTCCCACCGGCGTCAGATCCAATTTCCAGTGCAGCTTGCATCGCGTTCCTTTCTCCGCAACCGATATTGTACTTATGGCAATGTATAGCAATAGACATATCGTTGCGTATTCGGAAAGGCTGCTATGACGAGGACGCAGGGCACAATGCCGGCCCAACTCCGGGACGGCGTCATTTCATCCAACGGGCTGCAGGCGGAGGAGTCCCGGGAGCGCTACGACGCGCCACCGGGCTCCTGGGTTTATGCGACGGGTGCGAATGCCACCCCGGCATTATCGCGGGACCGCCCTACGGGGCCGGCTTCCGGGAATAGCCGGAATTTGGCGGGAAATATCGGGACTGTTCGGGACGGGGCGCTAGGTGGGCGCGCTCGGTTCGGTGCCTGCTGTTTTGATGCTTCTGCTAGGTGGAGGAGCACAGAGCAACGTAAGCTGGCCTACCGATCATCATGTCTCTGTTTTCGACACCTTTCGCAAAGAGCCGCTCCGGATCAACGCGCGGTTCTACGGCGAAACAGACTTGGTTGTGGCGGGGAATGTCAGTGAGCACATCCCTGTAGTCTACTCGTATCAGTGCATAAAGCTCGCTCTCACGCCGATAGCTACGATAGATCGCGTCTTTGGGAATTGCGATTATGTTTGGGATCACCGGCCCCTTAGGCCCAACCGTACCACCTTCGATTGGCGGCGGCGGAATATCGAAGGCAGGCGTGCCCCCATTAGCGACCTCCGCATAGTCAGACCAAGCCATCACATGGGTAGCTCTGGTCAGGCCGACGTTTTCAAACTTGGGAATCAGCAGAAAAAAATCGCCTTCCCGCCCGCGAAATACAGAGCTTGTGGCGACACCCGATCCGATTTCCTTCAAATCAATATAGGCCCGCTGCACTTGCACCAAAGATTCGTGGGCGACGTTAGCAGTCAGCGTGGCCGCGTCGGCGCTTTGCTGACTGACCTTAATAGACCGCTTCATGTCGGCGGATTGCTGCTCTGCCGCAGCATCGGCGCGTTCAATGGACTCCCGGAGACCTTGCAACTGTCTCCCGCCCACAAACCAAAGCGTGAAAGTGAAGAAAGCGACCACGACGCCGGCCATCGCGGTAATCTCTCCTTGGTTCGCGGATATGAACGCGCCGGTACATCGAGCAAAGGTGCCGTTGATGAACTGAATCAGGAAGCGGGGGGAAACTTCCCTGTATGCCTCGGAGGCATTCTTGCTGCGCTGGTCGTTTTCACAGTCATTGAAAACTACCGAGCCGCTAAACGATACCAGCACAAGGATGATGACACCACCTAGAGCCCCGAGCGGCGCAACCCAAATGTTGCCGCCAGCCCGTTTCCGCCCCCGTACCCTCTCAAACATCCTCCAAGGTTACGCCGGGAAGCTCTAGGGCGGCTAGAGAAGCCAACAGGCGCGGTGAGCTATTTCACGCTGTGCTGTGCCGCGCCGAACTCATCATATCGCCGGCGCCTACGATCTTCGCCCAAAGAAAATCGCCTCCGGCCCGATGTCCGGACCGAAGGCGATGTCTCGTCGATCAAGAATTCCACTAGCGAAGACGTAAGCGCCGGCGCATTCCACCGTGCATTCCGCTACTTGCTGACGCCGCCATGATGCGAGCATCGGCCGGAAGCCGTCCTGCTCATGCTGCCGCGGGCTGCGCTACTGCCGCTGCGGCCTTTGGGTCCCCGGACGTGGTTTGTCCCGCCACCGGGGCGACGGCCGGAGAAACCGTAAACCCGTCCGCCTATGTTTCAGTCACCACGGCCCCGCCAACTGCTATGGTCAACGCCTCCCCTGAGGAACTCCTTGCGGCTGGACTCCGCACCCCAGATTCGTTCTCATTGCATCCAGGGGTAAGGGAACGGTGTTGTTCTCTTGGTCCGGATTTGTAATTATCTATGCGGTTTCCGATTGGGGGGGTCCGATGTCGAATTATATTCGGGGTGCAGCAGTAAGCGCACTGCTCGCAGCAATGGTTTTACCCGCGCAGGCGGGCGGTCTTGTAAAGAACGGCTCTTTCGAAAATCCGGTCGTGCCAAACGGCACCTACCAACTGTTTAACACCGGCGACCATTTCCCCCGGTGGACGGTGGTAGGAGCTGCGGGCAATGTCGCAATTGTCAGCGGGAATTTCAGCTATTGCGGTGCGCTTCCCGCCAAATGGGGAAACCAATGGCTCGATCTGACCGGCACGAGCGACACCGCTACCGGCGTTCGGACCGGTATCCAGACCAATCCGGGATCGACCTATTCGATCACCTTTTACGTCGGCAATATTGTCGGCGGCGGCAATTGCGGCACGACCAGCACCGTCAAGCTGCGGATCGACGGCCTGCCGGTCGCGAGCTTCACCAACAGTCAGAACAGCACCAACGAAGTTTGGCAGAAATTCTCGACCGAGTTCACGGCACAGAATGCCACCACGACCATCGCGTTCATCAATGGCGATCCGTCCGGTGACACGAACGCGGGCCTCGACGGCGTTTCCGTGAATCTGGTCACCGGGCCGTAAAGATCACTGCCCGTTCATTGCTCTGGGCGGACGAAAACACGTCGCCCGCAGAATGCGCCATTTCCCCCTCGAGGGACGCCATCCCCGCACATCCGCTCAACGAATGGCTATCGGCTTATTCTTCCGACGGCGGCATCCGCGGCGGATTGTCAACCACACTCCTGTCCATAGCGTCGGGAGTCTTCGCCACCGTCACATCAAGCTTTACCACGGTGGTCGGAGAAAAGCTGAGGTTGACCCAGTCGACCTGTATCTGTTTGGCAGTGAAGCTAAGGTGCGTGGCGTCGAATCCAACCCTGTCGGTCGCCGGATCGATCGAGACCGATGTTATCGTTCCACGTGAGAGCAGATTGACAGCAAGGCCGTTGTAGACGGTCGGTGGCAGAGAGATCGACGACGACGACCAGGCAGTAGGCCGCTTGGTTATCGAGTAGTCGAAGGTGATCGAACTCGGGTCCGTAAAATCGCCTCCGGCCCGATGTCGGACCGAAGGCGATTCACGTCGATGACGAATTCTACGCGCGGATAACTAGATTACCGCCCGCGCGTTCCACCGTGCATTCCGCCATGGAAGCTGCGGCCGTCCCGATCACGGAAGCCACGGTCGTCGCGGTCGCGGAATCCACGGTCGTCGCGGTCGCGGAATCCACGGAAGCCGTCGCGGTCACGGAAGCCGCCGCGCCAGTGCCAGCCGCCGCCCCACCAGGCCCAGCCGCCACCGCCGCCCCAGTAGCCGCCATAGTATCCCGGATAGCCGCAATACCCTGGGCCGTAGTAGCAGGGTGGTGCATAGTAGCCGGGGTAGTAGCCGCCGTAATAGCCGGGGAAGCCGAATCCGAAACCGACCACCACGCGGGCCTCAGCTGGAGCGGTGGTGGCCACAGTCGCGCCTGTTACGGCCACGGCTGCGATCGCGGCACTTGCCGCAAGTTTTGCGAGATGGTTCATTGCTCATTGTCCTCCGTTCGAACAGACCCTCCGAACGAGGCACCAGAATGCCTCCCCGCGCCTGAACCCATGATGAACATGGGCTTCAGAAACCCGACAGGCCACCCGCCGAAAACCGAGCCTCCAGCTCGACCGGCGCCTCGCGCAGGTCTCAAACGGTCGCGCAAACGGCAGACGGACGCGCGCCGCGCGGCCGCGTTCTCGGCACGGCAATTTCGGCTGCTGTGGTTGCAGTGGCGATTTGCGGCATCCTGGCAGAACGCCTCTCCATCCAACTGACGATCGCCAGCACAAGGCCGAACAGGCAAAAAGCGACGATCACCATTGCCAGATAGAATTCTTGTCCCGTCGTCATGGCCACCTCCGGTTAGCGGCCAATTCGAGCCGAGACCGCCGCCGGATTCCTTGACCGAAATCAGCAAACCTGCGCGGCGGCCCAAAATTTTCGCGCTGCCTGGGGGGCGCCATCGATCCGGGCTGGGCCGCTTTCACATGGATCTTCTGCAGATTGCCGGCGAGCGCGCGCCGCGGAATCGTCAGGGTCAAAACGCAATAGGCGTATTTGGCCGACACGTTCTTGCGGTCTGCATCCTTCGGCAGCGCAAAGGTGCGGATAGTTCGTTCTGCCGATTCCGCGACACCGGCGACTGCAAGCCAACGGGATCCGGGATTTACCTGCGCGCGCCTAGCGGACAAGATCGCGCCCAAGCGGGGCTTCGGTAGCCGCGGGACATTCGGGAGGGCTGGATGCAGGAGATTTTTTCGCTCAAGGGCAAAACGGCGCTGATCACCGGCGGCAGCCGCGGCATCGGACGGATGATCGCGGAGGGATTCCTGAGCTATGGCGCAAGAGTCTACATCTCGGCGCGCAAGGGCGGTCCGTTGGAAGAGACGGCCAGGGAACTGTCCAGCCTTGGATCGTGCACCGCTTTGACCACGAATGCTTCGGGGGCCGACGGCGCCAAGGCCATGGCCGGGGCTTACCTCAAGCATGAGAAGACGCTCGATATCCTGGTGAACAACGCCGGCGCGGCGTGGGGCGCGGAGTTCGACGAATTCCCGGAGAGCGGATGGGACAAGGTCATGGACCTGAACCTGAAGACGCCGTTCTTTCTGACCCAGGCGCTGCATGGGGCGCTGAAGGCAGCGGCCACCAAGGAACGGCTGGCCAAGGTCATCAACATCGCCAGCATCGACGGCATCGCGGTCAATCCGCAGGAGACTTACTCGTATCATGCCAGCAAGGCCGGCCTCATTCATCTCACTCGGCGCATGGCCGTCCGCCTGATCCGCGACAACATCGCGGTCAGCGCCATCGCGCCGGGCGCGTTCGCCTCGGACATGAACCGGGTGGCGCGCGATCACGGCGACGAAGCGTCCCGCATGATCCCGGCGCGCCGGATCGGGACGCCGGAGGACATGGCGGGCGCGGCGATCTACCTCGCATCGCGGGCCGGCGATTACGTCGTCGGCGCGACAATCATCGTCGACGGCGGCGTTTCCATGATGCGCGGTTGAGCGCGCCGGAGCGTCAGACCGTCAAGCATTACAGGCAGCCAAACACGGCGGTGCACAATTCGGCGGTGCGCGGATCGCCGACGAGCTCCGGTCCCATCTGGTTGCACACATAGCCGATGGCGACGCCGGCGTCCGGATCGGCGCAACCGAAAGAACCGCCCCATCCCGAGTGGCCGAAGGCGCGCGGATTCGTCCCGTAAATTCCGGGCGTGTTCAGGGCCACGCCCATGCCCCAGCTGTCCTTGAAGCCGAGGAACATGTCTATGCGGCCGTCGCTGGTTGCCGGCGCGGTCATGCGCGCGATCGAGTCCGGCGAAAGGATTTGCACGCCATCCAATGCGCCGCCATTGGTGAGCGCCGCGTACAGCCGCGCGAGTCCCATCGCGCTCGCCTGGCCGTTGGCGGCGGGAATTTCCGCTGCCCGCCATGCGCGCGCGTTCGGCTGCTCGGGATTCTGCTGTGGATTGGCGAGCGCCATCATGGCGGCCTGTCCGAGCGGCGGAATGTTGGGTGCACGTTTCGGGCCGATGATCTCCGCCACGCGTACGTCTTCGCTAGCCGGCAAGCCCACGAAAACGTCGGCTTGCAATGGCCGCGCGATCTCGTCGCGGATGAAAGTTCCGACGGACGCACCGCTGACGCGCCGCACAATTTCACCGGCGAGCCAGCCATAGGTCATCGCGTGATAGGAGGTGGCGGTGCCCGGTGGCCACGCCGGCGCCTGGCGTTCAAGCTTGGCGCAGCAGCTTTCCCAATCGTACTGGTCTTCAATCGTCGTGGGTTCGATAAAGCCGGGCAGTCCCGCCTGATGCGACAACACCTGCGCGACCGTGACGTTTGCTTTGCCGGCTTGCGCGAATTGGGGCCACACGCTGGCGACCGTGTCGCCATACCGGAGGCGCCCGCGCTCCACGAGCATCGCCATGGCGACGGCCACCGCGGCTTTGGTGGCCGACCAGACATTGATCAGCGTGTCTTCCTTCCATGGCCGCATGCGCGCGCGATCGGCGTACCCGCCCCAGAGATTGGCGACGCAACGGCCGCGGTGGAACGCCGCGAGCGCGGCACCCACCTCCCGGTAATCGCCGGCGCGGGCGAAATTCGCCGCGAACGCCTCCCGCACTGGCTCGAATCCCGGCGCAACCGTTCCCTGAATCGCCACGCTCATGGTCGCAAGCCCTGGGCATGCGCCGGCACGTTGAGGTGAAGACCCGTCATCGCTTTCTCCAGTCCCGTTGCCCTTCTCGGTCCGCTGCATCCGCGAAACGCTCGTAAAGCGCGAACGCGCGGCGGTAGCGGCGCGCCACAAGATCCGTCTTGTTGCGGGAATAGCGATAGAGCGCGCCCGCGCCAAGCGCCCGACGCGCGCGCCTCTGTTTCTCGCGGAATCGCTTTTTGCCTGCCACCCCCGGCGATTGTATACGTGACAAAGGTAACGCCAATGGGTAGAAAACGGGCCGACAGGCCGACGTTCGAATTTATGTTTAAGGGAGCGACCTATCGGGTTCCGATTTCGGCTCTAGAGGCAGTCGCTAAGGAGATTAGCCAGTCTGCGGATGCGCTGGTGATGCCGGACCATTGCTCAGGGGCGGTCTTGGAAGTTTTTTCAGCAATGGAGAATCTCGGATGGGAGATCGCCCCGCCAGCGCGTTGTAGCCGTAGTGAAGATGCATCAGGCACCCTCGCACATAAACGAAATACGTCGTTTGGGCCTTAAGCAGTGCCAAATCGACCCTCTCCACGTCCTTGTCCTGCACGTCCAGCGTTCCGTGTTTCTTGGCCACCTCCTCTAGGTTTACGAAGGTCAGAAAATCGCGCTTCGTCGCGGAAAGGTCCCAATAGCAATGGGCGTACTGATTTCGAATCTTTCTGCACCATTGAAGGTCCGCAATCGCTTCGCAATACGGATTGGCCAGAGAAGTTAGGGCATATCGGTCGCGCATTAGGGCGTCCGCTATGATGATTCTCTGTTCTTCTCCGCGGGTCCGGTACAGAACTTTTACAGCCGTGAAAGGGTCCCCAATTGCTGACGTGAGACATTGCAAGAGCCAAAATTCCAGCACGCTATATCCTGAGAGAATCGCTCCCACATGGAGAGCTTCTTGAGGAAAATCGGTGAATGCGGGTATGATTTGAATTTGAGCCATCGAAGGAAGTCTCTAGTGGGCAATGCGGGCCAATACAGCGAAGCGGAAACCGTGCGGCGCATGGAGGCCGGACTCAGGCGCGCCCTAACGACTCGGCACAAGCCGCAGAAGAAATTCAAGGGCAAGAGCGCTGCTACGGGCAAGCGAAGGCCACCCACAAAGCTGAATCGCGCTAAATAAGGAACCGGGTAGCGTGACCTTAGTTTGAAATTTTTGCCCGGTTGCCTTCTGGCAACCCCGCCCTAGAATTTCGGAGTGCGGCGTTTATGGGCCCGATCACATTCCTCGAATCCCGGCTTAGAGAGGGCGAGCGCCGCCTAGAGCGCTTCCGCCAGATGCGCGAACGTGGCATCTGGAACGACCCCGGCGTCTTTCGGCAGCTAGAAATGGCAATCGCCGTCTACCGGCAGCATCTTGGCCTTCGCGGTGAGCCTCGGGCTGGTGGCGATCGTCTCCCCGTGGTAGCGTCCCAAAGCTTGGCTGGCGCACAATGGCCGGCATCGACAGGAGACAAGGTGACACCATTTGGTACATTGGTTACTGCGGCTTTGCTGATGCTCACTATATCAGCAGTGCAAGCGGCTGACGCACCGCCCAATGGCGTCACCGGAACAGCGCGAGCCGAAGCGGTTATCTATCCTGACGGCACCATCGCGCGTTCCTTGAATGTTGTTTCCGTGTCGCATCCTGCGACAGGGTTTTATTGTGTGAAGCTCAAGCGCTCGATCAAAGCGAGGACGGCTTTACCTTCTCTCGCGATCGACTATACGCACTCGAATCATGCGGCAACCTTCGTCAAGTACGGCGATGACGTCTTCTGCGATTCGAATCGGAACACGATTGCGGTCGTCACGGGCAACAGCGATTCTGGGGCGTTCGCGGTGTCAGACGAAAGTTTCGTTATCATCGTTCCGTAGCACAATCGTCCGGTATCAGACCGCTTGACAACACAACGTCCGGAGCGGTCGTCGGGAAAATCCATTGCTGGATCAAATCAGGCGCGATCACGCGGCCAAAAAATTCAAACTGAGACCACTAGCAGGAACCACCCAGATGACTGTCTTAACCGTGCATTTGCGCGTTGCGAACGCTCGCGAATTCGCGAGAGCTATTTTCTCGGCACGATCCGCACGGCCGCGCACGGCCAAGGCAAAAACCAAGTCACATCGGGCTTCCCCGGCGACTCCAAATAGACCCCACCGTTCTCGCGTACCGCGTCGATAGCCGCTTGGTAGTCCCCATTCTCAAGGTCAACAACGAAATTCAATTTCATCGGCTCGCCCTCTGGCGTTTGGAAGCTAAACCCGATGAACGAAATGATGCAGGGTTTGCCTTCTAGTTTCGGGCGATAATCTTCGAGGTTCACAACCTGATTGATCTCGCCGCTCATTCAAGCCTCGTGCGTTCCAGTAATTCAAGGATCAACCTAAGCCGCTTACGGCCTTCTCGGAAGGCGCGCTTTTCAGGCTGCGTGAGGTTGCCGGTAGGTGAGCCGCTTGCCCTCTGCGCCCTTGATTGCGCGTTCTGTGCGAGCTTCATCGTTCACGCCAAGGCGCGCGCGGTTATTCTGGCGAAAATCGAATTCGGCCAAGTAGCGCGGCAAATGCTGTTCCCCAATGTGCTGATAGGTGCCGACAAGGCCGCGCTTGAAGATGCTGAAATAGCCTTCCGCCGTGTTCGTATGGACAATGCCCGTCTCGCCTTTGCGGACGTAGGTTTTGTTGTGGTCCACCGCTTCATGCTTCGCCATGTAGCCGAACGGGTGCGGAAGCCCGGAATAGCGATAGGCGGGCGCTCCATCGGTGTGCAACGTGCTTTCCGGGTGAACGTGGCGAAGGATCGCTGCCTTAATCTCCGCCGTGTTCGCGCCGTCAATCACAACCGAGCGGACGTGGCCGCCGCGTTCCACAAGGCTCACAAACCCCTTGTTCTGCGAACGCGCGCGCGGCTTGCTCTTTTTCGAGGGCGACAGTTCGGTTTCGTCGGCTTCGATCACCTTGCCAGCGCCGCCGAGAGGCGCTGCGCTTTCCAGCGGGGCCATCGCTTCCCGGATACGGTGCGCCATGAACCATGCGGACTTGTACGTGATGCCAAGCATCCGGTGGAGCTGGTGAGCCGAAAAGCCTTTCTTGCTGGCAGCATATAGCCGGAAGCCGAGCGCCCACTTTGTCAGCGGGATTTTGCTGGACTCCATGACGCCGCCGGTCGTGACGGTGAACTGGCCGGAACAGCCGTTGCAGTGGAACAGGCCGGGTCGGGTGGACTTGCCCTCAAGCCGATAGACCTTTTCGGCCTCGCCACAGTGAGGGCAGAAGGGACCGTTCGGCCAGCGGATCGCCTCGAAATAGGCCCGCGCCTTGGCTTCGTCGGTGAAAATCGGATCGTTCAAGTTCATGGCAGCACCTTTCCCAGCCACATCTAGGGATTGGGGCTACCTTTGTCACGTATATAATCGCCCACCCCCTCTTGTGCAATAGTGTTGTAGTTATATATAACAGTGTACTTCCGCTGAATGCGGCGAATGCCTTCGACAGAAAGGGTGGCAAGCCAATGAAAGCACTACATAATCTCGTTCTCGGCGCAGCCATAGCCGCGGTCTGCCTGGCGCCAGGCGCATGGGCTGACACAAGCCGGCTGCTCAGCGGTCAGCCGCTGCCCTCGCCCTCGCAGCATGCCGCCATCGGCCGCATCGCCCCCGCGGTGAGCCTCGCCCTGACCGAAGCGTGCGCCGAGCTTCCGCAGCTATTGGTGGGCGCGTTCGAGCGCTTGTCAGGCGCGCAGCCTGGGCGCCACTAGGCGAGATGGAACACGCCATGGATCAGGAGTGGAACGCGAGCCAGCCGATCTACCGGCAACTGCGCGATCGCGTCATCGCCATGATTCTCGACGGCGTGCTGCAGGAAGGCGACCCGTTGCCGTCGGTGCGCAACGTGGCCGCCGAGTATCGCGTCAATCCGCTCACTGTGCTGAAGGCCTATCAACAATTGGTCGACGAACGGTTCGTGGAGAAACGCAGAGGACTGGGGATGTTCGTGAATGCCGGGACACGCGCGTTGTTGCTGAAGGCGGAACGAGAACGGTTCCTGACGGAGCAATGGCCGGCCATTCGCGAGACCATCGATCGCCTCGGCCTCGCGACGAGCGATCTGCTTTCTTCCGGCGCCACCAAGGAGCATTGAACCAATGGCCACCGTAGAAGCGCGCGGCCTCCGCAAGACGTTCCGCACGACAGTTGCTCTCGACGGCGTCGACCTTCGCATTGAAGAAGGCCGCATTCTGGGGCTTATCGGCCCCAATGGCGCCGGCAAGAGCACGTTGCTCAATTGCGTGCTGGGACTGATCCCCTACCAGGGCGAGCTGAGCGTCATCGGCCTCGATCCATGGCGGGCGCGCGAACGCCTCATGCGGGACGTCTGCTTCATCGGCGACGTCGCGGTGCTGCCGCGCTGGATGCGCGTGTCGCAGGCTTTGGATTACGTCGCGGGCGTTCATCCGCGGTTCGATCGCGCCAAGGCGGAGAGCTTCCTGGCGCGAACGCAGATCAAGCGGACGAGCAGAGTGAGGGAGCTGTCCAAGGGCATGGTGACACAGCTTCATCTGGCGCTGGTGATGGCAATCGACGCCAAGCTGCTCGTTCTGGACGAGCCGACGCTGGGACTGGACCTTCTGTTCCGCAAGCAGTTCTACGACTCGCTGCTGAACGACTATTTCGACCGCTCACGCACCATCGTGGTGACGACGCACCAGGTCGAGGAGATTCAGCAGATTCTCACGGACATGATGTTCATCGATCGCGGCAAGATCGTGCTCTCGTGCAGCATGGAAGATTTCGAGACGCGCTATGCCGAACTGACCGTGCGCCCGGAAGCGCTGGCCCAAGCGCGCGCGCTCAAACCCATTCACGAACGTCAGATTCTCGGCCGCACCATCTTTCTTTTCGATGGCGCCGACCGCGCCCAGCTTGGCGCACTCGGCGAACTCCGCACGCCCAGCATCGCCGACCTGTTCGTGGCGGTGATGGGCGATCAGCCAAGGACACAGGGAGCGGCCGCATGAGCACCGTACCGGATACCGACGCTGGCGCGTTCAACAGGTCCACGGCCCAACCGGCTGTCCCGGCGCGGACGCGGCCGTTCTATTGGTCGCTGCGGCGCGAGTTGTGGGAGTACCGGTCGATTTACATTGCACCGCTGGTGGTCGCCGGCATCGTGCTGTTCGGCTATGCGGTCAGACTGGCGCACTTGCCGCACATGGTGCAGGCGGCGGAATCCTTGCCGTGGTGGAAGCAGTTTCTCGAGCTGGCGCTGCCGTTCGCGATCGCCATGGCTTCCATCCTGGTCACGGGCGTGGTCGTCGCCGTCTTCTATTGCCTCGGCGCACTGAACAACGAGCGGCGCGACCGCACCATCCTGTTCTGGAAATCCCTGCCGGTCTCGGATCTGACCGCGGTTCTTTCGAAGGCCTGCGTTCCACTGATCATTCTGCCGGTCGTCGTGCTCGCGATCGCACTCGTCACCCAACTGCTCATGTTGGCTGCCGGAACCGCGGTTCTGCTGGCAAGGGGGACGGGGGCCGCGCCGCTGTGGAGCCATTGGCCGCTGGGCCAGGCGTCGCTTTTACTTGGTTACCTCGTCGTGGTCGGAACGCTCTGGTATGCGCCGATCTACGGTTGGCTGCTCGTGGTTTCGGCCTGGGCACGCCGCATGACCTTCCTGTGGGCGGTGCTCGTTCCCATCGGCTTGTCCGTTGTCGAGAAGATCGCACTGGATACGTCCTATGTCGGCGGGCTCATCCGCTATCGGCTGAGAGGGTTTCTCCTGGAGGCGTTCGCGTCTCCGCCGCACAACGTCCACGCCATCCAGGCCAACGGCATTGATCCGCTGTCCTTGCTGACGCCGGGGAAGTTCTTCAGCAGCCCGGGGCTCTGGGTGGGACTTGTGGTTGCGGCTGCGTTTATTGCTGCCTCGGTCTGGCTTCGCCGCGACCGCGAACCGATTTAGCGGCGGCGGGAGGCAAGCGGTATGCTTCTTCAGGCGGCACAGACATCGTGGTTGCACAGCGCCACGACGGTCGCCTTCGTCCTCCACATCGCCGGCGGAACGGTAGGCCTGGTCTCCGGCACCATCGCGATCTTCGCCCGCAAAGGCGAACGTGTGCATCGCGCGGCCGGCACCGTCTTCTTCATCTCCATGCTGGTGATGGCGGTGTTTGCGATCTACCTCGCAGTTGTCAGGCCCGGCCAGCTTTTCAACCTCTTCGGCGGTACATTCGCCTTCTATCTGGTGGCGACCGGTTGGATGGCAGTTCGACGCCACGCCGGTACTGTCGGCAGCGCCGAAAAAGTCGCGTTCGCCGCCGCGCTCTGCCTCTGCGCGCCGTTCCTGGTCTTGAGCTTCGAATTGGCAACCGGCCTGCCCCCCTTCTTCAACAGTGCCACGCCTCTGAAGGGACCCATCCTGATTGCGGTCTATGTGTTCACAGGCGTCACGGTGACCGCGGTGCTTGGCGACGCCAGGATGATCATGGCCGGCGGCATTTCCGGGGCACCGCGGATTGCCCGGCATCTGTGGCGCATGTGCCTCGGGCTGACCATGGCCGCGGGCTCGGCGTTCACCAATGGATTGCCGCGGCTGCTGCCCGGCCCCATGCACGTGACGCCCATCTTCTTCCTTCCGCAGTTCGTGCCGCTGGTCATCATGGTGTTCTGGCTGATCCGCGTGCGGCTGAGCGGCTGGCTCCCGCTCCGAAGTCGGCCGCCTGTCCCGGCGGCGGTCTGACGAGGCACAGGCTCGACCGTATCTTCGCAGAGCGGTTCGACAACAGGATAGCGCGCAAGGACCCGCGTGGGCAGAGGTGGCAGGGAGGCGACGGTAAAGGGGCCCGGCAACGCTCCGCGCATTAGCTCGGCATGTGCGTTAGCCATTCCGGGCGGCGAACAAAGCCGACGCCGGAACCATTCTCGTAGGTCTTCTTATTGTTCCGAAATGGAATCATGGAAGGCCAAGTTCGAGGCAACGGCTTTGCTGTTTGGAACACCAGCATGTTAGAGCGACCGCTATCCGCGTCGGCCTGATCTGTTGCCATCCGATAAACTTTTTCTATCCGGGACCTTTCGACTTCGACTAGCTGCTGGATTCTGACAATGTCCTTCGGGCGGAGATCGCACACAGCTTCGAATTCCGCCGTCAGTCGCTCGGCATCGCTGAAATCAGAGAAATAGATGTTTTCGTGCGCGCTCAGATACTGCAGCTCGTTAAGCGCAAGTACATCCTTTGGCTCATCGACACTCACAAACTCCGAACCACCTTTGGTGGCATAAACGCACCCATCGTAGAAGCATGCCACAAGCGATGGGGCGATCGGCATTATGAGGATGGCCCCTGAATTAGCGATCCCGAAATCGTCACGCTTCAACTGTTGGAGATAAAAGCGATTTGTCAGCAGGGCCGGATTATCGCTTGTCACGAAAGCAATGTCTGTTTCGTTTCGAAAAATTCGGAACTTCAAATCTTCTACGGCCGGACGGAAGTTTGTGAACTGGGATAGCGCGCCCATCATTGCCTCTTTGTGTGAGAGAGCGGGCGCATCCGCAGGTTCCAGACGTTTTCCCTTGAATGTGATTGCCGCCCCGCGCTCACAAAATTCTCGGTATCTTTGGAGCGCATATCGAGTGCGGCAGTGCTGCAACGAGACGAACATTCGCAGCCAGTCGATTGAGCTCGTGTCGAGTTCGCCGCTGACGAGTTTGCGTACAATCCCGCCATAGCGACCTTCGAGGTCCCCAAACAGAGTGTCGAGCGCCTTATCCTCGCCGTAGAAGTAGCTGCCCGCGCACTGGTGTTTGATCGAGGCACTCGGAACCGTTTTCCGGCGACCTATATTTAGCAGATTGATCGACCTTCTTTTCACGTCAGCGCTAAAAGACCGCAGATAGACTTTCGGCACGTAATGCTGACTCTTTTGAGCGGCCATGTGGGTTTTTTGCTCCAAGCTGAGCGTATGCGTGCGCTACGTGGACTATGGTCTGTAGTCCAAGGCTGCGCATTCAGAAGGCGGTGGTATACGACGCCGCCCCCTTTCATTCGCGACTCGCAGAAAAAATCATCGTGATTGCACTGCCTCTTCTCCCTTCACAACCCAAGAGGACAGGACTCTTTTGTTAGATGCATCATAGATTGCAGCGCAGGCGGGTTTGGCCACGATCCCGAAACTATAGGTCGTCAGGTCTACAGGATTGGTGAGATAAGGACCGTGCCCTCCGATACCGATGAAAACGTAAGGGGGAGCAGCTTCGCCAGCGATCAGAAATCGAAGGTGCTTTCTCACACTTGGCGCATCCGCCGCTGCGACCGGGAAGGTCTTGCTTGTGTTTGAGCCAGTTATTTCAAAAGACTCAGCCTCCCATGCCACTCCGAACTGGGTTTCCATATAGCGTCTCACGCGGGTCTTTACGCCATACGCATTCTGGCCGACATAACTGCCGAGCGATTTCTTGGAATCTTCAATCGCGAGGAACTCATAAGATGCGGTGAGTTTTTCATCCATGACAGGCATCGTTAGGAATGAAACAGGTATAGTGAGTTCCTGTCGGTCGGCATCGTATTCGCCGGATCCGACGGCCACCGAGGCGATAATCTTTCCATCTCCAAACCACTTCGCCGAGCGCTTCAAATACGCGTCAGTGGTCTCGTACTCACTCTTCTTTTGTGCCGCCCAACCAGCAACCCGAGTAGCTGTCACCTGCGGTACGCTCGTAACAACTGCGGTGTCGCATATGGCAGCAAGATGCTGTCGGTCGTCGTCTGCCTCTGGGTCGGAATCCGGTTTACTGCTGCCTGCGATTATCTTCGCGATGTCATCCTCGGTGGGGGTGACAGACTTAGCGACATCGTTGTCATCACTCAGCTGATCGGCACCGACTGTAACTGACAACCCGCCTGCCACAATCGAAAGTACGGCCGCCAAAGTCGCGCGAAGCATCGGTCGTCTTTTGTAAGGCATGCCCATCACTCCCCTTCAGAATGTGCAGCCGATGCGCCGCCCCCCCCAAACAAATCAGGCGACGCGCGACGGATGCTATTCTAAAGCCGTTCGCGCGAGCGCAAGGCTCAGAGCATAGGCAGCACTGCGCGCCTCCCTGAACAGTCTGTGCGCCTCCCCGACCGCTGGCGGGCCGAGCCGCATTCCTTGGCGAAGGGGCAGGGGGCGGACACGGCCGCCGCGCTGCGCAGTCTTGGGGCAGAGAGAGAGGCCGCGGAGTTACGCCTTGGGAAAGAAATGGGGATAGCAGCGGTTTGCAACTGCAAACCTATTGAAACTATTGCGAAATATGGTGCATCTGGCGGACAGGGAG
>DIZC01000105.1 GCA_002429315.1 Alphaproteobacteria bacterium UBA6038
TCCAGCAGATAGCGGAATCCGCGCCCCTCTTCGCCGATGCGGTCTTCATCCGGCACGAACAGCTCGTCGATGAACACCGTGTTCGAATCCACCGCCGCGCGGCCCATCTTCGGAATGCGCCGCACCTCCACCTTGGAGCGATCGAGATCGGTGTAGAACAGGGTCATGCCGTCGGTCGGCTTCTTGCATTCCGCCTTCGGCGTGGTGCGGGTCAGAAGCAAAATCTTGTGAGCTTCCTGCGCTGTGGTGGTCCAGATCTTCCGTCCACGGACGACATAACCTTCGTTGGTCCGCCGCGCGAACGTCTCGATCGACGTCGTGTCGAGCCCCGCATTCGGCTCGGTCACGCCGAACGCGGCCTTCTCGCGGCCCTCGATCAGCGGCACGAGCCAGCGGCGCTTCTGTTCCTCGGTG
The DNA here is from genome assembly GCA_002429315.1 of Alphaproteobacteria bacterium UBA6038. Taxonomy (GTDB): domain Bacteria; phylum Pseudomonadota; class Alphaproteobacteria; order Micropepsales; family Micropepsaceae; genus Rhizomicrobium. The sequence continues at coordinate 415 of DIZC01000105.1, forward strand.
CCGTGCACCACGATGGGATGGGGGCCGAACAGGTTGATGTGGATCGCAGACGCCGCACTGAACCCGCCCCCCGCTTTCGTCACCGCATGCATCATCAGCGCGGCTTCGGTGACACCCATGCCGCTGCCGCCCAACTCCTCCGGCATCGTGATGCCGAGCCAGCCACCCTCCGCCATGGCGCGGTAGAATTCCTCCGGGAAGCGGGCCTCCGAATCGCACGCGCTCCAGTAGTCGTCGCCGAAGCGCGCGCACACTTTCGCCACGCCGTCTTCGATGGCCTGCTGCTCCTCGGAAAGCCTTACGTCCACGGCATCTCTCCAAATCTGTGCATCAATTCAGCCCCTTAGGGGCCAAAACGCCGCAAAACCGCCGCTATCTCTTTGACAATACAGGCATTCATGGGTTGCGCCGAGTCCACCAATCCCTAATATGCGCGGCCCTAAAGGGAAACTGTGGCGTCCGGCCGAATCGGCGCCGCGTGCGGGCCGGGCGGCGCCAGGAGTTTGCGGCGCGTTAGGTGTTTGGAGTTATCGAAGGAACAATGGCTCTCGATCTGGCGGAAGGCGTGCGCGCCCCAGCCCCCGGCATGAAGCCGACCGACATCCGCAATCCCAACTACTTCCACAAGGTGGTCGATTGCCAATGGGCCTGCCCGGCACACACCCCCGTGCCGGAATACATCCGCCTGATCGCGGAGGGCCGCTACACCGACGCCTACATGATCAACTGGTGGTCGAATGTGTTTCCGGGAATCCTCGGGCGCACCTGCGACCGGCCTTGTGAGCCCGCCTGCCGTCGCGGCCGCATCGACGATCAGGAGCCGGTGGCGATCTGCCGGCTGAAGCGCGTCGCTGCCGATAACAAGAACGATGTGCATGCATTGCTGCCGAAGGCGGCGGCGGTGAAGAACGGCAAGCGCATCGCCTTGATCGGTGCCGGCCCCGCGTCGCTGACGGTCGCGCGCGACCTGCTGCCGCTCGGCTACACCTGCGTGATGTACGATGCCGATCCGCATGCCGGCGGCATGATGCGGACGCAAATTCCAAAATTCCGCTTGCCCGAGAAAGTGCTCGATGAAGAGTGCCAGTACATTCTGGATTTGCAGCCCGAGCTGCGGCTGGGGCAGCGCATCGACAGTCTGAAGTCGCTGCTGGCGGAGGATTACGACGCCATCTTTGTCGGTTGCGGCGCACCGCGGGGCCGCGAACTGGAGATTCCCGGCCGCAAGGAGGCAGCGGCCAACATTCATATCGGCATCGATTGGCTGTCGAGCGTTTCGTTCGAGCATGTCGACAAAATCGGCAAGCGCGTGATCGTGCTGGGCGGCGGCAACACGGCAATGGATTGCTGCCGCACGTCGCGGCGCCTCGGTGGCGAGGACGTGAAGGTCATCGTCCGCTCAGGTTTCGAGGAGATGAAGGCGAGCCCGTGGGAGAAAGAGGATGCGATGCGTGAAGACATCCCCATCCTCAATTTCCTCGTGCCGAAGGAATTCACGCATGAGAGCGGCAAGCTCACCGGCGTCACGTTCGAGAAGGTGAAGGCGGAATACGACGCCAGGGGCCGCCGCAACCTGGTGCCCACCGGCGAGCCGGAGGTGCATTACGAATGCGACGACGTGCTGGTGGCCGTTGGCCAGGAGAACGCCTTCCCGTGGATCGAGCGCGATGTCGACATTGAGTTCGACAAATGGGATATGCCGAAGGTCGATCCGCTCACCATGCAATCCACCAACCCCAAGGTGTTCTTCGGCGGCGATGCGGCGTTCGGCCCCAAGAACATCATCTGGGCGGTGGCGCACGGCCACGAAGCGGCCATCTCCATCGCGTTGATGCTGGACGGCAAGGATGCAAAGGCAGATCGCCCGCCGCCGCATCTGAACATCCTCAGCCAGAAGATGGGCATCCACGAATGGTCGTACGACAACGACGTGTCGCTCGACCTGCGCTACAAAGTTCCGCACGCGCCCAACGAACTCACCTTGCGCAATGTGAAGGTGGAGGTCGAGCTCGGCTTCGATCGCGCGCTGGCGTTCAAGGAAGCGCAGCGCTGCCTGAATTGCGACGTGCAGACGGTGTTCGAGGAGAAGCTGTGCATCGAGTGCGACGCCTGCGTCGACATCTGCCCGATGGACTGCATCACCTTCACCCGAAACGATCCGGAAGGCGTACTGCGCACGCATCTGACCGCGCCGGCGCCCAACCTGACGCAGGACCTGTACGTCTCCGATGCGCTCAAGACGCAGCGCATCATGGTGAAGGACGAAGACGTCTGCCTGCATTGCGGGCTGTGCGCCGAGCGCTGCCCCACCGGCGCGTGGGACATGAAGAAATATTACATCGACACGGCGAAGACGACCGACGGCTGCGCCGTGCACCTCCTGGCGGCGGAGTGATCATGCCCATCGCCGCCACCAACGATTTCGTCGTCAAGTTCGCCAATGTGAACGGCTCCGGTTCGGCCTCCGCGAACGAACTGTTCGCCCGCTGCATCATTCGGATGGGCGTGCCGGTCTGCTCGCGCAACATCTTCCCGTCGAACATCCAGGGCCTGCCCACCTGGTACGAAGTGCGCGTCTCCGCTCAGGGCTGGCTCGGCCGGCGCGGCGGCGTGGATCTCATGGTCTGCATGAACCCGCAAACCTGGGACAAGGACGTCGCCTCCATCGATAGGGGCGGCTACCTCGTCTACGATTCCACCAAGCCGATGCCGGCGTCGAAATTCCGCGACGATCTCACGGTGCTGGGCGTGCCGCTGACGGCGCTCTCCAATTCGCTGAAAGGCACCATCCCGCGCGAACGGCAGCTCTTAAAGAACGTCATCTATCTCGGTGCGCTGTCGTCCATCCTCGGGTTTGAAGCCGGAGTGGTGGAAAGCCTCATCGGCCAGCAATTCAAAGGTAAAGAGAAGCTAATCAACCTCAACATGCGGGCTATCGAGCTGGGGCACGAGTACGCCGCGAAGAATCTCGCCGGGAAATGTCAGCTCAAGGTGGAGCGCTCCGACAAGGTTGGCGACCGCATCTTCATCGCCGGCAACGATGCCGCGGCGCTCGGCTGCGTCTATGGCGGCGCGACGGTGGCGGCTTGGTATCCGATCACGCCCTCCACGTCGCTGGCCGAAGCCTTCATGAAGCACTGCAAAAAGCTGCGCGTCGATCCGGTGACGAAGCAGAACAAGTTCGCCATCGTGCAGGCGGAAGACGAGATCGCCGCCATTGGCATGGTGCTGGGGGCCAGTTGGAACGGCGCGCGCGCCTTTACCGCCACCTCCGGTCCCGGCATTTCGCTGATGCAGGAATTCTTCGGCCTTGCCTACTACGCCGAAATTCCGGCGGTGATTTTCGACATCCAGCGCGGCGGGCCGTCCACCGGCATGCCCACGCGCACGCAACAGTCCGACATCCTGCTCACGGCCTACGCCAGCCACGGCGACACCAAGCAGGTGATGATCTTCCCGAAGGGGCCGAACGAGGCGTTCGAGTTCGCGGCGTCGGCCTTCGATTACGCCGAACGGCTGCAGACGCCGGTGTTCGTGATGATGGACCTCGACATCGGCATGAACGACTGGCTGGTCGACCCGCTGACATGGGATGATTCCCGCACATACGATCGCGGCAAGGTGATGACGGCGGAGGAACTCGAAGCCGGCAAGCAATTCTTCCGGTATCTCGATGTCGACGGCGACGCAATTCCCTATCGCACCTTGCCCGGCGTGCATCCCACCAAAGGCAGCTACTTCACCCGCGGGTCATCGCATAACGCCTACGCCGTCTACAGCGAGGAAGGCCGCGACTACACCGATGTGATGCAGCGGCTGTTGCAGAAGTTCGAAACCGCCAAAACCATTCTGCCGAAGCCCGTGCTTCACAAGGCGCCGGTCGGCACGCGCTGGGGCGCGATCTATTACGGTTCCACACATGTGGCGATGGACGAAGCGGCCGCTGCGCTGGAAGCCCGCGGGCTCTGCGTGGACATCCTGCGCATCCGCGCCTTCCCGTTCGCGGAGGAAATTGCCGATTTCATCGCTGCGCACGACCAGGTGTTCATGATCGAGCAGAACCGCGACGCGCAGATGCAGAAGCTGCTAGTCAACGAATGCGCCATCGATCCGGCGAAGTTCATTTCCATCCTGCACTATGACGGCACGCCCATTACCGCGCGCTTCATCGAAGCGGCGATTTCCGAGCGCATGATGCTCAAGGCCCAACGTGAGGCCGCCGAATGACCTACATCGCCAAGCCGAAGCTGCATCACCCCGCACTGCCGAA
>DIZC01000080.1 GCA_002429315.1 Alphaproteobacteria bacterium UBA6038
TCTGACTGGATCGTGCTCTAGAAATTCGAGGACGCCCTCTTTCTTGATTTCGCCCAGCGGGACAGGAATCAAATTCGGATCTCGTCCATCCAACACGAATTTCAGATTCTGCCTTGGCTCGTCTGAAAGCCACGAGGGCACAAACGCTTTTGGCTCCTTCATCTCAATGAAAGAGGCAAAAACACTTGCAGGGAACGTGCCGTGGACCTGCGGGTGCCTAAAGCGAACCTCCATACCATCGACCACATGGGTCGCACCTGAGGTCAGTTCCACATTGCAGATAAAGGCTTCGATTGACCGATAAAGATGAAGCGAGGAACTGGGCGTGAACCACGTGTCGATGTCTGTGGACGTGATCTCGTTTAACACGCGAAGCTCGATTCCATACCGCTCCGCAGCTAAGCGCGCGGAGGCCGAAAATCCTTTTGCCGAGACAGCAATCGTTTTCGCCGCGCCGACCTTGGCGCGCTTAGTGGCAAGTTGTTCGATCCATGTAACGTCGGCTGGTCCATTGCGCTTGCGACACTCCACTGTAATAAGAATGTCCGCGGTTCCCACCTTGGTGCGAATTGAGGCATCAACCTCGCGCAAACGGCTACTGTCTAGGTCTCTCACGCGATCCGGGGACTTAACCACTGCTCCCTTTGGAGCAATGCGCTCTTCTATTGACGCTATCAGTATCTCAAAAGCACGCCAGTCCTGATTTTCACGACGTGATTTCTTGGTTCGATCCTTCAAGTAGGTCACTTGGAGTCGCTAGCCTTGTGGACCCGGAGGCGCGGGAGGTGCTGTGGAACTCCCACCGTTGTTACCGAGCGCGAATCCCACGATTCCTGCCAGAATAGGCAGTCCAGCCTCCGCAGTAACGATTTTTAGATACAGCAACACACCGATCACAAATGTCACAAATAGCGCAAGATAGACGCGTCCATAGTTCTGCGTGAGGCCGAGGACAGCATCTTTCAGGTCGTTCGATAGGCGCGGGGTAAGACGGTGATCATGGCTGGCGAAATGAAAGAGGTCGCGCAACCATCCCCCGTAGAGAAACGGGCGCGCGGAGGAAAGGTAGAAGATTGCCACCGCCGCCCCGAAGGACACGAGGAACGCCCCCACTACAAAATACCGGAACCAGTCCATCGTTAGCTCCCCCGACGAATTCAGCCTTCCGGCTTGCAGTGGTAATCATAGCGACCCTAAGGCCGGGGTCGTTGGGTCGCAACCGGGCGCAATCAGCTACTCGGCAGGTTTTTGGGGGCGTTGTTGCCCCTCTTTGAGGGGTAGAAATCGCAGCAGACGCCTCTCAAAAAAGTTAGGAGGCCAAACTGACTCACTACCCCGTCGGACTAATCCTTGACTTTGAAGAGGCGTTCGTCTGCGATAGCATTCATCGTTCTCGTCATGGCCACCGATGGGATTGCTGCCGTGACTGGAGCATTACTGGCGAAAGCAGTTGGGCTGTCCGTGTCACTGCCACGATTAGTGACGTCATCCTTTGCATTCGCAGATGTTCGGGAAAGGCGTGAGCTGCCGTTGCGTACAGCATAGCCCGTACCGTACGGCCGAATCCCTGCCGTGCTTCTGGACCGAACGCGTGAATTGCATGAGGTAACAGAGCGAGGCACGCGATGCCGCATCGCCGGTAATGGCTTCCTTCCCGTGGCCGAGTTCGGCCACGATGTTCGCGACAACCTGCGAGAGCGTGAGCGGCCGTGCGGCCTTCCTTAGCGCGTTCTGGACAAGCTGTTGCGCCAGGCGAGGCGCAGCGCCTCCAGCGAAGCGGCCGGCGCCGTCAGCAGCCGCTTGGCGAACGTTCGCACCAGCGCCTTGTCGCGCTCGCCGGTGAGGTATTCCACCGGCGATTTGCCGTCGATGCGCGCGAGCAGCAGCGCCGGCAGCAGCGCCGCCGTGCGCGTCTCGATTCCGGCAAGCTCCTCCCATCCCACGCCGCGGAGATACGCATCGGCCAGCGCACCGAAACAGGCCATGTAGCCGTCGGCAAACTCCGGATGCCACACCCCCTTCAGCAGCAGATGATTGAGACAGAACGCGAGATCGAACGCGGGATCGCCGTAGCAGGCCGTCTCGGCATCGAGAAACACCGGGCCGTGCGGCCCGCGCAGGATGTTCTTGGGACTGATGTCGCCCTGCATCAGGGCAATCCGCGCCGCTGCAATGCCGCGCGACAGCGTCCGTATCGGCGCGGCGACGTCGGGATGACGATCGGCGATGTAGAGCAGGTAGGGCTCGAGCCGCAGTGCCAGGAACTGCGCATCGTTGGCGAATTGCGCCGCGACGTCAGCCCGGCCGGCGGTCGTGGCGTGGATGCGCGCCAGCGCGGCGCCGACCGCAGCGGCAAAAGCGGCATCGGCGAAGCCTGCGGCGAGCTGCGCCTTCCACAGCGGATGGCTGTCGGGCGGCAGGTATTGCATGGCGAAGAGATGGCGCGCGGGATCTTCGCCCAGCACCCGCGGCACCAGAGAAGCATCGATTCCGCCCACCAGCCGGAACCATTGCACTTCGGTATGAGACCGCTCTGCCGGCGCAAACCAGTCTGCCGAAACGCGCAGCTTGGGCAGCGCGCGCTTGACGATGAAGTCGCGCCCGTGGCGCGTGGCGATGCGCCATACGTCGCAGGACACCCCGCCCGGCAGCCTCTCGATCGAGAACGCTTCGTCCCCGGCGATGAGTCCCATCGCGGCGAGCGAGGACGCGAGCTCCGCGGCCTCGGGAAAGTCGGACGGCTGGTTCATCTGGCACTGGCGTTGCGAAGCGGCCAATATGCGCGCGGGGCTCGGACTCGCGCAAATGCTCGCTCGCAGATGGGAGGACGCCGACGCGCTGGCGGCAGCGATCGTCCGTGAGCTGAACGGCGACATCGTGCTGGGCCTGCCGCTGGGGCTCGGCAAGGCCAACAGCATCGCCAATGCGCTCTATGCCCGCGCCGCCGCGGATCCCGCCGTCTCGTTGCGTATCTTCACCGCGCTGACGCTGGAGAAGCCGCCCTACCGCAGCGAACTGGAGCGCCGCTTTCTCCAGCCGGTGATCGAGCGGCTGTTCGGCGGCTACCCGGAACTCGCCTACGCCAAGGCGCTGCGCCACGGCACGCTGCCGCGCAATGTCGAGGTCAGCGAGTTCTTCCTGCTCGCCGGGCGCTGGCTCGGCGTTGCCCGCGCCCAGCAGGACTATGTCTCCGTCAACTACACCGATGCGGCGCGGGTGCTTGCGGCGCGCGGCGTGAATGTGGTGGCACAGCTGGTGGCGAAGCGCGGCGAGGGCGACGCGGCACGCTACAGCCTGTCGTGCAACACCGACGTCACGCTGGACGTGCTGCAGGCGCGCGCCCGCGGCGACGCCAAATTCCTGCTGGTCGGGCAGGTGAATTCCGAGCTGCCGTTCATGGGAGGCGATGCCGACCTGCCGGCCAGTGCTTTCGATGCCGTTCTGGATCATCCGTCCACGGACTTTCCGCTGTTCGCGCCGCCCAAGGAGCCGGTCAGCCTGCCGGAATACGCCGCTGGGCTTCACATCGCCCGCCTCATTCCCGATGGGGGAACGCTGCAGATCGGCATCGGCGAAGAGGGCGATGCCGCCATCCATGCGCTGATCCTCCGGCAGAAGGAGAACGCCGCGTTCCGTGAGGCGCTGGCGCGCCTCGATCCGGCGGCCGCGGCGGCGGGCTCTCATGCAGAGCCGTTCGCAACCGGGCTCTATGCCGCCACGGAAATGCTGGTGGACGGATTGCTGCATCTGAAGCAGGCGGGCGTGCTCAAGCGCGAAGTGGATGGCGCGCTGGCGCATGCTGCGTTCTTCGTCGGGCCGAAAAGCTTCTACCGCGCCTTGCGCGAAATGCCGGACAGCGAACGCGACAAGTTCCAGATGAAGCCGGTGTCGTTCACCAACCAGCTGTATGGCGACGAGGAGAACAAGCACGCGGCGCGGGTGAACGCACGCTTTGTCAACAGCGCGATGATGGCGACCTTGCTCGGCGAGGCGATGTCCGACACGCTGGAGGACGGCCGGGTGGTGAGCGGGGTGGGCGGCCAGCACGATTTCGTCGCGCAGGCCTTCGCGCTCTCCGGCGCCCGCTCCATCCTCGCGCTCAAGGCGACGCGCAAGGCGCGTGGGAAGCTCACCTCCAACATCCGCTGGGGATTTGCGCACGCCACCATTCCGCGGCATCTGCGGGACGTGTTCGTGACCGAGTACGGCATTGCCGATCTGCGCGGCAAATCCGACGCGGCCTGCATCGCCGCCATGCTGGCGATTGCGGATTCCCGATTTCAGCCGGAGCTGCTTCGGCAGGCGAAGGAGAGCGGCAAGATCGCGGGGAGCTACGAAATCCCCACCGCCTATCGCAACAACACGCCGGAGCGGATCGCGCGCGCGTTGGGCCCACTGCAGCAGCGCGGGCTGCTGCCGCTGTTTCCGCTCGGCACCGATTTCACGGACGTTGAACGGCGCCTGGTTCCCGCGCTGGCGCTGGTCGGCGAAGCGGCGCAATCGTGGCGCGATCTGTTGGCCCTCGCGTTTTCCAGCGCGGGGGCGCCGGGAGCGGCCGGCGATGCAGCGGCGCTCGCGCGCTTAGGGCTCGAGGCGCCGGAATCGGCGCGCGACCGGCTCTATCGCCGGCTGGTGTCCGTGGCGCTTGCGCGCACGCGGCCTTGAGCCCCGTAACACCGGTTATCGCGGCCGGCTGCTGGTGGGCCCGGCGTACTCGGCGACCACGGGCGCTTCGATATCGGTCGCGTAGCCGCGAAACATGCCGACAGCGTTCCAGTCCATGGCGACGTTGCCGTTCTTGTCGATGCCGATGAGCGCGCCGTCGGCGTCCTTGTAGGCGCCCAGCCGCTCGTGGATGTCCGCCTTCATCGCGGCAGCGAGCGGCTGGTGGGCATAGCGCATGCGATCGGCGACGTCCTTCGCCACCGACAGCCGGATGAAATACTCGCCGTGGCCGGTTGCGGAAAAGCCGCCCACGGCATCGTCGGCATAGACGCCGGCGCCCACGATGGGAGAATCGCCGACGCGTCCGGGGATCTTCGCGTCATAACCGCCGGTGGACGTGGCCGCCGCGATGTCGCCGCAGCGATCGAGCGCCACAGCGCCGACGGTGCCGTGCTCGGGCTGCGCGGATATGCTTTTGATGAAATAGCTCTCCGGCACCATCTCGGCGCCAAGGCTCTTCACATACGCTTCGCCGCGATCCCCGACCAGCAGCACGTGCCGGCCGGCGTCCATAACGAGGCGCGCCGCGTGAACCGGATTCTTGACGTGCAGCATCGAGGCGACGGCGCCCGCGTTCAGCGTCCGGCCGTCCATGATGGAGGCGTCCGTCTCCACCATGGCGTCGGCGTTGGCGATGGCGCCCCGGCCGGCGTTGAACCGGCCGGAATCTTCGAAGCCGCGGACCATGGTCTCGACGACGTCGAGGCTCGACGCGCCGCTGGCCAGTTGCGTTCGCGCGGCTGCCAGCGCGGCGCGCATCGCCTCGAGCCGGCCATTCTCCGGCGTTTGCTGACTGATTTCGCCGCCGTGGACCACCACTGCGAAGCGGGCCTGCCGCGCGCACGCGGCCGCCACCGCAGGCGGGGCGGTGAAGGCGCCGATGGCAAGACACAAAAGGGCCGAACCCGCGGCGGCAATCCTGCCGCGCGTCATCGGGCGGCTCAGGTTTGCGGGGAGGACATGCCCAGCTTCGTGCGTACCGCGTTCTGGACGAAGTTCTTCTTCTCCTGCCCCGTCAGGTTCTGGGAATCGGCGCTGGCTCTCGCCTCCGACATGGCCGGCTTCACGACGTCTTTCAGATGCGTCCGCAGCTTCTCCTTCATCTGGTCCTTTGCCATTCCCTGCTTGCGCAGTTCCTGCATGTACTGGCCGCGTGCCTCCTTGATGAGAGGATTCTTCTGCTTGTTTTTCTTCTTGCCTTTGTCGCCGGCGGCGTCGCCGCCTTTCCGGCCGGCACGATCTTTGGGCATCGATACGCTCCTTCGGTGATACTCCGGATACCTCTAAGCGGCCGGGAAGGGCAGTGCAAGCCTGCTTCGCGAGGGGCTTAGCTGGCCGGCGTGGTGCCGGCGGCGGCGGCCATGAAAGGCTCCTTCACCACGATGGCGAACAGGCCTTTTTTGTTGAACCGGCGCTCGTCCGGGCGGACCGGCTCGGCTTCGCAGACGAGGGACTTTAAGCCGCGGGAGGCCCTGTAGAAGGCCGCGACGCCTCCGTTGGTGTCGATGTCGTCGACGATCATCGCACCGCCGGGTCTCAGCGCCGCCCAGGCATGGTCCAGCTCGAAGCGGACGTTTCGCTCTGTATGCAGACTGTCATGGATGAAGAGATCGATGGGACCGGTCCGCGCCAACAGGCCGGGAAGGCAACGGCGGCTCGATCCGGAGATCAAGGTCCAGCGCCCCCGCAACTCCTGCGGGACGGCCAGGCCCACCCGCGCGCGCATCGCGGGATCGAATGGCGGCCGGTCGATGCTGGAGAGATGGCCGGCGCCATTGCGCTCAAGCGCCTCCAGCGCAACGCGCGAGGTCAAGCCGTGGGCGACGCCGGTCTCGACCACCTGCCGCGGGCGCACATGGCGCACCAGGCACCAGATGGCGCGCAGCAGCGCCGCATCGCCGTCATTGTATCCGGCGAAGCTCGCCGGCCCGATGTTCACGCCATGCGCTCGGACCGAACGGAGCACCTCCTGCCACAAGCGGTAAAATTCCGCCTGGTGTTCGCAAGGGTAGCCGACGCCGAGCCAGCGATGAAGCTCGCGCTCCCAATCGCGCAACGCTTCGTGATAGTGCACCGGATTGCGATACTCCCACTGCTGAACGATGCGGTCCTGCAGCTTGTCCAGCAGGGCGATGGGATCGGTTGCGAGCGCGCCCGCAAGCCGCCTGGGATAGTGGAGGATGTAGTGCAAAGCCGAACCCAGCACCGTCAGCTCCTGACGAGGCTTCCGGTCAAAGCCAAGGGACCGTCGGCCCGGGCCGCGTCCTGCGTGGCGCTTCGCATGCGTTTTGCGGCCGGCCGGGCATCCTGCAAGCAGGCGCGCAGGATCATGGGATCGTCCCAGGGCACATCGTGATGGCCGGCCTTGAGATAGGCGCTCTCCGGGTCGCGTTGCCATTCTTGCGCGAAGAACACGACGGTGTCGTTGGCGATCGCCGGGCGCGGCTTTGCCCCCGGTGAGATGCACGACGCCAGCGCCGCGGCCAGATCGCGGCCAGGCCCGAACGGCAAGGTGCCGCCTTGGGTGGGCCGCGGATTGATCTCGAGCAGGTGAACGCGACCGGCTTCGTCGCGAATGAAATCCATGCCGTGCAGTCCCGACAGCCCGAAATGCCGGGCCACGCGCCGGGTTGCCTCGGCGATCTCCGGGCAATCGACCCGACGGATCACTTGCGGCGGCCCAATCGCGCCGTCGGCGCACAGCACGTCGTAGTAGATCGCGCCCACCACGTCGCCTTTCCAGCACGCAAACGCGCTGGCCGCGGGGCGTCCCGGGATGAAGCGCTGAAGACTGACGGCGCGGCGCTGCGGTGCCGCCGCCGCCATGAGCCAGTGGCCATCGCGACGCTTCACGGCGCGGGCGAGGCTCCGGGCGCGCGGTGGCGGATAGCCGAGCTTGCGGAAGGCGGCATGCGCCTCCTCCCGGCTCTTCACCACGGCAATACCTTCGCCGCCCCAGCTGCCATCTGCCTTCACCACCGCCGGCAGCCCGATGATGTCGAGACAATCGTCCAGCATGTCTGCGCTGGCGACCGCCACCGTGTCGGGGGTCCGGATGCCGAGCCCGCGCGCGGTTCTCATGAACGTTTCGCGCGAGATCATGCCGGCATATCGCGCCGGCGTCCCCAGCGAGCGCTCGATAACCGTGGCAATGAACGAGTCTTTCGGCTCCTCGCGATAGAGCCCGAGAAGGTTTTCGACGGCGCGGTCGTCGGAGCCGACGATCAGGTCGGGTTTGGCACGGACGATGGCCTCGCGCAGCGATGCGCGTGCAAAAACGGAACGGTAGGGGTGCCGGGCGGAAACATAGCGGCTCGCCAGCAGGGGCGAGCCTTTCGGTGCCAGCGCCTCGACGGTGCAGCCGGCCCGCGAAAAACCCGCGGCATGCCTGGCAGTCGAGGTCCAGCCGACCGTGGTGGAGATCAGAATCTTGCAGGGCATCCGCGCATGTCCCTTTCCGCTGCGGCCAACGCCACTGCACGAAGCGTTCCTGGCACGGGATTGGAAAGCGAGGGCGGTGTGCCCCGGGATGCGGGGTTTCTGACCTTGTTTGAGACGATCGTCTCGAAACGAAACGACGGAGACCGGCATGATCAAAGTTTGCGATGTCGCTGTAATCGGCGCAGGCCCTCACGGCCTGTCACTGGCCGCCCACCTGGCGGCGCGCGGAATCGATTTTCGCGTGTTCGGAAAACCGCTCAGCACCTGGGCGGAGCACATGCCCAAGGACATGGTGCTGAAGTCGGACGGGTTCGTGTCCAATCTCTCGGCGCCATCGCCGGATTCCACCCTGAAGGCGTACTGCGCCAAGCACGGCATTGCCTATGCCGATCAGGGGCTGCCCGTCTCGCTGGAAACCTTCCTCGCCTACGCCAACAATTTCCGCAGGCGCTTCGTGCCGATGCTGGAGGAGACCAATGTCGTTTCGCTGCGGGCGGACGGCGACGAATTCACGCTGATGCTGGAGACCGGCGAATCCCTGAAGGCGCGCAATGTGGTGCTCGCCGTCGGCATCACGTCGTTCGCGTACATTCCGCCGGTGCTCGCGCAACTCCCCAAGGATCATCTCTCGCACAGCTACCAGCACCGCGAAGGCACCGGCTTCAAAGGCCGCGAAGTCGCGGTGATCGGGCGGGGCGCCTCGGCCGTCGATCTCGCGTGGCTGTTGCACCAGCAGGGCGCTTCCGTCCGCATCGTCGCCCGCTCGTCCGAGATCGAGTTCAACAAGGTGCCGGACGCCTATGAGGAAAGCCTCATCGGCCGGCTGCACCGCCCGGCTTCCGGAATCGGCCGCGGCTGGCGCTCCTACTTCTGCGCCCAGGCACCGCTGCTGTTCTATCGCTTGCCGGAAAATTTGCGCCGGCGCGCCATCGCCAGCCATATGCATCCGGCCGGCGGCTGGTTCATGCGGGAGAAGATCGAGAGCAACGTTCCGCTGCTGCTCAGGCGTTCCATCAGGTCCGCCGAACTCCGCAACGGGCAGGTGAGCCTGAAGCTTGCCGACCGTAGCGGGCGCGAAGACATCGTCGTTTGCGATCACGTCATTGCCGCGACCGGTTACGAGCCCGATATGCGCAAGACGAAGTTCCTGTCGCCGGACCTCGTGGTGAAGATCAGCCCGCGCGAGAACGTCACGCTGCTGTCGGATACCTTCGAAACCGCGGTGAAGGGCTTGTATGCCGTGGGCCTGCCGGCGATGTACAATTTCGGTCCGTTGATGCGGTTCATGGTCGGCGCCGAATTCGCCGCGCCGCGGGTGGCGGCAGCCCTCGACCGCCGGCTCGGCGTTTCCGCGGAGAAGCGCGCCGCTTAAAGATTGCCAGCTAGCCTTCCTCGGAAGCACGCCATAACCTGGCGTGCTCTTTTTTCGGGCGGTTGCTTGTATGGCGCGCGTATGAGAACTCGTTCTTCGCGTCTGGATGCACGGTGAAAAAAGGGATTATCTGTTCTCCGGAACGAGGTAGACTCGCCGGAGTGCCGGCGAAGGCCGTGATTGAGCGGGTATCATGAATAAGTCTTTCGCGCCGTTCGCATTGGCGGCGGTTATTCTTTTCGCGCTGGTGCCGCTCGGCCGGGCATCCGCCTACACCCTGTAGACGCTGCAGGGCTTTCGCGCGCAGACTGGTTGCACCGACGGGTCGCAGCCGAGCGCGAGCTTTCATCGAGATGCTGGTGTGTGATAGGAGGACAGATGACAATCAAACTCTATTTGCAAAACGTCGTGCGCCTTTGCGCTTATGCGGCATGCGCGCTCCTGCCGGCGTTCGGCTCTATGGCCTGGGCAGCGCCAGAAAAGACGCTCCACGAATTCTGCCACCAGGCCAATTGTCCCGACGGGGAAGCTCCCTATTTCGGTCTCACCGAGGACAGTAGCGGCACCTTATACGGCACGACATACGCCGGAGGGCTGAACGGTGCAGGCACCGTGTTCTCCCTGACTCCGAGCGGCGGAAAATTCAGCTACAAGAGGCTCTATAGCTTCTGCGCCAAGACCGCGTGCCACGACGGAGGGCTGCCCCAGAGCAACCTGATCGTCGACGTGGCGGGAAATCTGTACGGCACGACGACCTCGCTCGGCGCCTTCAGTGGCGGCACCGTGTACGAGCTCAAGCCGAACGCCGCCCATACCAAATGGAACCTCGTCATCTTGTATAGTTTCTGTTCCCAGACCGATTGCACGGACGGCAAGGTTCCGGCCGCATCGCTCACCTATCAAGGAGCCGAGAGCGGCACGGCTTATGACGGCACATCGGTGCTTTACGGAACAACCACACAGGGCGGCACCGGAGCTGGTGGTACAAGGGCCGGTGTAGCGTATGAGCTTACCTTTCAGTCAGGGAAGACGTTACGAGCGGAGCAGGTGCTCTACAATTTTTGTTCGCAGACGAACTGCACCGACGGAAACGACCCCTGGGGTTTGACGATCGACGGTCACGGAACCCTCTACGGCACGACCCAGTCCGGCGGTCAGAACGACAAGGGCGCGGTCTATGAGATTGTGCCGAAGCAGCAGGTTGAGTTCGTCCTGTACAGTTTTTGCCCGGCAACCAACTGCCCCGACGGCTGGAACCCGATCACTCCGCTGGTGATGGATGCAAATGGCAACCTCTACGGCACGGCAAGGGGCGGCGGCGCTGCGGGCTGGGGCGTCGTGTTCAAGATCGTTCCGAACGGCGTGGCATCGCAGGAGACGGTTCTTCACAGCTTTTGCCGCAAGGCCAACTGCACGGACGGCGCGCTTCCCTCCGCTGGCGTCGTCATCGATCCGCAAGGTGCCATGTTCGGTACAACGCTGATCGGCGGCTTCTACGCCGGATCGAACTGCGAAACCAATATCGGCTGCGGCACGGTTTACCGGCTCCAGGGCACGACCTACGCGGTTCTGCATAGCTTCTGCAAGCTTGGTTCTGCCAATTGTCCTGACGGCAGAGAGCCGCTCCACGCTTCCCTGCTTCTCGATGGATCGGGAAACCTCTTCGGCACCACATCTGAGGGCGGGTATTATGCCGCCGGAACCGTATTCATGATAACGCCGTAGTCGAGACTCACCAAGGATGTGCAGGGCATGCGCATTTGACCACGCGCGGCATTGCCGCGCGGCGCTTGCGGCGGAAGACGAACAGATGCCAGCAATGCCAGCCCGTCGAAGCCTTTGCGCATGTCGGTGGTGTCCCGCGGCAAGCGACCGGCAACACGAGTACCGGCGGTACGGTATTCCAACTGAGCCCATAACTTAAACCTGCGATGTTGTTTCTCTTACCCACGCGAGAGGAATTTCCATGCGTCGAATTCTGCTGTTGTCCGCGTCCTATCTTGTTGCCGCGTCCGCATTCGCCGCCGCGCCTTCCGCGCCGCCGCCGCAGGATGAAAAAGCGATCGAGAAGAATTTCGATGCCGCCATCGATCCGAACCAGATGCGCGATTGGCTGAAGACGCTGGCGGCCGAGCCGAACCACGTCGGCTCGCCGCACGACAAGGCGAACGCGGAATTCATCCTCGGCCTGTTCAAGAAGTTCGGCTGGGACGCGCACATCGAATCCTTCAACGTGCTCTATCCCACGCCGGTGAGCGAGACCGTCGAGCTGCAGGGGCTGAAGCCGTTCAAGGCGACGCTGCAGGAGCCGAACATCCCCGGCGACACGACATCGCGCTCCAAGCAGCCCTCGCTGCCCGCCTATCTCGAATACCAGGGCGACGGCGATGTTACTGCGCCGCTGGTATACGTGAATTACGGCATGCGCGACGACTACAAGGCGCTGGCGCGGCTTGGCGTCGACGTCAAAGGCAAGATCGTGATTGCACGCTACGGCGGCGGCTGGCGCGGGCTGAAGCCGTTGCTGGCGCAAATGCACGGCGCGGTCGGCTGCCTGATTTACTCCGATCCCTCCGACGACGGTTACGCGGTCGATGCCGCGTATCCGAACGGTCCGGCGCGGCCGCCGCACGGATTCCAGCGCGGCTCGGTGGAGGACATGCCGATCTACACCGGCGATCCGCTGACGCCGGGCGTCGGTGCCACCGTCAACGCCAAGCGGCTCGATCGCTCCAAGGCGCCCGTCCTTCTGAAAATCCCGGCGCTGCCGATCTCCTATGCCGATGCGCAGGTGCTGCTGTCGTCGATGGATGGCCGGGTCGTGCCGGAAAGCTGGCGCGGTCGGCTGCCCATCACCTATCGCGTCGGGCCGAGCAAGGCGCCGGTGCATCTGATGGTCAAGTCCGACTGGAGCATGAAACCAATCTACGACGTCGTGGCGATCATGAAAGGTGCCACGTATCCGGACCAGTGGGTCGTGCGCGGCAATCACCACGACGGCTGGGTCTATGGCGGAAGCGATCCGCTGTCGGGGCAGATCGCGTTGCTGGAAGAAGCCAAGGCGATGGGTGAGCTGGCGCGGCACGGCTGGAGGCCGAGGCGTACCATTGTCTACACGAGCTGGGATGGCGAGGAACCGGGCCTGCTCGGATCCACGGAATGGGCCGAGACCCACGGAGCGGATCTGAAGAAGAAGGCGATTCTGTATATCAATTCCGACAGCAACGCGCGCGGCTTCTTCGGCGCGGCGGGCAATCACGATTTCGAGCACTTCGTCAATCAGGTGGCGAACGATGTCACCGATCCGGAAACCCAGGTTTCGATCGGGCAGCGGCACCGCGCCAAGGCGCGCATCGATGCCGCCGAGCCGAAATCGCACGATCCCGAAGCGGTGGACAGGCTCAAGGCGGAAGCGAAAATCGCCGCCGATCCGCACCGCGACTTCCCGCTGGACGCGCTGGGCTCGGGGTCCGACTACTCGGCCTTTCTCGAGCACCTCGGCGTGCCGGCGCTGAACATCGAATTCGGCGATGAGGGAAACAGCGGGGGCGTCTATCATTCGCGCTACGACACGTTCGAGCATCACAGCCGGTTCGTCGATCCGGGCTTCGTCTACGATGCGCTGCTGGCGAAGACGGTCGGGCGGCTGGTGCTGCGCGCCGCCGATTCCGATCTGCCGCTGCAGCAGGCCGGCGATTTTGCCGACACGCTCGCCCGCTATTACGGCGAGGTGAAGAAGCTGGCGAACGACAAGCGCGAGGCCGCCGAGATCCAGGGCAAGCTTGTGTCCGATCGTGCGTTCCAGCTGACCGCCGATCCCACGAAAACCAGCGGCCCTCCGCTCGCGCTGAAGCCGGTGCCGAAGTTCGAATTGGCGCCGCTCGAGAACGCTCTGGACCGGCTCAAGAAGAGCGCCAAGGCCTACGACGACGCGTTCGCGAAAAACGCGGCGAAGCTGGCGCCCGACCGCCGCGCGCGTCTGCTGGGCCTGATGCAGAGCATCGATCAGACGCTGGCGCCGGACAATGTCGGGCTGCCGGGTGGGCGCGGCTGGTACAAGAATCTGGTCTACGCGCCCGGCCGCTTCACCGGCTATGGCGCCAAGACTCTGCCGGGCGTGCGCGAGGCTATTGAGGACGAGCGCTGGGACGACGCCAACAAATACGCCAAGCTCACCGCCGATGCGCTGAACGCCTACAGCGCGCGCCTCGACCAGGCGACGGCTGTGCTGAACGGGAAATAACTCTGCGTCGCAGTTCGTGTCCGGCAGTTCGTGTGACGACACACCCTCCCCTTGAGGGAGGGTCGAATTCGCGCAGCGAATTCGGGGAGGGGCCGATCTCCAGCGGATGCCGAAGGACCCCTCCCCGAAAAATTCTTCGCTGCCGCTTGAATTTTTCGACCCTCCCTCAAGGGGAGGGTGGACGACTGCGGCTTATTCCGCCGAGTGCTGATCCAGGCGGCTGAGCTGAAAGCCGGCAGCTTCGAGGTCGCGGGGGAAATCGTCGCTCGCAAGATAGGCGAATTCGTCCTCGCGCTGCCGATGGATGGGATCGCGCGACGTCAGCGTCTCGTCCACATGCCCGGGATGGCACATGACGATGGAACCGTTCGCGGCGCCATCGATCATCGTGCGGAACAACTCGCGGAACGGCGCGCGCTCCTTGAAGCTGCGCACGCCACGGAATCCGGTGTTGGTGCGGACATCGTGTTGCCGCGCCAGCCGCGCCAGCCGACGTGAAGCCCATGACAGATAAACGGAATCGACCGGCGCCGGGCGCTTCAGCATGGCAAGTGTCACCGGCTCGCGCGTCACGCGCAGGTAAGCGCCGCTGCGCTTCGCGGCGTCGACAACAGCTTCGCGAGCGCCGGGCAGCAGATGCACGTGCTGATGCCCATCGAGATACGCCGGCGGCCGCCCCATCGCGCGCGTGAAGGTGTCGACCTGACGATCGACTCCTTCGCGCGTGGCCCGCGCATCAAGGCGCCGCAGCCAACCCTTGACGAGCACGGACGAGAGCGGCCGGCCTGCGGTCAACGTGACGTGGAGCCCGATATCTGCCTGATCGAAGAACGGCCGCAGCAGCGGACCGTCGCTGGCGAACTCCGGAAACACCACCATGCAGCTTGTGGCGGTCAGCCGCCGCTTGGACAGCAGCTCGCGGATGGCGCGGCTCACGCCCGGCGAAAGGCCATAGTCGTCCGCGCAGAGCACGATGTTCCGCATCGATCGTCAGGCAAGCGCGGCGGCCACGACGCGCAGGGCGGCTTGCTCCATCGCCTCATACCCGGCTTTGGTCGGGTGTACGCCGTCATACGAAAGGCCGGGCCGCATGGCGCCGGTGCCGTCGTCCAGCAGCGAGGTGTAATCGGCAAACGCGAAGCTGTTCAGTTTCGCATACGCCGCGATCCAGGCGTTGAGCGCGCGGATCTTCTCCACCGGCTCCGCAACGCTTCGCCAGGGAAACGCAGCAGCCGGCGGGATTGCGGCCAGAATGATCCGTATGCGGTGCATGCGCGCGAGCTCCACCATGGACATCAGATTGTTCTTCGTCGCTTCCGGATCGAAGGGCCCGGTGTTCTCCGCCACGTCGTTGGTGCCGGCCATGATGTGCACGGCGGCGGGCGCGAGCGAGATCACGTCCTGCCGGAAGCGCACCAGCATTTGCGGCGTGGTCTGCCCGCTGATGCCGCGGTCGACGAACCCGTTGGCGGCGAAGAACTCGGGATGAAAGACGATCCAGCCGCGCGTGAGCGAATCGCCCATAAACACCACGCGCCGGTCCGCAGCCGGCAGCTGGCCGACGCGGACGTTGTCCTGGCGATATTGTCCGAGTTGTGCCCAGTCCGTGTGAATCCTCAGTTCGTCGGCCGAGGAGCCGGGCGCCGCCGCGGGGATTGTCCAGGGCGGGGGAGCGGCCGCCGGCTGGGGGCGCGCCACCGAAGGGGCCGTGAGGCCGGCAACGACGCTTCCCGACAGCACTGTTCGACGCGACAGCTCCACAATCCAAATCCTTCTGTAGCGGGACGCATGACTCCACGGCGCGTTCGCGCCGCCGCCTGGTTTCTGGACCAGTCTCCGGTGCGCGACAAGCTCACCCTCTCGACAGTGGATTGTTGTTCCAGCTCGCGCAGATCGTGGCCGCGGGTCTCCCGCCCGAGGATGGCGATGAGAACGAGCGCGCTGCGCCGCTCGGCGTACATGAAGCCGCGATAGGGTGTGCTCATCCGGCCGGCCTTTTGAGGTGCGGACTCAGCGTGTTTCTATCGCAACGCGGCGGACGGGCCGAGATGGAGCAGGCACTTTTCCGCGATCGGCCGCGGCTTGTCGCCGCCAAAATCCCTCGTTAGCCTGACGTGCCTCTGTGCTTATGACTTAGCCACGAAGGGCACGGCCGTTGAAGATCAAGCTGCACAAGAACGATCTGCCGGACGGTCTGGACCTTGGGCCGGTGGTCGCCATCGACACCGAGACGCTTGGGCTCAACCCGAATCGCGATCGCCTGTGCCTGGTGCAGCTGTCGTCCGGTGACAACACCTGCCATGCGGTACAGTTCGATGCCGGCGCCTACGCCGCGCCGAATCTCAAGCGGCTGCTAACCGACCCGAACGTGCTCAAGCTGTTCCACTTTGCCCGCTTCGACATCGGGATGATGAAACGCTATCTCGGCGTCAGCACGGGGCCGATCTATTGCACCAGGACCGCGTCGAAGCTCGTCCGCACCTACACCGACAAGCATGGGCTGAAGGATCTGGTCAGGGAGTTCCTCAATGTGGACCTGTCGAAGGATCAGCAAAGCTCCGATTGGGGCGCAGCCGAACTGACGGAAAAGCAACTCGCCTATGCGGCCAACGACGTGGCCTATCTGCACCGGCTGAAGGAAGCGCTCGACCGGATGCTGGCGCGCGAAGGTCGGACGGAGCTGGCGGAAGCCTGCTTCCGTTTTCTGCCGTACCGGGCCGAACTGGACCTGGCTGGCTGGCCCGACACCGATATCTTCGCCCATTAACTGGCGCGCGGTGGCCGAGGGGGCACTGTTACAGTTTGACCGGCTTGTCTTTGTAAGCCTCAAACAGCCGGACTAGATCATCCATTTCCCAAGCCGGTTACTGATACCAGCGGCGGTCGCTGGGGGCTATCTTCACGGCTGAATTAATCCGAATTGCCGATGACATCGGCAGGGCGTTTGGCACCTGTTGGAGTCTTAGGCACGGGGCTATTGTAACGGCATGAGAGAGTTTCGAAAGGCGTATCGGAGGACGGTCTTCGCCGTTCTGCGGGGCTTCGCAATCTTGTTTTGCGGCGGGTCTCTCGCGTTCTCCGCAGCTGCTACAGTGGACCTTGGCTTTGGGCTTGGGTGGGGCTGGACATGGCCCGCAATACCAGCGGGCATCGGATTCGCGCTCTTTGGTTTGGCCTTCTATTGGCTCGTCGGCAGAATGGATGCCTTCATGGCCCGCTACTTTGAGCCCTTCCAGCCGAACCTCCTTAGAGCCGATCTTGAAACTATGCGGCAGCCGCGCCGTCAACAATCAGCGACGGACCCCAAACTGTAACAGTGCCGCGGGGGCGCCTGCCTTGAACCCCCCCAGCCAAGCGCCCATAATCGGGCCTTGGCAGACATTCCGCCCAACCGCCGCGTCCGCGCGACGACAGTGCCGCGGGCTTCTGCCGGCGAAGCCGGTTATCCTTTAGCAGGTACAGACTTTGATGCGTTCCGCTGACCGCGCCGCCGTTCTGACCCCATTGCCGGGCCAGAACCGCGATCTCGCCGCCGCCCGACGCGTGCTCGAATACGCCGGCGAAGCCATCCGTGCGCTGGGGGCGAGCATCGACGGCGATTTCAGCCGCGCGGTGGACCTGATCCTCGGCGTGACCGGGCGGGTCATCGTCAGCGGCATGGGCAAGAGCGGGCTGATCGCCCGCAAGGTGGCCGCCACGCTTGCCTCCACGGGCACGCCGGCGCA
Source organism: Alphaproteobacteria bacterium UBA6038 (assembly GCA_002429315.1). GTDB lineage: Bacteria > Pseudomonadota > Alphaproteobacteria > Micropepsales > Micropepsaceae > Rhizomicrobium. Next base: position 17,507 of record DIZC01000080.1, read on the forward strand.
TTTCGTCCACCCCGCCGAAGCCAGCCACGGCGATTTGGGCGAGCTGATGCCCGGCGATGCGCTCCTCATGCTCTCCTACCGCGGCGAGACCGCCGAACTCTCCGACCTCATCACCTACGCCAAGCGGTTCCACATTCCGGTGGTCGGCATGGCGGCCAATCCCGAATCGGCGCTGATGCAGGCGGCCGACGTGAAGCTCCTCCTGCCGAAATCGCGCGAGGCGTGCCCGATGGGGCTGGCGCCCACCACCTCGACCACCCTCATGCTGGTGCTGGGCGATGCGCTGGCCGTCGCGCTGATGGAGCGCCGCGGCTTTTCTGCCGATCAATATCGCGAGCTTCATCCCGGAGGCTCGCTGGGACGCGCGCTCATTCGTGTGTCCGACCTCATGCATGCCGGCGACGAGATCCCGCTCGCCGGCGAGAACGACCTGATGCAGCAGGTGCTGATCGTGATGGCGGCGCGCCGCTTCGGCTGTGTCGGCATCACCGACAAGCGCGGCAGCCTCATTGGCATCATCACCGACGGCGACCTTTCGCGTCACATGAGCCGCGACCTGCTCGACAAGAGCGCGGGCGAGGTGATGACGCGCAATCCGAAGATCGCCGCGCCCGGCCAATTGGCTGTCGAGGCGCTTGCCTTCATGAACGACAGCAAGATCACGCGGCTGTTCGTGATCGATCCGAAGGACCGTGCGCGAAAGCCGGTCGGCATTCTTCACATCCACGATTGCCTGAGGGCGGGATTGCAGTAGATGGCATCTCAGCCCGCCGATTTGTTGATGCCCAAACGACCGCAGCGTCCCGTGCAGCCGGAATCCAATCGCCGCCATGTCGATTGGGCGGTTCAGGCACGGACCACCGTCACCGATGCCCAGCGCTATACGCGTTTCGTGGGAGTCATGAAGCGTGTGCTGCTGGTCGCCGCGGCGGCGCTGCTGCTGGCGGTGCTGGCCTATGCGCTGCAGCCGCGGGATGTGAAGCAGTACGCCATGACCTTCGAGCGCATGGGGCATGTCGCCAACGATCTCGCCATGGTGAAACCGCGGCTGACGGGCGCCGACAGCGACGGCAGCCCGTTTGTGGTGACGGCGGATGTCGCCGTCCAGGACCCGCACGACATTCACCGCGCGCGACTCTCCAACGTGGAGGCGGATCTCACGGCGCGCGACGGTGCCTGGTACAACATGAGCGCGCCCCGCGGGTTCCTCGATTCGCAGGCGCAAAAGCTGTGGCTCAACGGCAATATCGCGCTGTTCTCCGACAGCGGATATGAGTTGCACACCGATGCGGCGTTCGTCGATCTGGCGCCGACTTGCGATCCGAAGACCGGCAAGCCGATGTCCGACAAGGCCGCCAAGCCCGGCAAGCCGCCGCCGCGTTGCGCCAGGACGAGTGTGCGCGGCGACCATCAGGTCACCGGGCAGGGGCCGCTTGGGTCGTTGCGCGCCGACCGCTTCCACATCGAGAAAGCCTCCAAGCACGTGTTTCTCGACGGCCATGTTCGGATGGTGCTTTATCCTGCGCATGGCGGCTTGAAACCGGCGAAGTCCGCGAAAAAGACATGAAACGCGCGCTCTGTCTGTTCGTCCTGATGGTCTTCTCTGCACCGGTCGCGCTCGCGCAGGCGGCCGCTACCTCCGCCGCTCCAAAACAGCAGCCGAAGGCGGCAGCCAAGCCGCAGAGCGGGTCAACCGCGCCAAACCTGCTCGGCAGCCACAACAGCAATGCGCCGATCAACGTCTCCGCCGATAATTTCGTCGGCGATCTGGCGACGAAGGTCGGCACCTACATCGGCAACGTCATCGTCATCCAGGGCGACATGCGGCTGCGGGCCGACCAGGTGAAGGTGAACGTGGCGCAGGGCAAGCCGACCCGCATCGAGGCGGCCGGGAAGGTGGTGGTCAACGCGCCCAGCGGCACCGCGACCGGCGACAATGGCATCTATGAACTCGGGCCGCGCACCGTCACCATGACCGGTCACGTCGTCCTCACCAAAGAAAAGGACGTGATGCGCGGCAGCAAGCTGGTGATGGATATGAACACCAATCTCGCGCATCTCTATGCGCAGGGCATGCCGGGCAATCGCGTGCAGGGCCTCTTCATCCCGCCGCCGCAGCAGCAGACCAAGGGAGCGGCCGACAAGACGAAGAAAGAGCCGGAGAAACCCGCCCGCATCCAGCAGACGATCAATCCCGCCGGCCCGGATAACCCGCCCCCGCCGCAGTCCAAATAGCCTTCACGCTTCCTTAAAGAGGGAGTAGGCACAGTTCTTGCGATGAACACCGCGATCCCGACCGATTCCGCCAGCGCGCCGGCCCAGAAGGCCAAGCCGCGCGTGCTCGAAGGCCAGCAGGGATTGGTCGTCAACAAGATCGGCAAGAGCTTCCGCAAGCGCCCGGTGGTCCGCGCCGTTTCCCTGCGGTTGCGGCGGGGTGAAGTGGTGGGGCTTCTCGGCCCAAACGGCGCCGGCAAGACCACCTGCTTTTACATGATCACCGGGCTCATTCCGGTGGATTACGGCACCATCGAACTGGACGGCCACGACGTCACCGACATGCCGATGTACCGCCGCGCACGCCTCGGCATCGGGTATCTGCCGCAGGAGGCGTCCATCTTCCGCGGCATGACGGCGGAGCAGAACATCCGCGCTACCGCCGAGCTGGTCGAAGCCGATCCGGCCCGCCTGGAGGCGATGGTCGAAGAGCTGATGGTCGAGTTCGGCGTCACCCATGTCCGCGACACGCCGGCCATCGCGCTGTCCGGCGGCGAGCGCCGCCGCGTGGAGATCGCCCGCGCCCTGGCGACACATCCGTCCTACATCCTGCTCGACGAGCCTCTGGCCGGCATCGACCCAATCGCCGTCAACGACATTCGCGATCTGGTGATCCATCTGAAGGACCGCGGCATCGGCGTGCTGATCACCGACCACAATGTCCGCGATGCGCTCGATATCATCGATCGCGCCTACATCATCCATGAAGGGCAGGTGCTGAAGGAAGGCACGCCCGCCGAGATCGTCGGCGACCGCGATGTGCGCCGGGTCTATCTCGGCGAACGGTTCTCGCTGTAGGGAAGCCGGGGGCGGGGCGTCATGGCGTTGGCACAGCGGCTGGAGCTTCGGCAGGGGCAATCCCTCGTCATGACGCCGCAGTTGCAGCAGGCGATCAAACTGCTGCAGCTCTCCAATCTCGAACTTGCCGAATATGTCGAAACGGAACTCGAGAAGAATCCGCTGCTCGAGCGCGACGAGCGCGAGCCTGTCGGCAGCGAAGAGCGCGCGCCGGAGCAAACATCCGCGGCGGCGGACGAGCCGCTCGAAGCCACGCTCGCACGGGAGGATTTCAGCAAGGCCGAAGATCTCGACGCCGAGAAGAGCGACGTCTACGCCGAGGATTCCGGCGCCGGCCCCATGCCGCGCGACGCGCAGCTTTCCGACTGGACGACCTTGCGTGCCGCCGCGCCGATGGACGGCGACGACGATGGCTTCGATCGCACGCTGACGCAGGCGCCGAACCTCAAGGATCACCTGCTCGCACAGCTTTCGATTGCCGCGGTGAGCGCGAAGCAGCGGCTCATTGCGGCGGCGCTGATCGATGCCATCGACGAAGGCGGATATTTGCGCGCCACGATTCCGGATCTCGCCGCCCAGCTTGGCGCGCCGGACGAAGCCGTGGCCGAGGTTCTCCGCATCGTCCAGGGATTCGAGCCGACCGGCGTCGCCGCGCGCGATCTCGCCGAGTGTCTCGCGCTGCAATTGCGCGAGCAGGGCAGGCTCGATCCCGCGATGCAGTCCTTCCTGGCGCATCTCGATCTGGTCGCTCGCCGCGATATGACATCGCTCTGCACGATCTGCGGCGTCGATGCCGAAGACGTGAGCGACATGCTGGCGGAAATCCGCGGCCTTAATCCGAAGCCCGGACTCGCCTTCGGAGCCGAGCCGGTGCAGCCGGTGGTGCCGGACGTGTTCGTGCGCGAAGGCGCGGACGGCGCCTGGCACGTGGAGCTCAATTCGGAAACCTTGCCGCGCCTGTTGGTCAATTCGCGGTACTACGCGAAGGTCTCCACCGCGGCGAGAGACAAGGACGCGAAGACCTATCTGGCCGACTGCCTCACCAATGCGAACTGGCTGGTCAAGAGTCTCGACCAGCGTGCCCGCACCATCCTCAAAGTGGCGAGCGAGATCGTGCGCCAGCAGGATGGGTTTCTCACCTATGGCGTGCGCCATTTGCGGCCGCTGAATCTGCGCGCCATCGCCGACGCCATCGGCATGCACGAATCGACGGTCAGCCGCGTGACTTCGAACAAATACGTCGCCACGCCGCGCGGCATCTTCGAGCTAAAATATTTCTTCACCGCCGCGATCTCCGCCATCAACGGCCACGAAGCGCATTCCGCCGAAGCGGTGCGCGACCGCATTCGCGAGATGATCGAAAAGGAGGGTGCCGGCGAAATCCTCTCGGATGACCGCATCGTGACCTTGCTCACGACCGACGGCATCAATATTGCGCGGCGCACGGTGGCGAAATACCGGGAGGCCATGCGTATTCCATCCTCGGTGGATCGGCGTAGAATGAAGCTTGAAGAAGCCGGTATGACGGCCGGCCGCTGAGGCTCGCGGCCATTGACACGGCGGGGGACCGGGACATAGGGTCCGCCGCCTTTTTCGGGGGGTGCGATTGCGCGCAAGCCTGCATTGCAGCCGCTGTTTCCCGAGCGTCCACGTGCCATGAAACTTCGGGTTTCGGGCAAGCAATTCGAAATCGGAGAGGTGCTTTCGCGGCAGGTGCGCCAACGGCTGCAGAGCGTGGTCGGCAAGCATTTCGACGGCGGCGCGGAATCCAACGTGGTATTCTCGCATGAGGGCTTCGGCTTCCGCGCCGACTGCACCACGCATCTGGATTCGGGCGCGATCCTGAAGGCGGAAGGCTCGGCCGCCGACGCCTACCATGCTTTTGATGCCGCGCTCGATAAACTGGAACGGCAGATCCGGCGTTATAAGAGACGACTGAAGAACCACCACGAAAAGCCCAAGATGCCCAAAGCGCAGAGCGCGTAATCTTCACCGGCGAGTCCTTTATGGAAATTTCCGATTTGCTCGTGCCTGAGGCTGTCCTGCCTTCGCTGCGGGCGCACAGCAAGAAGCAGATGATCCACGAACTGGCGGCGCGCGCGGCCCAGCTGACCGGCCTGCCGGACCGGCGCATTTTCGAAACGCTGATCGAGCGCGAACGCCTGGGCTCGACCGGGATGGGGCAGGGTATCGCGATTCCGCATGGCCGGCTCGCTGGATTGCCGCGGATCGTCGGCGTGTTCGCGCGGCTGGAAACGCCGATTGCGTACGATGCCATCGATGACCAGCCGGTCGATCTCGTGTTCCTGCTGCTCGCGCCGAACGATGCCGGAGCCGATCACCTGAAGGCGCTGGCGCGGGTGTCGCGCCTGCTGCGCAACCAGCCGGCATGCGAAAAACTGCGCGCCGCCAAAAAACCAGAAGTGCTGTACGCGCTGCTCACCGAACGAACCAACGGCCACGGCGCGCAGGCGGCCTGAAGTCAAAAACAAATCCCGGACGCCGCGTCAGCGACTATCCGGGATGCTTCGTTCTTCTTGTTCCGATTTTGCGGACTCACCGGTGCCCGTCCCGGCCCAACCCGAGCGACGATCTCAGTGCACCGACATCGGCGTCAGTTCGTTCTGAACCGCGGCGCCGTAGGCGGTGTCCCAGCTGTCGGTGTAGCCGAGCACGCTGCCGTCCATCGCGTGCAGCACATACAGCTTCACGCCTTCCGGCAACTGAATGCCGGGCGGGACGATTCCGAGCTTGCGCGCTTCTTCCGTGCCGGTGGGCTTGATGTAGGCGATCCTTGCGGGATCGAAATCCGCGTCCTCGTCGCCTTCCAGAAACTCTTCTCTGTCGGTCATTGCCGATCTCCTTCCGCTCGCCCCTGTGTGGCTGCGCTCCCGTTTCTGATGTCGACCTTGCGCGTGACGCTTTCAGGTTTGGGACGTGCGAGTTCGATCGACAAAAGTCCGTTTTCCAGTTCTGCTCCCGTTACTTCAATTCCGTCTGCGAGGACGAACGCGCGCTGGAACTGCCGTGCCGCGATCCCTCGGTGTACAAACGTTTTGTCAGCCGATTCGGTTTGCTTGCCGCGGATGACGAGTTGATTGTCTTCCACCGTGATGCCCAGTTCGTCGCGCGAGAAACCCGCCACCGCAAGCGTGATCCGCAGCCGATCCGGGCCGGTTTCCTCAATGTTGTAAGGAGGATAGCCGTCGTTTGCCGTCTTGGCGGTTCGTTCCAGAAGCCGCTCGAGATGATCGAAGCCGAGCAAGAAAGGGCTGTTGAAAACGGTTCTGTTCATCGCCCAAAGCCCTCCTCGAGCGGCTTTGCCGGCTCCGCTTGGCGGCCGCCGTCTGGTTAACGTTCGCGGCCCATTAGAGCGCCGCCTCCGTGTCAAATGTGGGGGCGGTTGCCGGCCAATCAAGGGTTTCGTTCCCGCCATGTTTTCGACACCAACCGCATCGGTTTGGCGATCTTGGCACCGCGGGAGAACGGCAAGCCGCCTCAGTGCGTTTGTCTTGGAGCAAGGGGTATCGGAATGAAAGGAATTGCCGTGAAGATCATATCCGCGTTGGCTGCCCTTTCGGCCCTTGCTCTGGTCGGATGTGCCAGCGCCGAAGTCGCCGAAGAACATGCCCAGGACGTGGCCGCATCGCAGTGCGCAGATCAGGGGAAGGAGTTCGTCCAGACGGGCGGCGTAGCAGGATCCAATGGAGTCGAGGCCGCGGCGACCGCCAGAGGCCATTGCGTCGGTCCTGGCGATCCGGACTACGTTCCCCCGCCGCCGCCGCCGCCTCCGGGCTCCTGAAATCCGGATCAGGCTTTCGCCGCGAGTGCACACAAGCCCACAAGGGTTTGCGGCAGCACCCAATGGCCCGCTTCGGTGACCTGGCTGCGGGCGATTTCTGCCGCAAGCGCCGATTGCAGGGGCTGCTTGCCGATGTGCTGACGTAGCGCGCGCGCTGCCGTTGCCGCGTTGAAATTCGGGTGCTCAGAGATGAACGCCGCGCCGAGCTGCCTGGCCGCCGCGCGATCGGACAGGAGCGTCAGGAGATCGTCGTACGGTGTCGGCGGATAATGCCTGCCGAAAAGCCGCCAGCCTTCGTAGGCGAGCGCGCCGGCTGCCGCGGCAAGCCCGACAGCACCGGCGACGACCGTTCTCCGGCTCACGCTCATCGGAACACGCCCTTCAGATGATCCGCCAGCCGTAGCGTCAACGCGACCAGATTGAGCGTCGGGTTGGACGCGCCATAGGTGGGGAACACCGAACTTCCCGCGATGAACAGATTGGCGAGGCCGTGCACCTGCGAGTTCGCATCCACCACACCCTGTTTGGGATCGTCATGCATGCGCGTCGTTCCCAGGTGGTGGTTGCCCCATTCCATCGCCGAAAGCCATTCCGCGCGCGTTTGCCGGTCCAGCCGCAGCATGCCGGATTTCGCCGCAAGAAGCTGCCGCGCGAGCTCGATCAGCGTGACGCGATAACGTGCGAAGTCGTCGTCCGAGATGGTCATATTGAGCTTGAGCCGGGGCAGCCCAAGCGCATCCCGCTCGTTTGTCAGCGTGACCCGCCGTTCAGGGTCCGGCGCTAGCTCTAGCCCCACGCCAAGGGAATACGCATGCGCATTGCTCGCATCCACGCCCAGTGCGGCGGAGGTCGTGGCCACCGCCGCCTTTCCGGTCTCATCCAACTCGATGTGCTGCTCCACGGTGATGAGCGCGCCGGTGAGTTGCCGCGTCCGGCGGAAGGTTTCTGTCGGCGACAGCGTGGCGCGGAAATGGGCGCCGCGCGCATTTTCGGCGGCCTTGTAAAAGCCGGCGATTTCGCCGCCAAACACCACCAGAGTCGCAGTGTCGCGTGGGATCGCGTGATCGGCGAAAAAGCGGCCGACCAGATCGTTCTGGTTGCCGACTCCCGCCGCGATCACGTCGTTCGAAGCCAGCAGCAGCCGGGCGTTCTCGATGCCGCCGCATGCCACCACGATGTGCCGCGGCCGCACGGTGAACTTGTTTCCGGAAAGCGTCGCGACATCGAGGCGATCCACCCAACGCACGTCGTGAGCCAGCTGCAGGCCGGTCACGTTTGCGTTCAGCATCAGCTTCAGATTGGGAATCCGCTTGAGGTCGTCCGTGTAGCGGTGCCCGAAGGCGGTCGGCAGATGCTGCGGGTTGCCGCGCCACTGGCTGAACTGGAAGAAGCTATTGTAGACGCCGCCCGGTCCGAGCGGCAGCAGCGCCCCCGGCAATTCGCCGTGCGCGAGGGTGTCGTAGAGGAACGGTCCGGCTTCGATCAGACTCTGCGCGCGTGGGAAATAGGGTTCGAGTTCTTCGCGCGGAAACGGCCAGCCGGAGTAGGGTAGCCAGTCGCGCGTCTCGAAATCGATCTTGTCCAGCGGCCGAGACCAGCCCCCCCAGTGGTTGGTGCAGCCGCCGAGATAGCGCAGCCGTGTGACGTCGAGCGGGATGTAGCGCACGCCGGTCTCGACGCCGGAATAAAGCGCCTGCGTCTTCGCATCGAAATCCAGGCCGCCGCTTTCCAGCAGCAGCATCTGGATGGGGGTATGGGCCAGCGCGAGCGCAAGCGTAATGCCCGCCGCGCCCCCGCCGACGATCGCTAGGTCCGGCGCAAGCTGCGTGCCGGAGGGAACCTGCCGCGCGTCGATGAAATCCATTCAGCCTCTTCGCGATCTAAGCCCTTGCGGTAGCGCACTCCCGCGCTAGAACACAAGCATGCTTCGACGACCACGGCTGAGTCTTGTTCTGCTCCTCTCGGCGCTGGCGGGTGCGGTTCGCGCGGCGGACATGCCGCGGCTGCCCACGAGCGTGTTCGATGTGATCCCGCCATCGGATCGCGTGAAGGGACCGCGCGTGTACATGCAGGTGAAGGAGTCGCGCTGCCGCATCGGCCCGACTGCCGCCGCCCGCCGCCGCATCGTCGATATCGCGATGCAGGAGTGGGCCTTCTTCGGATCGCACACCGTGGATGTGAGCCACACTGAACTCAGAACCATGCCGCAGGGCATGAACGTGGAGGCAGAGAGCGCGGAATCGGTCGCGGCCGTAGATCCGGCCATGGACACGACCATTGCCGGCTACTGGTCGGCGACGCCGGACGGGCCGGCTGTTCTGGCGAAGCAGAACGCCGCCTGGTACGCGGCCGGCGGGCAGCCGACGCGCTGGGTGTTGCCGTGGTCGGCCGCCTTCGTGTCGTGGGTGATGTGCGAAGCCGGGCTGGGCGACATGCGCCAGTTCCAGCGCACCATTGCGCACCGCGAATACATCGATCAGGCGATTCGCGTCCGCGACGGCCAGGAAATCTATGGCGCGTACACCGCTTACGATCCCGGTGAGCGGCCCATCGAACCGGGCGATCTGTTGTGCGACGTGCTCACCACCGCGCGCTATCAATATCGCACGGTTGAGGACCGCCGCCGTGACATCGGCAGCTTTGCGCCGGCGCATTGCGATATCGTGGTGAAACTGGCGGCGGATCGCATTTTGGTGATCGGCGGCAATATTCTGGGCGCCGTCACGCTGGCGGTCTGGCCCACGGAGCGTGCGCCGGGCGGCTATCTCAAGCCCACCGCGGCTATCGAAATCGACGGCACCCGCAATGTCTTCGCGCATCTCAAGCTGCGCGCCGATCCCATTGAAGTAAACGCCATGGACAACAGCCCGACCGTGAAGGCGATGCAGGGAAAGTGAGCGGATTGATTTTCTCAGCGCAGTCGCTTTCTTGCAAAGGCGCGACCAGAGTGAGATTTCAGATATCGTTCGAAAGCGATTGCCTTCTTCTCGTCGGCGAACGCAATGTAAGTCTTGAGGCGCCAAGGCTTGAACTTGGCCGTGTGCGGAGACTGGCCGGCGTTGTGCGCTTCTAGCCGACTCTGGACGTGGTCAGTCAGACCAACGTAGGTTTGCTCCGGGACAGCGATACTTTCGAGAAGGTAGACATATTCATCGTTCGCAAAAAGGTGGGCTTGAGGGAAACAGCCCGGCTTCGCCCGTTGGGCTATGCCGGGCAGGCTTCGCACTTTCGCTGGCCTGCCGGGCGTAGCCTGCGGAGCAGGCGAAGACTGGTGGAGCTGAGCGGGATCGAACCGCTGACCTCGTGAATGCCATTCACGCGCTCTCCCAACTGAGCTACAGCCCCATGCGCGCGCTTTGCGCGCGGAATTCAGAAAAAAGGATCAGAAGCCGGATGGGGTCGGCCCTGACATTTCCGGTCTAATCTCGCATACCTCGCTTCTTCTGACGTCTGGATGAACGCCTCAGCGCTCGTCCTTTCCGATGGCGGGATCGATGATGCCGGCGACATCGTCGCCGTCTTCTTCCACCTCTTCAAGCAGGCCGGTCTCGGCTTCGTCTTCTTCCGCGACCTCTTCTTCGAGATCCTCGAGGTCGGTCGCCTCCACGCCTGCGACCACGGTTAGGCCCGCTCCGGCAGCCTCTTCCTCTTCGGTGACCGCCTCTTCCTCTTCATCTTCATCGGTAATTCCGACGATCGGCGCCTCGACCGCCTCGATTTCCTCCGCCTCGGCCTCCTCGGTCTCGTCCTCCGTCTCCTCGACCTCTTCGACGGGCGCGGGGGTCACGACTGCCGCTGCCTCCGGCTGGCGCGGCCGCCGCTGCTTGAACATCGCCTCCGGCTCGAAGGTGAATTGGCATTTCGGACACTCGATCGGCCGCTTCTGAAGATCGTAGAAGCGTATCGCGCAGGAGGGGCAAACGCGCTTGGTTCCGAGGTCCGCCTTGGCCACAGTCATGCTGAATCCGTTTCTGGAGGCCGGGTCGTTTGCCACTTCCAGGCCCCTCTGTCAAAGAAGGAATGGGGTTCCTGCCGGTCCCGGCGAGGACGTCCTCATCTGGTGAGCGGATGCAGAATTTGCAAGGCTTTCCGCCATGGTTTCGTCCGAACCGCCGCCGCTGACCGCGCGGCGTTCCGGGCCGCTCCGAGGCGCGGCGGCGGTGCCGGGTGACAAATCGATCTCCCACCGGGCGCTGATCCTGGGCGCGCTGACGGCGGGCCGGACGACAATTTCCGGCATGCTGGAGGCCGCAGACGTGCTCAACACGGCTGAGGTTATGCGCCAGTTCGGGGCCGAGGTGACGCGAGAGCCCTCCGGCGAATGGCGGGGGTGGGGTCGGGGCGTGGGCGGCTGGGCGGAGCCGGCGGCAGAGCTCGATTTCGGTAATTCCGGCACCGGGGCGCGGCTGACGATGGGGGCCATGGCGACGACGCCGATCTCGGCGGTGTTCACCGGTGACGACTCCTTGCGCAAGCGGCCGATGAAGCGGGTGCTGGAGCCACTGACCAAATTCGGCGCGACCTACGAGGCGCGGGACGGTGGGCTGATGCCGGTTCGGTTGACCGGCGCAGATAGGCCCATCTGCATCGGATATGAAGTGACGGTCGCCTCGGCGCAGGTGAAATCGGCACTGCTGCTGGCGGCGCTCGGTGCGCCGGGCCGCACCTACGTTACGCAGAAGGCGCTCACGCGCGACCACACCGAGCGCATGCTGCGGGCCTTCGGCGCGGAGGTGTCGGTTGCGCCGCATGGCGGTGGCGAACGCATCGGCGTGATGGGCGAGGTGGAATTGCGGCCGACGGAGATTTCCGTGCCGCGCGATCCGTCTTCCGCGGCGTTCCCGCTGGTCGCGGCGCTGATCGTGCCCGGTTCGGAGATTTCCATCCCCGGCGTGCTGCTCAATCCGCGCCGCATCGGCCTGATCGAAACGCTGCTGGAAATGGGCGCCGACATTTCGATTCAGGATCATCGCGACAGCGGCGGCGAAGAGATCGGCGACCTGATGGCACGCCATTCCACCCTGCAGGGGATCGACGTGCCGCCGGAGCGCGCCCCATCGATGGTCGACGAGTATCCGGTTCTCGCCATCGCCGCCGCGAACGCGTCCGGCCGCACGATTCTGCGCGGGCTTGAAGAGTTGCGTGTCAAGGAAAGCGACCGGCTCTCTGCCATCGTGGAGGGTCTGCGCGTTTGTGGCGTGCAGGTGGAAAGCCTCGAAGACGGCATGGTCATCCATGGCAGGTCCGGCGAAATCCCCGGCGGCGCCACCGTCGCCACGCACCTGGACCACCGCATCGCCATGTCGTTCCTGATCGCCGGCCTAGCTTCACGCGGTCCCATAGGCGTGGACGATGCCTCGATGATCTCCACCAGCTTCCCGGAATTCGAGACGCTGATGCGGTCGCTCGGCGCGGAACTTGGAAGCGCGCCATGAGAATTCCCCCTTCCGGCTCGCTTCGCTGGCAACCTCTCTTCCTGGCCGTGAGGTTCGAACGAGCGCGAACCGCGGAGCCGAACGGAGGGATGTTCTGGTGAGCGGGCCAATTGTCATTGCGGTCGATGGGACGGCGGCGTCGGGAAAGGGGACGCTGGCGCAGAAGCTCGCGGAGCATTTCTCCTTCGCGCATCTGGATTCGGGATCGCTCTACCGGCTGGTGGCGCTGGGGGTGGTCGATGCCGGCGGCAACCCGGGCAACGAAACGGACGCTCTCGCGGCCGCGCGTGCCATCGATGTAAATGGAAGAGACAATGTGAGACTTCGCTCGGCGGCGGTTGGGGATGCGGCATCGATCGTGTCGGCGCATCCGGCGGTGCGGACGGTGTTGCTGAAATTCCAGCGCGACTTCGCGGCGCATCCGCTCGGTGGCGCAAAAGGCGCCGTGATCGACGGCCGCGATATCGGCAGCATCATCTGCCCCGATGCCACCGCCAAGCTGTTCGTCGATGCGACGCCGGATGTGCGGGCGCATCGCCGCTGGCTTGAGCTGACGCAGCGCCGGGCGGAGCCGGATGAAGCGGCAATCCTGAAGGAAATCGAGGAACGGGACAGGCGGGATCGTGAGCGGACCGCGTCGCCGCTGAAGCCCGCGCCGGACGCGCTCTTGCTTGACACCACGCATTTGGATATAGACGCGGCCTTCGCGGCCGCCTTGGCTCTCGTCAAACCGAAGGTCGAGGAAGCGCTCAAAGCCGTGCCCTAGGGGTTCAAGGAGACCCGGCACGCTTCTTCCGAGCCGGCCTCGCGAAACCTCATTTTTTCGTCATCCCCCTGTAGCGGGGAATCCAATTGGACCGCCCGGACACGCGGGTGATGACGAGCGAACAAGAACCAGCAGAACCGAACCGGAATCGAAAGAAGGAAGCCACATGGCACGTGCCGCCGAATCCATCGCCACCCCGTCCCGCGACGATTTCGCGGCCATGCTCGCCGCGAGCTTCGACACCCAGTCGCCGCAGGAAGGCAACGTCATCAAGGGCACGATCGTGGGGATCGAGAACGACTACGCCGTGGTCGATGTCGGCCTGAAGACCGAGGGGCGGGTGTCGCTCAAGGAATTCAGCATGCCGGGCCAGCCCCCGAACGTGAAGATCGGCGACACGGTCGAGGTGTATCTCGAGCGCATCGAGAATGCGATGGGCGAAGCGGTGCTGTCGCGCGACAAGGCGCG
>DIZC01000046.1 GCA_002429315.1 Alphaproteobacteria bacterium UBA6038
CTGACTGGATCGTGCTCTAGCGCCGCAGCGAGAACAGGCGCATGGGATTGTCGAGTTGCTCGTCCGGCAGTTCTCCCACCAGCTCGCAATGCGGCCGTCCCGCCGCGGGGCCGGCATGCAGCGCTGCCGCAAAATCCTCGCTCACATGGATGGCGCCCGCGGGCGTTGAGAGCGCGATCATTCGCGGCAGCTCCGCCGCGGAACCGATCAGGATCGTGCCTTGGCCGAACGGATCCTTGACCCGCTCGGCGATTCCGTAGTGGCCGGCGATGCGCAGCTCCGTTGTTTCGCCCAGCGCCTCCCGGACAGCGAGCGCGGCGCGCGCGGCCGCGGTGGTCGACTCGAAAGCGACGAGCACGGCCTCCCCGGTCCAGCGCGGCTGCACCAGCGGCTTGGGCGCGGCCGACAGCACTCGCGCCAGTTTGCGCACGACATCCGTCGAGAGCGCGGCAGCGCCGTCGATACGGAGCATCACCGCCAGGCATTGCCGCTCGCCGGCGCTCCGCGCTCTTGTCTTGCCGCGGGAGCGCACCCGTGGCGCAGCGATCACCTGTTGCTTGCGCCCGCTTCTTTTCCACAAAGCGGCGATCCAGCCGCTGTCGCCGGTCTTGCCGTCGAGGATGAGCAACTGGACCGCTTCCGTTGCCAACACTTGCGCCTGCATCACGGCCAGACCCATGGCCACTTCCGCGGCCAGACGGATGGCGAGCGGCGAAGCGGGATCGGCCGCGCTTTCGATCGCGCGCACGCTCTGCGCCGCGGCGACGATGCGGTCGAAGCGCGCGGCCCAATCGCCGCCGGAGCGCGCCACTGACACCTTGTGGAATTCGTCCTGCGGCGCCGGCAGGATCAGATGCAGCTCGGCGCCGGCTTCGAGCAGCGCTTCGGCGATCAGGATGTCGGCGCCGGCGGCCAGCGCGCCATAGCCGGAGCCGATGCGCTCCCCGGCGATCGCCGCGCGGACCTCTTGCGCCAGCGCTCCGCTCTTGCCGGCCAGCGCCATGTGTCCGGCAAAATGCAGCGTCCGCGGCGGACGCAAGGCGTCGAGCCAGGAGGCATCCTCGCCCAGCTCATCGAGGATCAATTCGAACTGGCGCAAGGTGGAGGCGTGGTCTTCATAGGCTTGCGGCGCCAGCGCGATGGCGTGCGCGAAAGCTTCCCTAGCCTGCGCCACATCGCCCAGCAGCAGCAGCGCCTCGGCGCGCGTGGTGGCGCGATAGTAAGGCGTCTCGGCTTCGTCCGGCTCACGCTCGGATTTTTCCAGCACGCGCTGCGCCAGGGTTCGCGCCCGCTCGCGCCGGCCGGCGAGCAGCGACAAGGTCGCAGCATTGATCAGCGGATAGGTTGCGCCGCCGATCTCGCTCGCCCGCGCATAGGCGGAGGCCGCCTCGAGGAACAGCCGCCGCCGCCGCTTGCCCTTGGCCTCGCGTGCCTGGTCCTTGAGCAGGCGGCCGCGCACGCTGAGCACGGCCGGATCGTCCCGCGTCTTCTCGAAGCCGGCCTCGCGGAACATCTGCCACGCCTGCTCCACCGCCCCCGACCTCGCGAGAGCGATGATGCGAAGGAGAGTGGGTGCACTGGATGTTATCGCCATCATCCAGCTGATGGCCGCCTCGTTGGCAGCGGCTTCCTTCGCCGTCGCTTTTTCTTGCTGGTGTTGGTGAGTTGCTGGCCATGATGCTTTTGCCTGGTTCCACGGTTTTTAATCTTTGGATCTTCTGTCCACTTGATGGGGGGCTGGCCAGCTGGACCGTATTGCAAGTACATGTTGTATGAATCTGAACCACTCGGGGGGGGATTGAAATCTTGGAACTCGATGACGCGACCGTGGCCGTCGGACTCATAATAGCAAGGTGCGAGTCCCGTATATAAATCGTGCTTATCGGTCTCGGTCAGCATGGCAGGGACATTATCCTGGAACGCAAGCGACGAATCGTCAGCACCGATAATTTGAACAATGACATACGACGGCTGCTTTACCACAATATCCGGCGGAGTATCGGTGTTTATGTTATAGAGACCTCGCGTCTTAGGTGGCAAGATATTGTTCTGCAATTGATAGGTGAAGTCATCTATTGTAATATTTCTGTATATTCCACTTGGTTCTATATATTGAAACGATGGCGGCGTTGATTTACGTGTAATCTGCAGTCTATGAAACACAATTTCATAGTTTGCTGCAGTAGGCGCGGGCCATCCCATAGCATATCCATCACCTACGAATCGGTTATTAGTTACAAGAACGAGCGTCATTTTCTCTCTCCATCGCAAAATTAAGCCACCTAACTCGCAACTTTTTGTCGTTCATTGCGGGCTACTTTGGTGTGCTTCGTTTAAGAGATCTGAACGCAACTTTTCCCAGAGCTTATTGGTGCTATCCACATGGGCCAATTTGTCCGCCATAGCGATGGCACGTAAGAAACGTGCTTTCGCTGCCGCCCGACTACCTGTAAGACGTTCCAGATTTGCTAGCGAACGTTGAAGAGCAATCCATGAATCTTTCAAGTCCATATTGCTAGGGTCAACTGCCATCTGTCGTTCGAGGATGGATTGCTGTTCAAGTCGCTTCAGCCTTGCATGTTCGAGATCCCCATTGAGACGGAACGTCTCGGCCATATCTGCTAGCGCTTCCATGAGATCGTAGTTCAGTTTGTTTCTTGCGTCGCGATTCTGGTGATCTTCGTCAGGATGGCGTGCTGCCAGAGAAATCTGATTGAGCGCTGCCGAACAATGGCGTAGGGCACCTCTACGATCCGCGGGATGCTGACGCGCAATTGCGCAGAGATTTCCCTCGGCGTAGCCTTCCTCCTCGCGATATTTCGTACTCCGCGGGTTCAAGCGCATCATCTGATCAGCCAGCGCCTCGTAGCGGAGGAATGCCTGCTTGGCCGACGCAAGCCTGCCGCGGTCGTAGTCTACGTAGCCGACCCAGTATTCGCTCTGCGCATGGTCGTAGATGCGCTCGGGATCGTTGGGTGCCTCGGCCAACAGTGCGGCGGTGGTGCGCGCAGCTTCACGAAATTTCTTCAACGCCGCGTCATGATCCCCCCGCGTTTCGTCGTCCTCGCCCATGGCGTGGAGGATGCGGGCGCGGCGCTCGAGCGAGTCCACCGGCAGGCGGTCGAGGTCCTCGTCGCTGTAATAGTGCAGCGCGCGCTGGTTGACGGCGGACATCACGTCGAGCCGTCCGACGCCTTTCAGCCTGTCTCTCAGATCGGTCAACATGAACTCGACCAGTCCTTCCGCTTCGCTGCGCTGGCGCTCGGCTTCGCTCCTCGCGTTGAGCGCGAACACCGCCAACAGGCCCATCAATAGCGCGACCACGAGGGCCCCCGCCGTGACGGCCGTCACGCGCTGTGTTTTTCTGTGCGCGTCGCGCCGCACCAGCTCGTCGAGGCCGATGCCCGCGATTCCCGCCACCAATTTGAGCAAGCCGAGCTGCTCGCCGTCGCGGCCGCGGCGGAAATCGGCCGCCAGCGGCTCGACCATCTCGCCGTCCGCTCCGGCCAGGCGCAAGGCCGGCGGGAAACAATCGCCCGGCTCGCCTTCGCGCGCCGCCGCCAAGATCGGACGATTCGGATGCAACTCGCGGAACACTTCGATTTCGCGGCCAACCCATCGGGAGGCGGCGGCAGAAGGCGAGCAGACGACGATCAGACTCCGCGAAGCTTTGAGCGCGGCGCACACTTCGGTGGAGAGATCGTGCGCGGCCGGCAGTTCCTCGCGGTCGCGGAAGATGGGGGAGAGGCGTCGCGGCACCGGCCCTTGCGGCGTGAGTCGTCCCACCAGCCGGGCGGGCAAGACGTAATTCTCCAAACGCGAATGAAGGCGACGGCCGAACGCCGCGTCCTTATGGCTGTAACTGATGAAGGCCCAATAACGCGCGCCTTCGCCGACGGCATCGTCTGCCATCGCACCGCCCCCCGAAGAGCCGAGTCAAGTTTGCCAGAACCCAGGGTTGCGTACAACGCCGGATTTCTCTCGCCGAATACGAAGATGAAGAGGCGTGACGGCCGTCACGGCCCCAGTCCTTCCAAAGGGGTTCAATCCGCCTCGAGCAAGCCTCCGCCGATGCGGGGCAGAGGAGCGCAAGGGGCGCTCCGCAAAAGGAATTGTGGAGGAGAACATGTCGAAGATCACAACGTCGGGATTCGGTTCGGCTGCCGCCCGCAATCTGAAATTCGTGCTGGTGCCGGCGCTCTTGGCCTGCACCTCGCTCACCGGCTGCGGGACGATGACCGGCGCACAGCACCTGGTGAGCGCCGAGCCGCTCAATTTGCAGCCGCCCAACCCACCTATCGTCAATCCAGCGGACAAGCGCGAATATCTTGGACGGATGGTTATGGATTCGGAGACGAAGTGCAGCACATTCGTGAACGGGCTCGTTCTGAACGAAACAAGCACCAATACGACGCTCGATATCCTTGGGACCGTGGCGTCCGCACTGTCGACGGCGTTCACGCCGCTGGGCACCAAGACTGCGCTGTCCGCTGCAGCCACAATCGCAACGGGATCGAAGACCGCCATCGACACCGACATCTACGACAAAGCCGCCATCTCGGACTTTTCGACGGCGATCCAGAAGACTTACAGCGCAAAAATCGCGAGCTACACCGACGCGCTGCCAACGCTTGCTGACACCGGTGCCGCGCCGCTCATCGTCAGCAACGAGGTTGCAAAGATCCAGGCCATTCACGCGCTCTGTGCCTTGGCCCCGGCCGAAGCCTCGATCCAGTCGCAGTTGGGCGGCACCACTCAAGGTGCGCCGCAAGTTCCGCCGGCCGGCACACCGGGTGAAGAAGCGCCCCAGGGACTGTTCGGACAACGAGGTCATCCGACCGAGCCGTCTGGCACCCATGCACCCATTTGGGGAAATGGCTGGTGATTTTCGCCCGGCCCCGTAGGCTCGCTCCTGCTCGCAACGAATGCTAGCTGGTTGGGGGACTAGGATTCGAACCTAGAAGGCAGAGTCAGAGTCTGCAGTCCTACCGTTGGACGATCCCCAACGGTGCGGCCGAAACAGGGGCAAGCAGCCCGGCCTGTCAAACTTGCCGGCGCAGCAGGCGCGTCGGCTTGGCGCAAGACGCCGTTTCAGCGCATCCTCGCAAGGGCCATGACCTCCACAACCAGATCGGCACGCGTGCGCGTCAAGACGGCGAAAGGCAGGCGGCCCTCCTCGACCAAATGGCTCGAGCGCCAGCTGAACGATCCCTATGTGCGCGAGGCGAAGGCGAAAGGCTATCGCTCGCGCGCGGCGTTCAAGCTCGCGGAGCTGGACGACAAATTCCACCTCCTGAAGCCCGGCGCGCGGGTGCTGGATCTGGGGGCTGCGCCTGGCGGCTGGAGCCAGATCGCGGCGCACAAGGTTGGCGCCGCGGGCAAGGTAGTGGCCGCCGACATTCTGGACATCGCGCCATTGCCCGGCGTCACGGTGCTGCAGCTGAATCTATCCGAACCCGCCGCATTGGCCGTGTTGCAAGGGGCGTTGGGCGGGCCCGCGGACATCGTGCTCTCGGACATGGCGGCGTCCACCACCGGCCACCGCGCCACCGATCACCTGCGCACCATGGCGCTGCTGGAAGCCGCGCTGGACATTGCCGACGCGGTGCTGAAGCACGGCGGCGCCTTCGTCGGCAAGGCGTTTCAAGGCGGCGCCACCGGCGAATTGCTTGCGCGCATCAAGAAAATGTTTCGCGCCGTAAAGCATGTGAAGCCTCGCGCATCCCGGGCGGAATCGGTAGAGCTTTATCTCGTGGCGACCGGCTATCGCGGCGAACAGGGGCGGACATGAAGACGCTTGGAATGATTTTGCTGGGAGCAGCGGTGATGGCGTCGACACCCTCGCTTGGCGCGACGCAGAGCGCGGACGCGCAGCTGCGCGCCATCTACACCGCCGAGTGGAAATGGCGGTTGGAGCAGTTTCCTGACCAGGAGGACAGCCAAAAGCCGATCGCCGATCATCTTCCAAGGATGGATGCGGCCGCGCAGGAGATGCGCCGGCGCTACTGGGAAGACGTGCTGCGCAAACTCGACGCCATTCCGCGCGACAAACTCTCGGCCCCCGAGCAGGTCAATTACGACGTGTACCGGCCGGAGATCTTAAACTTCATCGCCGACCAGAAATTCCGCGACTACGAAATGCCGGCCAATTCGGACTCCGCCTTCTGGACCGATCTCGGCTACACCGCCCGCCGTCCGTTTCGCACCTCGAAAGACTACCGCAACTGGATCGCGCAGCTGCGCGACATCCCGCGCTATTTCCGCGAGCAGATTGCGAATATGCGGGAAGGGCTCAAGCGTGGCTTCACGCCGCCGCGCGTGACATTGCAGGGTCGCGACAAATCCATCGCACAGGTGGCGGAAAGCAAGCCGGAAGACAATCTGCTCTACACGCCCTTCAAGCAGCCGATGGTCGGCGTGCCGCCGGCCGAGCAGGCGAAGCTGAAAGCGGATGCGGCGCAGGTGATCCACGACATCGTGCAGCCGGCCTATGCCGGCCTGTCGAAATTCTTCCGCGACGAATACGTGCCGCACACGCGCACCACCTTGGCGGCTTACGATCTGCCGGACGGGAAAGCGAACTACCGGCAGGCCATCCGCGAATACACCACGCTCGATCTGTCGCCCGAGGACATCCACAAGCTTGGTCTGTCAGAGGTGGCCAAACTGCATGCGCAGATGGTGGAGGTGATGCACGAGACCGGGTTCAAAGGCGACTTCCCGGCTTTCCTGCACTACCTCCGCACCGATCCGAAATTCTACGCGAAGACCCCGCAGGAGCTGCTCAACCGCGCCGCTTGGATTGCCAAGGTGTTCGACGGCAAGGCTTCGCAATATTTCGGCTACCTGCCGCGCGCGCGCTTCACCATCAAGCCAGTGCCGCCCGATGTGGCGCCGTTCTACACCTCGGGCCGCGGCGGCCCGGGGCTGTATCTGGTCAACACTTATGACCTGCCGCATCGCCCGCTCTACAATCTGACCGCGCTGACGTTGCACGAATCCGCGCCGGGGCATGCGTTCCAAATTCCCATCGCGCTCGAGCACAAGAACCAGCCGGAATTCCGCCAGCACGATTACATCTCCGCCTACGGCGAGGGCTGGGCGCTCTATTGCGAGAAGCTGGGCGTCGAGATGGGCATGTACGAAACGCCCTATGACCGCTTCGGCATGCTGGGCTGGCAGATTTGGCGCGCGGTGCGGCTGGTGGTCGACACCGGCATTCACAGCCAAGGCTGGACGCGCGAGCAGTCGCTCAAATACATGCATGACTACACCGCGCTGCCCGATCACGAAATCGAAACCGAAGTGGACCGCTACATCGCGTGGCCGGGGCAGGCGCTGTCCTATTATCTGGGCGAGCTTGCGATCCTGCGGGCGCGCGAGAAGGCGGAGAAGGCGCTCGGGCCGAAGTTCAACATCCGCGCCTTTCACGATACGGTTCTGGAGCTCGGCTCGGTGCCGCTGCCGGTGCTCACCGCGCGCATCGACCGCTTCATCAAGGAAGGCGGCAAAGGCCCCTACCCGGAGATGGAATAGCTAGCTTGGGCGGCCAATGACGCTCCGGTGCCTAAAAACGCCGCTGGGCGCTCTGCGACCTCTTCAGCTGCTGGCAAATATTGCGAAATCGCGGCCTCGTTCGTTCGGAGGTTCGCGCGCAAAGGCCCAAGACGTCCGGCGCATTCTATCGAAAATACCCTTGCCGCCACATCCGACCAGCCGCCACGGAATTGAAGCCACTCGAGTGATCCCGGTGCGGCCCGGATCCCGGGAGCGGTCCGCACGAGCGGCCAACTGTGGCAGCTCCCTTGCAGAATCGGCGCAACGCTGATATGGCCCGCCATGGAACCCTCCTCTCCCATCCGCGAAGCGCTCACCTTCGACGATGTGCTGCTGGTGCCGGCCGCGTCCGAAGTTCTTCCCTCCCAGGTCGACACGCGAACCAGGCTCACCAAGACGGTCGAGCTCGGCATCCCGCTCATCTCCGCCGCCATGGACACTGTGACGGAAGCCGGTCTCGCCATCGCCATGGCGCAGGCGGGCGGCATGGGCGTGATCCACCGCAACCTCTCCATCGAGGAGCAGGCCGAGCAGGTGCGCCGAGTGAAGAAATTCGAAAGCGGCATGGTGGTGAACCCGGTCACCATCGGCCCGGACGCCTCGCTCGCTGACGCGCTGGAGCTGATGGCGCGCTACAGCATCTCCGGCATTCCGGTGGTGGAGAATCCGAACGCCAAGGGCGCGGGCAAGCTGGTCGGGATCCTGACGAACCGTGACGTGCGCTTTGCCACCGACACCCGCCAGCCCGTGCATGAACTGATGACGAAGGATAAGCTGGTCACCGTGCGCGAAGGGGTGCGCGCCGATGAAGCCAAGCGGCTGCTGCATCAGCACCGCATCGAAAAAATCTTGGTGGTGGATGAGACCTACCGCTGCGTCGGGCTCATCACGGTGAAGGATATCGAGAAGGCGCAGAAATTTCCCAACGCCTGCAAGGACGAGCGTGGGCGCCTGCGCGTGGCCGCCGCCACCAGCGTGGGCGAGGATGGCCTTAAGCGTGCGCTGAAGCTGATCGAAGCGGAATGCGACGTCATCGTGGTCGACACCGCCCACGGGCACCACGAGAACGTGCTAACCACGGTCAATCGCATCAAGAAGGAGTCGAACTACACGCAAGTTGCCGCGGGCAACGTGGCGACAGGCGAAGGTGCCAAGGCGCTGATCGATGCGGGCGCGGATTGCGTGAAGGTTGGCATCGGCCCGGGCTCCATCTGCACCACGCGCGTTGTGGCGGGCGTGGGCGTGCCGCAGCTCACCGCGGTGATGGATGCGGTGGAAGCCGCGTCGAAGCAGGGCGTACCAGTGATCGCCGATGGCGGCATCCGCTATTCCGGCGATCTCGCCAAGGCGATTGCCGCTGGCGCGCATGTGGCGATGGTGGGATCGCTGCTCGCCGGCACCGAAGAATCGCCGGGCGAAGTGTTTCTCTATCAGGGGCGTTCGTACAAAGGCTATCGCGGCATGGGATCGGTAGGCGCCATGGCGCGCGGCAGCGCCGACCGCTACTTCCAGGCCGAAGTGCGCGACGCACTGAAACTGGTGCCCGAAGGCGTGGAAGGACAGGTGCCGTTCAAAGGACCGGTGGCCAATGTGGTGCACCAGATCGTGGGCGGCCTGCGCGCCGCGATGGGCTACACCGGCTGCCGTTCGATTGCCGAGATGCATTCGAAAGCGAAATTCATCCGCATCACCGGCGCCGGCATGCGCGAAAGCCATGTGCACGACGTGGTGGTGACGCGCGAAAGTCCGAATTATCCGGTCGCGCAGTGAGCTTAGCCTGCCACTGCTTTTCCGCCTTTCCGACCGACGCAAGACCGGGTTAGCTCTACTCCTTCTTCATAAGACCACTCATGCCGGCGATGAAGGCCGAGATGAATATCCAGCCGAAAATCTGCATGGTCCAATAAATGAAGCGATGGAAACCTAGGCTGAAGGCCCAAGCCGCGAATTTGGCGAGATAGTCAATGAATCCCGGTCCGACATTAGAGCGTGACTCGGGTTTTCT
>DIZC01000026.1 GCA_002429315.1 Alphaproteobacteria bacterium UBA6038
GGGGTTGAGGTCGTGCTCGCGCATCAGTCGGCGGACCTTCTTTCCGTTGACGACGAAGCCGCGATGCCTCAGTTCGGCGCCCACGCGCCGGTAACCGTAGGCTTCGAACACATCACAGATCGCTTTCATCTCTGCGACGATCACAGCCTCATCAGTAAGGCTTCCTGGCAGATCGTAGAACGTGGAACGCGCGATGCCCATTAGCCGGCATCCTTCTGCGATGGAGAGGCGGCGGGGCCGGTGATGATGGATGTAGTCGCGCTTCTCGGCCGTGGTGTGTTTTTCAGAGCCCCCTTTAGGAACTCGATCTCCACGGCCTGGCGCCCAACCATGCGCTCCAATGCAATGATCTTGGCTTCGTATTCCTGGATCATATCAGCGGCGCGCGCATCGTCATCGAAGGCACCCGTCTCGTATTTCTGGACCCAGATGCGGATCAACTGGCGCGAGATATCATGCCGCTGGGAGAGGGCATGCAGCGTCTCCCCGGCCATGAACTCCTGCGCCACCTGACGCTTGAATTCGACGCTGTGGGAACGGTGCTTGGTCATGGCTTTCATCCTTCGAAAGCCCAGCAGATCCTGTTAATTCCCGATCCTCAATCCGTCCGGCCCCAGGGGCGCACTCCAATTTCGCGTCCAATATTGCAAGCGATTTTACAGCTTGGGGCCGTGTCCTTCCCCTTGGAGCCTTGGTAGGATGCCCATCGGTCGAATCTTGGCTTGATGCCATTCGCCGTACCGGGGGCTCACATCTTGCGCGCACTATTGTCGGCAGTTTTAGGACTCTGGGTGAGTGTGGGCATCGTCGCTTCGTCCGCCGATGCCGCCACATTCCAGACGCTACACTCTTTCGGCAACGGCTCCGACGGGGCGAACCCCGACGGCAAGCTCGCGATGGACAGCGCCGGCATTCTATACGGCGTGACGGCAGTCGGCGGCGCTTTTTCGGGCGGGACCGTTTACAGCCTGGACCCGGTAAGCCGCGCTCTGACCACCTTATATTCCTTCACCAATGGGGCCGACGGCGGCCATCCGCAAACAGGAATAACGCTTGACGCAAAAGGCAACCTCTACGGCGTCGCGGCAACTGGCGGCTCGACGGTCAATTGCAGTCAAGGCTGCGGCACGGTCTTCCGACTGAACGTGGCGTCCAAAAAGCTGACAACGCTTCACACCTTCACCGGACTGGCCGACGGGTACATGCCCGAGGGCGCACTTCTGCTCGTCGGCAAGACGCTCTACGGGACGACGTATTTGGGTGGCACGGGCGCAAATTGCGGAGTGACGGGCTGCGGCACCTTGTTCAAGTTTGTGCCGTCGACCAAGGCCTTTACGACGGTGCACGAGTTGGTTGTCCCCGATGGAGCAAATCCGATTGCCAGGCTCGTCCGCGCAAAGTCCGGGCTGCTCTATGGCACCGCAACCAGCGGCGGCACAATCGGCTCGGGAACTGTATTCAGCTTCAATCCCACAACTAACGCCTTCGCCACGTTGCATAGCTTCGACAACCAAGTCGACGGGTCGGACGCGGACGCCGACCTGATGATCGACGGTGGTTTCATTTACGGCACGATGGCCGTCGGGCCGACCACCGCGGGCTACGGCACGATCTACGAGCTCGATCCGGCAACGGGCAAGCTGACAACACTCTATAGCTTCAAAGCCAAGGCAGACGGTGCGTACCCAGGCTATGGCGTGGTGCTTGGACCCTCCGGCTGGCTTTACGGCACCGCCCCGGGCGGCGATTTCAATGCCGGGGTCGTGTTCAAGTTCAACCCGGGTACGCTTGCCTTCAAACCGATCCACCAATTCGCGACCTCCGACGGGTCGTTCCCGTCCGGGTCGCTGCTTAACCGGGGCGGCGCCCTCTACGGCGTGACGCGGTCCGGCGGCAACGGCTACGGCACCGTTTTCAAAATCATCCCTTAAAGTCCTCGCATGGTGACGCCCGCTCGAAGAGCGAAGCGTCGTTGTTCTTGACGCTGCCGACGCGCTCGCGGGGGGACTCCCACTTACATCTCTTCAGGCGTAGGCTCACGATGTCGCGGCACGCGAAGACGAAGCAAAATGGGAGGCTTCGATGCGTTCTGAGCGCCATGCACGACCTATACGCGAGCGGCGTCCGGCTTGAGGATGCGGTCAGGCGTCCCAGCTCATCAGCTGTTGCTCATGGCAGCGAAATTCCAAAAGCCTGAGCCAATTTACGCCGCTCCTCCAACTGACGGGAGATTGGTGAATCGGGCAGCAAAAAGTGCGGTGTGATCGTTCTTGGGTTCTTCAAGAATGCGCTGCCTGTAAGGCCGGGGCTGTCAGGAACAGCGTGGTCAGGCGACTTACGATACCAAGTCCCTTCGACCTCATCGGCCCCCTTCAACAATCTGTCCCACATAGCCCTGATCAGCGTGTCATAACCGTCATAGCTGGTCGCCAGATTTGTATGGCAGTGCATGTTTAGGGCTGACCAAAGCGCCCGATCTCCCTTCCGTTCCGCGGCTTCCATCATCTGAATGAGCGCGACCTCATTACCCTTCTGATAGTGAAGAACGTAGATTGAGTGGGGCTCAACGTCAGCTTCAGTCATGCCCATGGAACGAAATCGCTGAAGGTCGGCTGGGGTTGGGAAGATGGGTATGCCGCGCGACAGGTAGAGCAGAATCAGCCTGTCGGCCAGCTTGGGGATCGGCTCTTGCATCAGCGTTTGAACGAACTTGCTGATCTCACGCCTTTTCAGTGAGTTCACGATTCCTGAAAGCAGCGGCACGTCACCCCGGCAAATGTGTTGACTGATTAGACGACAACCGATTCAAGCGATTCAATATGTTCCCGGACAGACACTTATATTAGACGCTTCGAAAGGGTCAACGCGTTGAGTTACGACATCATCGGTGACGTCCATGGCCACGCGGACCACCTGGAGTCTCTCTTGCGAGAACTCGGCTATGCCCATCGCGCCGGCGCGTGGCGCCATCCAAATCGGTCGGCCGTTTTTGTTGGCGATTTCATCGACCGCGGGCCTAATCAACTTCGGACACTGAAATTGGTCCGAGCAATGCTGGATGCGGGATCAGCACGCGCGACCATGGGCAACCACGAGTTCAATGCGATCGCCTGGGCTACTCCTGACCCTGAGAACGAAGGATTGCACCTTCGTCCGCGACACGGCGCCAAGGGCGAAAAGAACCGTCGCCAGCACGAAGTTTTCCTCGCTGAAATCGGGGCTGACAGCGCCGAGCATGGTGACTGGATACGATGGTTCCTGGAGCTGCCGCTCTGGATCGAGGAGCCCAGTTTTCAGGTTGTCCACGCCTGTTGGAGCCCCAAGCACATGGACGTTCTGCGGCCAGGCCTGCGCGATGGCTCACGGCTTACGCCGGAGGTCGTTGAGACCGGCAGTCGAAAGGGAGCGCCGGTCTATGACGCCCTGGAGACAATTCTGAAGGGCGTCGAGGTCAGACTGCCAGACGGCTATTCATTCGAAGACAAAGAAGGGCACATCCGCCACGAAATTCGGACGCGATGGTGGAACCCCGATCTGACGACCTATCGCGCCGCTTACATCGGGCCCAAGGGCGTTTCGATGCCCGACGTGCCATTTGATGCTCGTGATCGATTGCCTGAACCGGACCGACCCACGTTTATCGGGCACTACTGGTTCGATCCCTCGGAGCCGATCGCACCAGCTTCAAGTCGGGTCGCTTGCGTTGACTACAGCGTCGCAAGGGGCGGACCGCTGGTGGCCTACAGGTTTGATGGAGAGCAAGAATTATCGAGGGACAAATTCGTGGCAGTCTGAACTTCGCAGCCCGACCCTCCTCCGAGGAAACGGATTTTGACTCGTATCCCGGCTTCATGGCGCGACGCCAAGGGGACGAAGCGAAGGGTCTGGCTGACTGCTCGAATTCGCGCTTCATCTCGGCAGCAGCGGCCTCCTGAGTTGGCACGAATGTTTGCCGAAGGGGAACCATGCGAGCGGCCGGGGTTCTGGGCAACGCGTCACAGAACCACTTCGCGAACGCCGCAGCCCCCTCGGTGTATCGCAGCTCATAGTCAACGAAGGACGGAAATTCCGGATCCCGTGGGCAGAGTCGTTGCTTCTCGCCACCGAAATCGCGGTAGCCGCTTTCGCAACAAGCATTTCCGCCTACGGACGCGATGCCGTAGAGGTAGCTTTCCCAATCGGCAATATGGCGAAATGGTTGCGCGATGTCTTTAGAATAGAAAATCCCGTACGCCCGGTTAGCTCCTCGAACCCGCCCAGGCGATACGGTTCACGCCACTCGCCGCAGGCCTGCCAAGTCCCGTCCAAAATCGAGAACATCCTTGAACCGCTCTGTTCGAACTGTATTCAAGAACCCAGGCCTTCGATCGCCTGGCGCTTCCAGGTGCTTACCTGGTTCGGATGAACCTTGTGCTTCGAGGCAATCTCCTAGACCGTCTTGTCGCCCCGCAACGCCTCCAGCGCCACACGGGCCTTGAACTCACCCGTAAACCGCCGTCTCGTCGTCATCTCGTATCCCTCCGTTACACGGTGGAATACACCTTAACCCCCTGTCCGATTTTCCAGGACCAGCTCAATCCGCCTCTGCGTGTTCGGTTGTGAGCGTGCGAATAAGTTCGTTCGCTGGCACCGTCACCATGACACAAGCGCTTAGCGGCGCGGACAGCTCTGCGATGTTGAATGTGTCGAATATGCGCGCTACCGGCACTTGGTTTAGGCGCGCGCTGCCCTCGCCATGCGACTGGATCGGTGTGCCTGCCACTCGGACTGCGAAAAGATCGCCCCCGGTCAGGCCGCAATGGCTTAAGAGAGACAACGCTTCTGCATAGACCAATCGCCCAGCCGCCGGGTCCAAGATGGACGGCTCTCCCCAAACTTCCCATTCCTCAACCACGATGCGCCGCCATCGCGCGCAACTTGCCATCCACATTTGCCGCTTCTTGGTACCAGTCACCGATGCTACGCATCGACAAAATTGCGGTGACAATCTGCAACCGAGTTTTTGCTTTCACGGCAGCCTCCGCAATATCTTTCGTGTGCTCCTGTTATCTTATGGCGTCAATGACAAACGTTCCGCTTATTCCTTGTGTGGTCCAGGTACCGGTAATTTCAGAGCCGTTAAGGTTCAGCTCTCCTTGGTATTGAACTGTGTTGTCAGCGCCGTGTCTGCCATCATAGGTCTTGAGCCAGCTAACTCTGCGGCCAGAGATTCGACCACTGGTAACGAGCGCATGCTGCGACTGATTCAGCATAACCTCGTTATCGGTTTGCCCTTCAAACGTACCGTTTGCAACTCGAACTTCCATGCGAAACGAGCCTGGCGGCCGTCCGTCATTGAAAAAATACGAGCCATGCCATTTTTCCGGTAAACTAAACTCCGATGGCTGAAGCGGCGGCTGCATCATGCCGCCATTTGCTGACGGAAGTGCTCCACCATCCTGCGTGGTCGATTGTCGCGCGTGATCTCTCTCATTCTCGGCTTGCGTCTTTCTTGCCACTTCTGCCGCCTGCCGGGCGGCAAGCTCCTGTTTTTTGGCTTCAGCTTGGGCCTGTTTTTTTTCTTCTTCGTCGCTTGCGCGCTTGCGCTCGAATAACTCATCGATGATATCTCGAGTTATTGGTTTGAGAAGACTGCCATCTTGAGGGGAGAAGCCTTCGGCGTCGTAAAGTTGAATTTGGCCGGCAGGGCGCCTGTCATACCAGATCTTTGGGTTGCCAGTGACCGGGTCAAAGAACTCAATTTGAGCGGGATCGCCCTCGATTGCCTTCGCGCGAATACCTCCCTTCATACGTTCCCAAATCCTGGCAACCTCAGGTGTGAGCAGTCTTCTTATTTGACCTGTATCCGGATCGACTCCGCACTTGCCGGAAAGTGTCTCGGAACGCACGAGCTGTCCATCTTGATGCCACACGTAGCAAACTTGTGGATTCTGGTCGCTCTGATTGAAATTCGTCTCGAACAATGCGTGGAGAAGGGGTGGAGTAGCGAGCACGAAGATAGCTGCGGCAATCGCTTCAATCCGGCGTCGCCCAAATAGAATCCACCGTCCGGCAATTGGCAGGGTAAGCGCAAACGCAATACCCAGAACAACTGCCCCCACTCTTGCCATAGATGCGCCGAAACCCAATTGGTCACGAAGCAGGTTGTTGAATTCGACATAATTCCACCAAAATAATCCGGCAGGATTAAACATGAGCAGTAGCGCAATGACGGCAAGGGCCGCTGCTATCCACCACCAATTTGATTTCAGCCAACTCATACGTCCCTCCCATATGAGGAAGATACAACCCTTAGGGTCGATCTAAGAAAGTGAGATTCGCGAGCTAAGGTGTTGGCTCGATCAATCGTTGCAGCGTAAGTTTGATTATAGCAACTCGGACGAGCGCAGCAACAGTTCGGTGACCTGAGCCCCTTCTTTCATCCAAGCGAAGTTAGAGCCCGAACGTGGATTGCTCTGGTCCCAAACTTTGGATCGCTGGAGAGTAGAGTTTTCCGGCTTTGTCACGATGGCGGGCTGGATGCGCCATCGTGATTCAGCAATGTGATCGGGGCTTTCTGCCCGATTGCGCCATGCGGACGCACCTCGTTGTAGTATCTGCGCCAATCCTCCATTTTTTCCCGCGCGTCTTCAAGGCTCATGAACCAATGCGCATTCAAGCACTCCGCGCGGAAGCGTCCGTTGAAGGCCTCGATGAACGCGTTGTCGGTGGGCTTTCCGGGTCTTGAGAAGTCAAGCGTAACACCATTGGTGTACGCCCATAGGTCGAGATCGCGGGAGATGAACTCGGATCCCTGATCGACACGGATCGTGCCGGGGTAACCGGCTTTCTTACAGACCCGCTCCAGCGTCCGGACCACGTCTTCACCGCGATAGCTGAACCGCGGATCGAGCACAGGCACATAGCGCGTGAACGTATCCACCACGGTGAGCACGCGGATCTTGTGGCCCATTGCCAGCTGATCATGCACAAAGTCCATGGCCCAGGTCTCGTTCGGCGCCGTCGCGGCCTTTCGATCGTCGCGCAGCTTCGCCTTGACTCTGCGCTTGGGCGTTTTGTTCCGCAATTGCAGGCCCAACTCGCGACAGATGCGTCGCGTCTTCTTCAGATTGATGAGTTGCCCCTCCCGCCGCAGAAGGACGTGAACACGTCGATAGCCGTAACGCACCCGCGTTTGACAAATCTCCCTGATCCGATGTTCGAGGTCTGCCTGTCCGGCGCGACGGGACTTGTAGTGGTAGGTCGAGGTATCGATCAGGAACACGCCACAGGCCCTGCGAATCGATACGCCCCATTCCCCACGCATCTCGTCAACCAGCTTGCGCTTCCGGACAGGCTTCAAAGTTTTCGGCGGAGGGCGTCCTGCAACATCTCCTTGTCGAGACTGAGGTCCGCGACAATCTTCCGCAACTTCGTGGCCTCGTCTTCGAACTGCTTCAATCGCCGCATCTCCGTCGGCAGCAGCCCATCATACCTCCGCTTCCAATTGAAATAGGTCGCCTGGCTGATCCCGGCCTTGCGGCAGATATCTGCCACCGGCATCCCATCCGCACCCTGCTTCAAAATGAACGCCTTCTGCGCGTCCGTGAACTTCGATGCCTTCATCGCCTTCCGCTCCTCCCAGCCAGGGATTTCAAGCGGAAAAACTCTAGCTAAAAACGATCCAGGTTTCAGGGATCAGATCACATGAGTAAATATCCCAGAATACATTGACTGGGATTCTGCCTTGCCAGGCCGGTTCGCGCATCCTATCGTTCGCCGACGATCAAGACCGCTTATCACCCTAGAGGGTTGTGTTGTTCAGAGGCGCGCATCGCATCGCATTATTGAGCATATTCTCCGCGATCGCAGGCATCACGCTTTCGTCGCAAGCGGCACTTGCGGGCCTTTTGAACAATGGTCAACTGATCGATTCCAAGGAGTCGCTGTACAACAACATCTATGTCTACAAGCAAGGCTCCTACGTCAGCCTCACGTTTGGGTACAACAATACGATCTATACTGAGAGCACTTACAATACCCGGGACGAAGGCGAACTGCCGCTTGTTTATACTCGCTACATGACGGCCGGACTCATCTACCCGGAAAAAATCAACTCCATTCTTGAGATCGGCTTTGGCGGTGGAAGGACATCCTGGTATCTTCACCGGGCGCTTCCAAAAGTCGCGGTCACCTCGGTGGAGCTCGATGCCGAGATCATTCAGATGGCGCGCAAATATTTTGGAATTCGCGACGAGCCCAATTTTACCGTCGCCAACAAAGACGGGCGAATATTCCTGACCGGAACGAAAATGCACTACGATGTGATCATGATCGATGCGTATCGCGGCCCTTTTGTCCCTTTCCATCTTTTGACGAAGGAGTTTTACCAGATCGTCGCCGAGCACCTCAGCCCAGGTGGTATTGTTGTACAAAACGTCGCGCCGGACACGATGCTGTTTGATTCG
Organism: Alphaproteobacteria bacterium UBA6038; assembly: GCA_002429315.1. GTDB lineage: Bacteria > Pseudomonadota > Alphaproteobacteria > Micropepsales > Micropepsaceae > Rhizomicrobium. The sequence continues at coordinate 8,448 of DIZC01000026.1, forward strand.
GCGGTCAAGACGATTCATTCAGCATTTCCTCAGGTTGAGTTCTACCCTGCCGACGGGAATATTGTCACGGTTGCGTACGCCGGACACCGGCGATCGAGGGATGATCTCATTCGGGTAGCGGCGCAGCGTCAAGCCCAGTTTCACATGCGCTACAATCTGAGCGAATTGTTGAAGGCACGCCAGCTTTACCCCCCGGGCACGACCGTTATCGACCCTCACGCCCAGGTTTTGACCGACGATTTCGCCCCGGTCGAAGCATTGCACGCGATCGAACGACACAATCGGAAATGGCCGAACAAACAATAACACGAAGCGTCCTGGCCGTCGTCTACGCCAACATATTTGTGGTGGGGGGCGTACTGATGGGCTTCGAGATGATCGGGAGCAGGTACCTTTATCCTTATTTCGGTGGCGGAATTGGAACATGGGCAAGCCTGATCTCGATGGTCTTGCTCGCCCTGACTCTTGGTTATTTCGTCGGTGGCAGGATGGTGGATAGGGCTCCATCGACGCGGATGATTGCCGGAGCCGTGTTGCTGGCGGCAATCTATCTCGCGGGCGTACCGGCCACGGCGGACGTTCTGATGATCCGGACGCTGGAAACAATAGGCGATGGGCCAAGCGGAATATTGCTGGCAGCTGCAGCGATCATTCTCGTTCCCGTTTCGCTTCTGGGGATGTTGTCGCCCGTCGCGATCAGGCTGCTCATCAAATCGACCCATCAGTCGGGGAGCGTCGCCGGCTTTGTCTATGGAATCTCAACGTTTGGAAACATCATCGGCACGTTGCTCACGACATTTGTCCTGATCCCCACTATCGGCTCCCGCGAGATCACATATTTGTTCGCAGCTATGTTGGCACTTTGCAGCCTTAGCCTGTTCGTCATTCGCCAGAGGACGCCATGAAACCGCGTGCGTTCAAAGCTTTGTCCTGGACGGCGGCAGTTATTGTTCTGTCTTGCGGTCGCGTCGATGCGCTCGCGGCACCAACAGGCGTCCAGACGAGCCCGCTCGCTTCTTCGCCGGACGAAGGCTCATGGAAAGCCGGAAGGGCGATGAACGACATACAGCAGTTGCTCCTGTTTACACCGCGTTCGATGGGGCGCCGGGGGCACGCGCAAACGGTTCATTACATCGAGCAGCAGCTCCTGGCTGCGAAAAACACGAAGATCGAGTTTCAACAGTGGCAGGCCGTTGGCGACGATGCCCGACGTTTTGCGATGACCAATATCGTTGCGCGCCTCGATCCGGCCAATCCGAACCGCGTCATCGTTGGCACGCACTACGACAGCATTGTGACCGCCTATGCTGACCAGAAAGATCCGACGGCGCCGATGCCCGGCGCGAACAATTCGGCATCGGGCGTCGCACTCCTGCTTGAGACCGTTCGCGCGCTGGGCAGGAAGCCCTCGTTGCAAGTCGGGGTCGACTTTGTGTTTTTCGACGGAGAGGAAGGGATAAGGTCTCTCGGGGCCGGCGATCCAAACTGGGCGGCGGTCGGATCGCCCTATTTCGCAAGTCATCTTCGCGATCTGTATCCGGCTCGACTGCCGCAGAGCGGCGCCATATTCGACATGGTGTGCTTCAAGAATCTCCGCCTTCACCCAGAGCCCTCATCCTTGGAATCCGCCCACGCCGAAGTGCAGAAGTTTTGGCAAATAGGGGAGCAAGTCGCGCCCACAGTGTTTGTCTCTGATCCAAAGCAATATCCGATCAGCGATGACCACACCGCGCTGATCGCCGCAGGCGTGCCCAGCTTTCTCGTCATCGATTTCGACTATGCCCCTTGGTTCAATACGACACAGGACACGATCGGCAAGTGCTCGTCGAAAAGTCTGCAAGTCGTCGGCCGTACGTTGCTGCGATACCTTCACGCGAACAGGTAGCGCCTCTCCAATCGCGGACGGGTGGGCCACGCTGTGCGCGGCGGGGTTGTGCGCGGCAAAAACTGCGCCGTCTCAGCTACGGCAGACGTCTGACACGAGTGATTGTTGCTCTACGTGCATTTTTTCGAGTTGCGCAACGCGGCTGCGAACCGTTTCCAGCTGCCCCTGGCACGCCGCGCATGACGGATCGCCGACGATGCGGGCTTCGGCATCGGCGAACGCCGCGCGGATGGCGGGGAGAGCGGCATCGAGTGTTGCCAGACGTTCCTTTGCGCGGGCGCAGGGCAGCGCCTGCTTGACCGCCTCGCGCTCCCGCACCGCCGCCTTGAGTACTTCGTCGAGCCGGCGCACGCGATCGTTCAAGGAAATTGCCGGGCCGTTCTTTCCAGCTCCGCCTTCGATGAGAGCGAGCAGCCGATCGGTTTCCCGCCAAGCGACCCAGAAGCGCGCCGCGGAATAGGCGTATTCGGTGCCGAATGACGCCAGCCTCACATAAAGCAGGCCGGCGGTACCGACAGAGCCACTCTCGTTCAAGACGACTGCGACCTCGTCGGTGGCGGCTTTTGCGACGCCGAGCAATCGGTGTTTCGCGGATCGCTCCTCGATAGCGCCCTCGAGTTCGACCGCGCCGTGCAGCTTCTCCAAGCCGGCTTCCATCTCGTCGTGCCGCGCGGCGTCCTCGACAAATCCGATGGCGCGCCGGACGTGCTGTTGCGACTGCCGCAGTTCGTCGTCGAAGCGCGCAAACACCTCTTGCGGAACGACGCCTTGGGTGGCGGCTTCGTCGAGGCGCCGGTCGGCCCGCACCAGGGACGCCTGGAAGCGATCCATATACGCGCCGCTCAGCAGATGGTCGCGCTCCGCGGCGTCCGCCTCGTTGCCGGCAAGCGTTCCCAGGGCCAACGACACGACGCTCTCAATCGCGCCGTGTTGTGCATGTTCGCTTTCGTCGACCCACGCCTCAAGATCGCTGCGGGTCACTTCCCATTCCCGATTGTTTCGCCGAAGCGCGTTTTGTGTGCGCGCCACCTTGGCATCCAGCCTTGCCTGATAGGCCTCAAGCACGGCCGGACCAAGCGTCTTCAGATCCGCATCGGGACGGTGGTCATCGGGGAAAGCTATCGAACGGGTGAGGTCGTCGGCCGCCAATGCCGCCGTCATGCCGAGAACCGGCGAGAGCACCAGAACGACGATCCCGAGTGTTCGGACATGGATATGGACTGGCGTCGCCGATCCTACCGATGCGGGCAGGTTTGGTGGGCTTGTCGCAGGGAAGCTCTTCTGCGGGCGCGCCCTCATTTGGCGGCGTTGAGGTTGGCCTCAAGTTGAGAGAGTTGTCCCAAAAGACCCTGCATCTGCGTGCACACGCCATTCGCGGAGCTGACAGCCGCCTCGCCGTCGTGCTTCTTATTCGAAAGGTCGATGACGCGTTGATTCCACTTTTCTCCGTCGCTGCTGAACCGGTTCATCGCAGCCTTATAGTCGGGGGCGTTTTGGCATGCCGGACAGCTCGCGCCGACCTGTTCGGCCTGGCGCTGCAGCACGTCCACTTGTTTGCGGTTTTTTCCGGCGTTGTCCAAATCCTTCGCAGTCTGATTGACCGTCTTCTGCGCGTCATCTCTCTTCTTCGTCCAGGTTTGAAGTTGCCGCTCGATTTCCTGACGCACGCGCGGCAGGGACTGGGCCACCCGCAAACGTTGTGCCGTCGTGAGCGTGGCGATGGAGCAACCTCTCGCGCCGGGCGCGCCGTCGAATGCCGACTTAAGCATCTGGCTGGCGATTTCGCTTGGCGACTTGAGATTGCGCGTGAATACATCGTTCCCGGAAATGGGCAGACCCGCCGCGGCGGACGCGAGGCATTCCGCGGTCGGAAGTTGTCCGATTGCCTGAGCCGCGGCGGGAATGGCCCATGACAGAAGACCCGCATTGGCGCCGAGCGCGATCAAAAGGAAAAAAGGTGCCGATGTGTGTCTCATCCTCTCCCTCCATTGCCCGACAATGTCGGCGCGAGCCCCGTCCCGCTCGAACCCGGCAACGTCATTGCGCATTATCCGTCGGGATGGGCGGAAGCTGAGCGACCAACGCACGTATCTTCGCCAAAGCGGGACCTGTTCCCGTTTTCTCCTTTGCGGCCGCTATGAAACGGTCGAGATCGGCGAGCCAGGAATTGACGCTGGCGTTATACGGATTCAACATCGCGTTGAAGGCGTTGGCGTTGGACTGATATTGCTGTTGTGCGTTCAGGATGTCCGGTTTCATCGCCATGCACGCATCGTAAACATTCTGCGGCACAGTACCGTTGCATTGACTGTTATAGGCATTCACTTGTGATTCAAGTGCGTTTCTTTGGGAATCGATCTGCGGGCAGGCAGCATCAACCTGCGCGGCCTGCGACATGAGCTGCTGCTGTCTCTGCGCGAGGTCGTTCCATTGCTGTGCCAGGCCGTTGTCGATCTGGTCGCGCGGAATCTGATTGTAGAGGGCCTGCGCCTCCAGGAATTTCGGATTGACCACCGCAGCTTTCCCGCACGCTGCTAAGGCGATATTGCAATTTAACAGGGTCGCGAACAGGAATACGGCAAGACCGAGGAACAGCCACCCATTCATTTGACATCGTAGTATAGTCTGCATCACAATTTTCTTTAGATGAGATGCGGTAAAAGTGCAAACCTTATTTTTTATCTGACGGTGCCGTCAGACGACTCTAACCGCACGAACAACTTAACAGACCCGCAAAGTGCACTCAGACATGGTACTTATGGAGGTCTACTCCGGCGACCGCAAGTTCACCGGGCGGCAAGGTCATTTACGGCCAGTCGTAGTAGCTGACCATTAGCGCCAACATGCCGAACTGCGGCACCCAGTGAGCGACGGTCTCGTAGCCGCCGTTCCACGACTTCGGGTGCGAATATGTCTGGCGAACGTGCTGCAGGTAGGATTCCAGGTACCTGCTGTCGTCCGTTTGCCAGTAGACATTCCAGAGGCCCCAGGAGCGGCTGAAGTTCAGGCCATTCTGATGGATCGACGATGCTTCTGCGATCGGCTCAACGAGATGGTCGGCCGGCATGAACTGAGCAACCCATGCCACATATTCATTGCGGGGAAGAATGTCGCTCACCAGCCACGCCCAATTCGTGCAGAGCGCCATGAACTCGCCGGTATCGGCCTCCCGCTCCTGAACCGGGCAGGCGCCAACTTGCAGATAATAGCGCTTCACGACATTGGTCACGAAGAGCATCAACTTCGCATCGTTGCGTGATTTGCCGTAGTCATAAAGATTTATGAGAGCCCACGTCGCGCTATTGTAGGCGATCGACCCCGGATCGGGACGCACGTTCGAATAGTATTTGACGAGGCTTACGGCCACATCGTCAGCCATATCGTCGAGAGCTTGATTTCGGGCGATTTTTCGATGATCGGTGGCCAATCGCAGGAACCACGATCTTCCGTAAGGCATCTCGAAGTAGGGGTCGTCCGTGAGATGTTTTCGTTCTTTGGCGAGCAGCTCGGGAGTGAGAAAGGATTCGACCAACGCTCCGTAACGTTTGTCATGTGTGGCCCAGGAATATGCCGTCAGCGCCCAGACCCCATGCACGGCAGAATGCCAGTCCATGCAACCGTGAAATGCAGGATTGATCGTATCATGATGCGTTACGCAGATCGCGATCGGAGCCGCCAAACCCGCCGCAATGCGGGTGCGTTCGGTCCTGAATTTGACTAGTTGCGGCGGGATCTCCGAAGCACGCGCATTGAAGTCACCGAACAGAATCAGGATCGACAAAATTGCGGTGACAATGGGCAGCCAAGTTGTCTTGTTCATTGTGGCCTCCAGGTTATGGGCACGGGAGTGCGTCGCACCGGCTAGTTCCGCGATTTCGGCTTACGCCAACCACGGGGAGAAATCGACCTTTCGCCCAGAGCTTGACGCGTCTGTGGTGCCCTAGGCCCAGAATAAGCGGCTCCACGAGATTCCTTCTGGATCATCGCCCGATCAAGTTCGTGGAATCACACGCCCCCGTTTTTTTCAATTCTTGTTTCAGTTGTTCCAGTCGCGTCACATCAGCTTGCAGCTGGCTGGCCCTCCCTTTCAAAGTCTGGAGCAGAGCAACCGCTGCTTCTGTCTTGCTATTGATCGCGCGGTTTGCGTAGAGGTTCACGATATTACTAGCCCAGGCCTCCACGCCTCTTGCAATAATTTTGTATTATAGGAGTTTCTCTTCAGAGACGTCCGCCAGATCTTTTGCAATACCGTGACTTTCGAGGCTTTCCACTGCTTCACCGAACTTATCTAGGTAATCGTGGAACTCGGTAAGATTGACGCCTACGGTCTCAAGGTCCGACACATGCTGCCTAATTGCTCTGTTGAGGTTGCCAATCACCTGCTGGTCGACAGATACACTTTCCTTGTCATTGTTCCACTGCGACACCAAACCTGCGCGCTTACTGCAATTCGCGATCGCCTTGGCTTGAATTGCAGAGACAAACGAATTTAGGTCTGCCACCCAGCTGTTAACCGCAGCACTGTAAGGACCTACTACTGCGCGACAGGCATTAACTGCAGAGTCGACCGCTGGCTTCTGCGAAATGCAGGATTGATACACGTCAGGCGATACCGTTCCGTGACACTGAGCGTTGTAGTCGCGAACAGCGGCGTCGGCCTGATCACAGGTGGGATCGATCTGATTGCAGGCGGTACTCATTAGATCGTGTTGGCGGGCAACTAGCCCACTCCAAGTGCTCGCAAGTTCGGAATCGATCGCAGCAGGAGGTAGTCGCTGGTAGGCGTTTTGCGCTTCTATGAACTTCGAGTTTACAACCCAGGCACCTCGCGCGAAAGCTGGCCCCGTAGCAAACAAGAAACACACCATCGCGACGGCAATGCCCATCGTAGACGCGTGGTTAAGCGCGCGACTCGTCCCTACCCTCATTTTGTCGTTACTCCTCTCACCCCACGAGCGAGTTTATGGGTTTTTTGGTTCGGAGTCCAACCTGGTCTTCTTGCAACTGCAAAATGGAGTGCGCCCCTGATGGTGGACAGTTTCAGGCGGAGGATTTGACAGCTGGCCGGGCGTGTTGATCCTCATATTGCGCGGGGCTGAGATAGCCAACCGCAGAGTGGAGCCTGCGGGTGTTGTAAAT
>DIZC01000113.1 GCA_002429315.1 Alphaproteobacteria bacterium UBA6038
AGATGTGTATATCGACATAGACTTGGTCGTCGTACGCCGCGTCCATCAGATTGTCCCGGCTTTTCACGAACCCCGGACGCTGCGCCAGGCACTGGAGAATGAGGAACTCGGTCACGGTCAACCGGACCGGCTTGCCTTGCCACGTGCATTCATGCCGCTGCGGATCGAGCACCAGCTCTCCGCGTACCAAGGCTTCGCGCTTGGGCTCTGCCGCGGCGCCACTTTCCGTGTGATCGCCTTTCCGGCGTAGGACCGCCTTGACGCGCTCAAGCAGCAGCCGGTGCGAGAAGGGCTTGCGAATGTAATCGTCGGCACCGGCGTTCAGGCCCATCAACTCATCGATTTCTTCGTCTTTGGAGGTGAGGAAAATCACCGGCATGTCGTTGGCCTGGCGCAGCCGCCGCAGCAGCTCGAGACCGTCCATCCGGGGCATCTTGATGTCGAGAATGGCAAGATCTGGCGGCGTCGCCGAGAGCGCGCTGAGCGCGGAGGCGCCGTCGGAATAGGTACGGACGTGATAGCCCTCCTGCTCCAGCAGCATGCTGACGGAGGTCAGGATGTTTCTGTCGTCGTCGACGAGCGCGATGATCGGCATCGGTGCTTCCAGCCCGGGTTCTGGTCGCTAATATAGTCCCCGCCACGCCCGAAACACAGCCGCCATGCCCGCTGCTTCCGAAAGCCACGAGCCGCGCCGCTTTCGCACGGCCGCCCCTTACTATGCGCGCTATCGGCTGGGCTATCCCAAGCCTCTCATCGACAAGGTCATTGAGCTGGTGGGGCTGTCTCCCGGCGGCCCTGTTCTTGATCTGGGCTGTGGGCCCGGGACGCTCGCAGGGCATGCGGGTGACGGCCATCGGCCCGAACTGAGATGCTGAAGCGGAAGAAGCGGCGGGGTGGCAAAAGTTGCGATCACATCGTGACGAGGGACGGCGCCGTACTGATCGCGCATCGCGGGCCAAACGGCACCGTGATTGAAAGTCGCGGCGAATCATCGGCAAGTGTCTGGCTACGCTTGGACCGGAAAGGGAAGCGCATGCCGCCGCGAAATTGGCTTGAAAAATATCTCGAAGCAGGTCTCTTCGGATCGCGTTGGCTCCTGGCGCCGTTCTATGTCGGGCTCGTCGTCGCATTGGCGATGCTTCTGGTGGTGTTCGTGCGGGATCTCCTGGCATCCATTCCCCAGGTGATGCACCTCGATTCCGAAGAGATGATCCTGTCGGCGCTCACGCTCATCGATTTGTCGCTGGCCGGAAACCTGGTTCTGATCGTGATCTTTTCCGGTTACGAAAACTTCGTCTCGAAAATCAGCGCGGCCGTCGGCAGCCAGGATCGGCCATCCTGGATGGGAATGCTGGATTTCTCCGGCCTAAAGATGAAGCTGATCGGATCGATGGTGGCGATTTCTGCCATCTCACTCTTGCGCGCCTTCGTCAGCCTCACCGAACCTTACACGCCGCTCAATGAGCGCAAGCTCTTCTGGCTTGTGATGCTGCACCTGACGTTTCTTGCGTCCGGGGTGATGTTCGCACTGATGGACTGGCTGGCGTCGCTCACCGAAGAGCGACGCATCGCGGAGCAGCACGAACTGGAACAGCTGGCCGTGAAGACCTCTATCGGAATTCTACCTTGAGAATTTCATAGGATCTTGCGCCGCCTGGGGCAGTGACTTCCACGGTGTCGCCCTTGCTCTTGCCGATCAGCGCGCGTGCAATCGGCGACGAGATCGAGATGCGGCCCTTCTTGGCGTTGGCTTCGAGATCGCCCACCAGCTGGTATTTGACTTTGGAGTCGGTGTCTTCGTCGATCAGTGTCACGGTCGCGCCGAATTTCACCGTGCTGCCGGAGAGCTTTGAGATGTCGATGATGTCGGCGCGCGATAGCTTGTCTTCGAGCTCCACCACGCGGCCTTCGATAAAGGCCTGCCGCTCCTTGGCCGCGTGGTATTCGGCGTTCTCGGAAAGGTCGCCGTGGGCGCGCGCTTCCTCGATCATGCGGATCACGCCCGGCCGCTCCACCACCTTCAGGTGATTGATCTCGTCCTCGAGGGCTTTGTAGCCGTCCGCGGTCATCGGTATGCGTTCCATGTCACGTCCCGTTCGCGGCAAAAACACTCCGTCCGGCTGGGGATCAGCCGGTTCCGAAGTGGTCTGCGCGTGTTAAATCCCTGTTACGCCCGGACTTTTCCGTCTGTCGCTTCAAGGCGAACCTACGAAACTGTAGGTGCGCCGGTTGGCGACTTCAAGAGACGCGCTAAACGGGGGAAAGTTCCGTGCCCTACGTGTAGGCCTGCAAGGGACGCACATCCAAGGCGCCCTGGCGGAGTGCAGCGATGGCCTCCGCGGCGGCCACGGCTCCTGCCATGGTGGTGTAGTAGGGCACCTTCTGCTGGAGCGCCGTGCGGCGGATGGAGAAGGAGTCCGCCAGCGATTGGGCGCCTTCGGTGGTGTTGAAGACCAGCTGGACCGCGCCGTTTTTCAGCGTGTCCACGATATGCGGGCGGCCCTCCAGCACCTTGTTCACGACCCGGACTTCGAGCCCGGTTGCCTGCAGGTATTTGGCGGTACCACGGGTGGCGATGATGTCGAAGCCCATCTCCAGCAGTTGGCGGGCGGGCGCGACAGCAGCGGCCTTGTCCGCCTCCTTGACCGAGATGAACACGGTACCGGAGAGCGGCAGCCGCAACCCCGCACCCACCTGGCTCTTGGCGAACGCGAGGCCGAAATTGTCGTCCAGTCCCATCACCTCGCCGGTCGAGCGCATTTCAGGACCGAGGACCGGATCGACGCCTGGAAACCGGTTGAACGGCATCACGGCTTCCTTCACTGCTACATGGCGGCGCTCGGCGCGGCGCAAATCGAAGGCGGACAGCGGCTCGCCCGCCATCACGCGGGCGGCAATCGCGGCCACCGGAATGCCGATCGCTTTGGCGACGAACGGCACCGTGCGGCTGGCGCGCGGGTTTACCTCCAGCACGTAGAGCTCGCCGTTCTGCACCGCGTACTGCACGTTCATCAGCCCACGGACTTCCAGCGCGCGAGCGAGCGCAATGGTCTGCCGCTCGACTTCGGTGATGGTCTTCTTGGAGAGCGAATGCGGCGGGATGGAACAGGCGGAGTCGCCCGAATGGACCCCGGCTTCCTCGATGTGCTCCATGATGCCGGCAATGAACACGTCCCCGCTCCAGTCGCAGATCGCATCGACATCGACTTCGATGGCATTGTTCAGGAAGGCGTCGATCAGAACCGGGTTTTCGCCGGAGATACGGAACACGTCGCCGGATTGCACGGTGGTCTTCAGCGTGGGTTCGTCCGGTACGATCACCATGCCGCGGCCGCCGAGTACGTAGGAGGGTCGCAGGATGATGGGGAAGCCGATGTCGCGCGCGGCGGCAAGCGCTTCCTCGGCCGTCATCGCAGTCGCGTTGCGCGGCTGCTTGAGATCGAGTTTCTGCAACAGGATCTGGAAGCGCCGGCGGTCTTCCGCGAGGTCGATGGCGTCGGCGCTTGTGCCCAGCAGTGGGACGCCCTCCTCGACCAGCGTGTTGGCGAGCTTGAGCGGCGTCTGACCGCCGAACTGCACGATGACGCCGGCCAGCATACCTTTGGATTGTTCCTTACGCACGATTTCGAGCACGTCTTCGGCGGTGAGCGGTTCGAAATAGAGCCGGTCGGATGTGTCGTAGTCGGTGGAAACCGTTTCCGGGTTGCAGTTGACCATGATGGTTTCGAAGCCCTGCGCCGACAGCGCAAAGGCGGCGTGGCAGCAGCAATAGTCGAATTCGATCCCCTGGCCGATGCGGTTGGGGCCGCCGCCAAGAATAATGATTTTCTTGGCACTCGTCGGGCGGCTTTCACATTCCGGCTCGCCGGCGATGGGCGCTTCGTAGGACGAATACATATAGGGCGTCCGCGCGGCGAATTCCGCGGCGCAGGTGTCGATGCGCTTGAACACCGGATGCACGTTCAGCCGGTTGCGCAGTGCGCGCACCTCTTTCTCGGTTTGGGCGGTGAGTGTTGCCAGCCGCGCATCCGAGAAGCCCATCGACTTTAGCCGGCGCAGGTCTTCCGTGTTGTCCGGCAGACCGTTCGCCGCGACGTCGCGCTCGGTGTGCAGGAGCGCCTCGATCTCGCCGAGGAACCACGGATCGTATTTGGTGATCGCGGCGATATCTTCGATCGGAAAGCTCGCGCGCATCGCCTGCGCCACCACGCGCAACCGATCCGGCGAAGTTTTGGCGAGTTCGGCGCGAATGCCGTTGGGATCGTCGGGTAGCGCAATTTCGTCGAATCCGGTGAGGCCGGTTTCCAGCGAGCGCAGCGCCTTCTGCACCGATTCCGCAAAGGTACGGCCGATGGCCATGGCTTCGCCTACCGATTTCATCGAGGTTGTGAGAACTGGCTCCGCGCCGGGGAATTTTTCGAAGGCAAAGCGCGGGATCTTCGTCACCACGTAGTCGATGGTTGGTTCGAAGCTCGCCGGCGTGACCTTGGTGATGTCGTTCTGCAATTCATCGAGCGTGTAGCCGACCGCCAGCTTCGCCGCGATCTTTGCAATCGGAAATCCGGTGGCTTTCGACGCGAGCGCGGACGAGCGCGACACGCGCGGATTCATCTCGATGATGACCATGCGGCCGTCCGCCGGGTTCACCGCGAACTGCACGTTGGAGCCGCCGGTCTCCACCCCGATCTC
>DIZC01000085.1 GCA_002429315.1 Alphaproteobacteria bacterium UBA6038
CCGAATTTGTGGTGGAAGGCTTCGTCGGTCATCACCAGCTGGCAGAGCTTCACCAGCAGCGGATCGTTGGATTTCTGGTAGAGCGTGGCGAAGGCGCCCATCGCAAGCCCTTCGACCAGCATCTGCATGCCGACGATCTTCTTGTACACCTCGGGCGCATAGACGACTTCGCTCAGCAGATTCTGCAACGTGGCGCCGCAGGGCAGCGGCGTGCCCCAGCGCGCCTGAATGTATTTGCTAAACGCCGTGACGTGGCGGGCCTCCTCGCGCGTCTGGTTGGCCGCATATTCCTGCGCGCCTGGGTCTTTCAGGATATGGCAGAGAGATGCGGACAGCGCGAGGGCGCCCTGCTCGCCGTGGAGGATGGACGAAATCTGCCAGCGCGCCGATTGCGACGCGAACCTGATCTTCTGCTCGCGCGACATGGCATCGCCGATGCGGGTGCGGAAGATGACGAAGAAATCTTCCGGCAGCACCGTTTCTGACTGCATGTCGAACGGCTCGCCGAAGTCGATGTACTTGCGATCGAGCGGATCCCAGAAATGGTCGTGGGTGGCGGAAATGATCTTGTCGAACGCGGTGGACCGGCGGCCGTATCGCTCCACCTCCAGCATGGCCGGAAAATCTCGCGGATCGGCCGCGTCGTAGGCACTATCTTTGGTGATCTGCGCCATGCTGTTCTCCCGCGCTGGCTGATGCCAGTGTGGACATGGCACAGTGCAGAGTCAAGAAAAATGACGCTCCCGTCACCTTCTGGCGATTGCGCGCCGGGGAGCGCGCGCCTATCTGCGGAACCCATGAGCGGATTTGACAGGATGAATTCCAAATACAAAGGCGAACGCTGGCGCTCCACCACCATTCTGTCGGTTCGCAAGGGCGGCAAGGTGGTGATTGCCGGCGATGGCCAGGTCACCATGGGGCAGACGGTGATGAAGGCGAACGCGCGGAAAGTTCGACGCCTCGGCAAAGGCGAGGTGATCGCGGGGTTTGCCGGCGCCACCGCCGATGCCTTTGCGCTGTTCGAGCGGCTTGAGGCCAAGATCGAGCAACACCCCGGCAATCTTGCACGCGCGTGCGTGGAGTTGGCGAAGGATTGGCGGCTCGACAAATATTTGCGCCAGCTGCAGGCGCTGATGGCGGTGGCGGATACCCGGGCCTCTCTGGTGCTCTCGGGCACCGGCGATGTGGTGGAGCCGGAAAACGGGTTGATCGGCATCGGCTCCGGCGGGAACTACGCGTTGGCCGCGGCGCGCGCGCTGCTGGACTTCGACCTGTCGGCCGAGGAGATCGCACGGCGCGCCCTGATGATCGCCGCCGACATTTGCGTCTATACCAACGCGAACATCGTGATCGAAAGCCTCGACAGCGCGGCTTAATTGATGCATCCCGCAAAATTGAATCCCGGCGACTGCTTCGCCTATGCGCTGGCGAAGAGCTGCATGAGCCATTGTGTTACAAGGGTGGGATTTCAGCAGGACCGACATCAATCCGCATTGTGAAGTGGTGCCCAAGTCGCCATATAGCGCGCCATGAGCTCCTTCTTTACGCCGCGGGAAATCGTTTCCGAGCTTGATCGCTACATCGTGGGGCAGGCCGACGCAAAGCGCGCCGTTGCCATCGCGCTGCGCAATCGCTGGCGCCGGCAGCAGCTCGCGCCCGAACTGCGTGAAGAGGTGCTACCCAAGAACATCCTGATGATCGGGCCTACAGGCGTTGGCAAAACGGAGATTTCGCGAAGGCTCGCAAGGCTCGCGCAGGCGCCTTTCCTGAAGGTGGAAGCGACCAAATTCACCGAAGTTGGCTATGTCGGGCGCGACGTCGAGCAAATCGTCCGCGATCTTCTGGAAATCGGCATTGCGCAGGTGCGCGAGCGCAAGCGGCGCGATGTCGAAGCGCAGGCGGAGGCGCGCGCCGAAGAACGAATTCTCGATGCCTTGGTGGGTGACAAATCGAGCGCTGGGACGCGAGAGTCGTTCCGCCGGATGCTTCGCGCGGGCGAGCTGAACGACAAGGACGTCGAGCTTGAGATGCGCGAGTCCGGTGGCATGCCGTCCATCGAAATTCCCGGCATGCCCAATGCCCAGATCAGCATGGTCAGCCTCGGGGACATCTTCGGCAAGGCATTCGGCGGGCGCGCCAAAACACGCCGCATCAAGGTGGTCGAAGCCCATTCGCCGCTCGTTGCCGAAGAAGCGGACAAGCTGCTCGACAACGATGCCATTACCCGCGAGGCGATCGAGACGGTCGAGGACAACGGCATCGTGTTCCTCGATGAGATCGACAAGATCTGCGCGCGTTCCGAATTTCGCGGCGGCGGCGATGTCTCGCGCGAAGGCGTGCAGCGCGATTTGCTCCCGCTCATCGAAGGCACCACGGTCGCCACCAAACACGGCAGCGTGAAGACGGACCACATCCTGTTCATCGCATCCGGCGCCTTCCATGCGGCGAAGCCATCGGACCTGCTGCCGGAGCTGCAGGGCCGCTTGCCCATCCGGGTTGAGCTGAAGGCGCTTACCCGCGACGATTTTCAGCGCATCCTGACCGAGCCGGAAGCGAGCCTTATCAAGCAGTACATTGCGCTGATGGAAACTGAGGGCGTGCGGCTGGAATTCACGCCGGACTCAATTTCGGCCATTGCCGACATCGCCGCGCAGGTGAACGCAAGCGTGGAGAACATCGGCGCCCGACGCCTGCACACCGTGATGGAGCGGATCGTGGACGAAATCAGCTTCGCGGCCACCGATCGCGCCGGCGAAAAGATCGTCATCGACGCAGCTTACGTGCACGAGCGGGTGGACGGTCTCGCCAGGGACCATGATCTGTCCCGCTTCATTTTGTAGGGCTTTTGGCGGTAGGTTGACCCCCAAAGGATTCCTTGTCAGAAGTCGCGCTTTGCATGTTGCGAATTGCGACAAGAAGGCGTCCCGCATGCGCGGCAATTACCTGTTCACCAGCGAGAGCGTGGCGGAGGGGCATCCCGACAAGGTCTGCGACCGCATTTCCGATGAAGTGGTGGACCTGTTCTTTCGGGAAGGGCCGAAGCATGGCTTTGCGGCGAAGGACGTTCGCGTCGCCTGCGAGACATTGTGCACGACGAACCGCGTTGTCATCGCGGGCGAGACGCGCGGGCCCAAAGACATCGCGGCTGGGATGATCGAGGACGCCGCGCGGGCGGCCATTCGCGACATCGGCTATGAGCAGGACGGTTTCCACTGGAAGAATGCAAATGTGGAGGTGCTGCTGCACGCACAGTCACCGCACATCGCGCAGGGCGTGGATGCGAGCGGCAACAAGGACGAAGGCGCCGGCGACCAGGGCATCATGTTCGGTTATGCCTGCCGCGAAACGCCCGAGCTGATGCCGGCGCCGATCTACTACAGCCACAAAATCCTGAAGCTGATGGCGGAGGCGCGGCATGCAGGTCGTGCGCCGAAACTCGGACCGGATGCGAAATCGCAGGTAACGGTTCGTTATGAGAACGGCCAGCCGGTGGAAGCAACGCAGATCGTGGTTTCCACGCAGCACCTCGATGAGGCGATGACATCGGAGGATGTGCGCCAGGTGATTGAACCATACGTCCGCGACGCACTCCCGCGCGAATGGATCAACGGTCATACGACCTGGCACGTGAATCCCACCGGCGCATTCGTTGTGGGCGGCCCGGATGGCGATTGCGGGCTGACGGGCCGCAAGATCATCGTGGATACCTATGGCGGCGCAGCGCCGCACGGCGGCGGCGCCTTTTCCGGCAAGGACCCCACCAAAGTGGACCGTTCGGCCGCGTATGCCGCGCGATATCTGGCGAAGAACGTGGTGGCCGCGGGATTGGCGGACCGCTGCACGATCCAGATTTCCTATGCCATCGGTGTCTCCGATCCGCTGTCGGTCTACGTCGATCTGCACGGCACGGCGCAGGTGGACGAAGCGAAGCTCGAGCAGATTTTGCCCGAGCTGATGAGCCTGAAACCGCGGGGCATTCGCGAGCACCTGAAGCTGAACCAGCCGATCTATGCGCGCACCGCGGCCTACGGCCATTTCGGTCGCGCGCCAGAGGCGGATGGCGGCTTCTCCTGGGAAAAGACCGATCTCACGGACGCGCTGAAACGCGCCTTCTGATCCTTCTTGGCTCGCGTCATGCTGAGGTGCGAAGCGAAGCCGAGCCTCGAAGCACGCGCGAGCACCTCAGGATGACGGATGATCCACAACGCGCGCGCCGCATGCTGTACGGCCGCCGCAAGGGGCCGAAACTCTCTGCGCATCAGCAGCATTTGCTCGATCACCTGCTGCCGCAATTGGAACTGCGCCTGAGTCCGGGCGCGGACCCGCGCACCTATTTCTCAGGATCTGTGGAAGACGTGTGGCTCGAGGTCGGATTCGGAGGCGGCGAGCATCTGATCTGGCAGGCACAGCACCACCCGAAGATCGGTCTCATCGGCGCCGAGCCGTATGTGAATGGCGTGGTGAAGCTGCTGTCGCAAATAGAAGCCCTCTCGTCCGGAATCGGAGGAGGGGGTTTGGGTGAGGTGACGTCAACATCTGCAGAGGATTGGACCACCCCCTCACCCCAACCCTCTCCCCGACATGCGTGGGGGCGAGAGAGAATTCGTGTCTATCCCAGCGATGCACGAGACATTCTGGAAGCACTGTCGGATGCCAGTCTCGGCCGGGTGTTCATCCTGTTTCCTGATCCCTGGCCCAAGACGCGCCACCACAAGCGGCGCTTTATCCAGATGGAGACGCTGGATCAGCTTGCGCGCGTGATGGAACCGGGCGCCGAATTGCGCTTCGCCAGCGACGACGCCGGCTATGTGGAATGGACACTTGAATGTCTGATGGCGCACCCGGCCTTCGAATGGACCGTCACCCGCGCATGCGATTGGCAGACACGCCCGGCGGACTGGACGCCCACTCGCTATGAAGTCAAGCAACTGCACGGCAGGCCGGCTTTTCTTTGGTTTTCCCGTCGTGCTTGACTTGCTTTTCGGGCAATCGGCGCCTATATGCGCCGCATTCCCATACAACGAAGTGTCGTTGTGTGGCGGTTCGACAAGAGCCGCCGCGGGAAAGAGGCTTTGTTTTGGAGACGCCAATCCTTAGCGCCATGTCGCAACTGGAGCCGATCGTCGCCCCTGCCGTGGAAGCGGCGGGGTACCGGCTCGTGCGCCTGCGGCTGATCGGCGGCAAGACCAAGACTCTGCAGATCATGGCCGAGCGGCCGGACGGGCGTATGGACGTCGAGGATTGCGCGCGCCTCAGCCGCGCCCTATCGGAGTTCCTCGATCGCGAGGACCCGCTCGAAGGCGAATATGTGCTGGAGGTGTCATCGCCCGGGATAGACCGGCCGCTGACGCGGCTCACCGATTTCTCGCGCTGGTCCGGCCATGAGGCGAAGCTCGAGCTGGCGGCGCCGGATGCAACCGGCCGCAAGCGCTTCAGGGGGCTACTGCTGGGGCTGGACGGCAACGATGTCGTTGTCGATGTCGAGGGCCAGCGGCTGAGATTTCCCTTCCACAGCATTGCGGAAGCGAGGCTCGTGCTGACGGACAGACTGATTCAGGAAGATTTGAAGGCGCGCAAGCATAGTGCCGAAACGGCAGCGAAAGCTGTCACGAACTAGAGACCAGGAGAAAGACATGGCCATGGGCGTTGCCGCTAACCGGCTCGAACTCTTGCAGATCGCAGACGCGGTCGCACGCGACAAGTCGATCGACAAAGGTGTCGTGCTGGGCGCGATGGAAGAGGCGATGCAGCGCGCGGCGAAAGCGCGATACGGCAGCGAGAACGAAATCCGCGTCGATATCGACCCGAAGACGGGTGAGACGCACGTCTCGCGCTATCTCCATGTCGTAGAGCTGGTGGAGAACGACAAGATCGAGATCAGCCTCGAAGATGCCCGGGCGCGCAACCCGGCGGCGCAGGTGGGCGACATCATCGCGGAAACACTGCCGCCGGTGGATTTTTCCCGCATCGCCGCGCAGGCCGCCAAGCAGGTGATCGTGCAGAAGGTCCGCGATGCCGAGCGCGAGCGCCAATACGAGGAATACAAGGACCGCATCGGCGAAATCGTCCACGGCATCGTGAAGCGGGTGGAGTTCGGCTCGGTGGTCGTCGATCTTGGCCGCGCCGAGGGCGTGGTGCGCCGCGACGAAATGATCCCGCGCGAAAATTTCCGCACTGGCGACCGCATCCGCGCCTACATCTACGACGTCCGGCGCGAAACCCGCGGACCGCAAATCTTTCTCTCGCGCAGCCACCCGCAGTTCATGGTGCGATTGTTCGCGCAGGAAGTGCCGGAAATCTATGACGGCATCATCGAAATCCGCGCGGTGGCGCGTGACCCCGGCTCCCGCGCCAAGATTGCGGTGATCAGCAAGGATTCGAGCATCGATCCCGTCGGCGCTTGCGTCGGGATGCGCGGCGTACGGGTCCAGGCGGTGGTGCAGGAGCTTCAGGGCGAACGCATCGACATCATCCCGTGGAATCCCGATCCGGCCACCTTCATCGTGAATGCACTGGCGCCGGCGGAAGTCAGCAAGGTGGTGCTGGATGAAGACACCCATCGCGTCGAAGTGGTCGTGCCGGATGAGCAGCTGTCGCTTGCTATCGGCCGCCGCGGCCAAAACGTGCGCCTCGCATCCCAGCTCACCGGTTGGCAGATCGACATCCTGACGGAAGCGGAAGAATCCGAGCGGCGGCAGAAAGAATTCTCCGAACGCACCCAGCTGTTCATGGACACACTGGATGTGGACGAGACGGTGGCGCAGCTGCTCGCCTCAGAAGGCTTCTCCAGCATCGAAGACGTGGCCTATGTGCCGCTGAACGAACTCGCGGCCGTTCAGGGCTTCGACGAGGAAACGGCGCAGGAACTGCAGACGCGCGCGCAGGAATATATCGAAGCCCAGAACAAGGAGATGGACGATAGGCGCCGCGAGTTGGGCGTCACCGACGAGGTGTTGGAAGTCGATGGCATCACACCGGCGATGGCGGCTGCTTTGGGGGAAAACGGCGTCAAGACGCTGGAAGATCTCGCCGGATGCGCGACCGACGATCTGCTGGGCTACTACGAGCAGAACAAGGACAAAGAGCGCGTGCGTATTCCCGGCGCGTTGGAAGGCTTCGACCTGACAGCGGAGGATGCCAACGCAATCGTCATGAATGCCCGCGTGAAGGTGGGCTGGATCGAAGCGCCTAAGGAAGGCGCGGCTGAAGAAGATACAACGGAGGAACCCGAGGCCTGATGCTGTTGGCAAAAGCACAAGACGGCAAAGATGAGACGATGCTGGGTGAACGCCCTCACGCTGGCGGCTCTCGCCCGCGCGAACGCCGCTGCATCGTCACCCGCGAAGTTTTGCCGGAATCGCAGCTGGTGCGCTTCGTGGTCGGGCCGGAGAACGAGATCGTGCCCGATCTCGCAGTCAAGCTGCCGGGCCGCGGCATCTGGGTGAGTGCGAACCGCGCCGCTGTCGAACGTGCGGTCACGAAAAATCTCTTCTCCAAGGCGGCGAAGGCGAACGTGAATTCCGCCGCCGATTTGGCAATGCGTGTCGAAGCGCTGCTGGTGAGCCGCATCCAGGATCACTTGGGCCTCGCGCGGCGCTCGGGTGTGGTGGTCCTCGGCTTCGATACCGTGGTGCGGGCGTTCGCCGCGCGCCGCAAGCCATCTTTACTGGTGGAAGCGCGCGACGGCGCCGAGGACGGCCGCAGGAAAGTGCTGGCCGCAGCGCGCGCGCAAGGGCTCGAGCCGCACATCATCGATGCGCTCGCCGCCGATGAATTGAGCATGGCCTTGGGCCGCGAGAATGTGATACATGCAGCCCTCTTTCCGGGGCCGCTTGCGGATCGGTTGGTGCTCGACGCCGAAAGGCTCGAGGGCTTCCGGCCGCGCGAGGCGAAGAGAACGGGTCCGAATCCCGTTCCGGACGAAAGGTACGTATGAGCGAGACGAACGATGCAACGCGGACGGCCCGCCCGGCGGGCAAGACGCTGTCGCTGAAGAAGACCGAAACCTCTACGGTGAAGCAAAGCTTCAGCCATGGCCGCAGCAAGGCGGTGGTGGTGGAGAAGAAGCGCGCCCGCGTGGCACCGCCCGCGGGCGGCAGGCCCGCCGCGGCTCCGGAGAAGCATGCCACTCCGGCCGCCGAAGTCCGGCCCGCGGCGCCTGAGATAATCTCGCCCGCCCGCGACCATCGCGCCGGCGTGGTTCTGCGCCAGCTGACCGACGAGGAAAAGGAAGCACGTTCGCGCGCCATCGCCGATGCCCGCGTTGCCGAGGACGAAGCACGCAAGCGGGCCGAAGATGACGCCAAACATCGCGCGGTCGAGGATGCGCGGCTCGCCAAAGAACGCGCCGCCGCCGAAAAGCGCAAAGCGGAAGAAGAAGCCCGCAAAGCGGCCGAAGAGACCGCCCGCCGGCACGCCGAAGAAGAAGCCAATCGCCGGCTCGACAAGAAGGAAGAGCCCACTGCCACCGGGGAAGCCACGCGCCGTGGCCGTCCTGTCCAGGAGGAAGAAGAGGAAGCGCCCAAGAAGGGCGGCGTGAAGGTGCCGGCCAAAGTCCCGGCGCGAAAGGGGGCAGACACCCGCCGCCGCGGTAAGCTCACGGTGACGGCTGCCCTGTCGGACAAAGACGAGCGCATGCGCTCGGTCGCCTCGTTCCGCCGCCACCTCCAGCGGGTCAAGGGTGCGCCCCACCAGCCGGCAGGTCCGGCCGGTCCGCGCGAAGTGACGGTTCCCGAGACCCTCACCGTGGCCGAGCTGGCCAACCGCATGGCGCGCCGCTCGGTCGATGTGATCAAGGTGCTGATGAAGAACGGCATCATGGCGACGGTGAACGACGTCATCGACGCGGACACCGCTGAATTGGTCGCCACCGAATACGGCCACACCGTCAAGCGCGTCGCCGAATCCGACGTACTCGAGGGCCTAAAGGGCGCAGAGGACACGGAGGGCCACCTGATCGCACGGCCGCCCATCGTTACCGTGATGGGCCATGTCGATCACGGCAAGACCTCGCTGCTGGATGCGCTGCGGAAGACCGATGTGGTAGCGGGCGAAGCGGGCGGCATTACCCAACATATCGGTGCCTATCAGGTGCAGATGCACAACGGCAGCAGAATCACGTTCCTCGATACGCCGGGCCATGCCGCGTTTACCGCAATGCGTGCGCGCGGCGCCAAGGTGACCGATCTCGTCGTATTGGTGGTCGCGGCGGACGACGGCGTGATGCCGCAAACCGTGGAAGCGATCAATCACGCCCGCGCCGCGGGCGTGCCGATGATCGTGGCCGTCAACAAGATCGACAAGGCAGACGCCAATCCGACGCGGGTGAAAACCGAACTGCTGCAGCATGAAATTCAGGTGGAAGATCTGGGCGGCGAGACGCTTTCCATCGAAGTCTCCGCTACGAAAGGCACCAACCTCGACAAGCTGGAAGAAGCCATCCTGCTGCAGGCCGAAGTGCTTGACCTCAAGGCCAATCCGGACCGGGCCGCCGAAGGCGCGGTGGTGGAAGCCAAGCTCGATAAGGGCCGCGGGCCGGTCGCCACGGCGCTCGTTCAGCGCGGAACCCTGAAGGTGGGCGATATTCTTGTGGCGGGCTCCGAATGGGGCCGCGTACGCCTGCTGATCAACGACCGTGGCGAAACAGTACAGAGCGCCGGGCCGGCCACGCCGGTCGAAGTCCTTGGACTTTCCGGGGTGCCGGAAGCGGGCGACGAATTCGCCGTAGTGCCCGATGAGGGCCGCGCCCGCGAGGTGACGGAATACCGCGCCCGCAAGCGCCGCGAAACGCGCCAAAAGAATCTCGCGCGCCAATCTATGGATCAGCTGCTCAAGACACAGAAAGAAGGCGAGAAGCGTCTTCTGCCGCTCGTCATCAAAGCGGACGTGCAGGGTTCAGCGGAAGCCATCCAGGGGGCGCTCGCCAAGCTCGGCACCGACGAAGTCGGCGCGCAAGTGCTCCAGTCCGGCGTTGGCGGCATCACCGAATCGGATGTGATCCTCGCGCACGCGAGCGGCGCGGCGATCATCGGTTTCAATGTGCGTGCCAACGCGCAGGCGCGCGAACGCGCCAAGCGCGACGGTGTCGAGGTCCGCTACTACAACATCATCTACAATGTCGTGGATGACGTGAAGGCGGCGCTCTCCGGCATGCTGGCGCCGGAGATGCGCGAGAAGTTCCTCGGCAATGCCGAGGTGCTGGAGGTCTTCGCCATCTCGAAGATCGGCAAGGTTGCCGGCTGCCGCGTCACCGAAGGCGTGGTGCGCCGGGGCGCACGCGTGCGCCTGATCCGCGACAACGTGGTGATCCATGACGGTGAACTCTCGACGTTGAAACGCTTCAAGGACGACGTGCGGGAAGTGCTCGCCGGCCAGGAATGCGGCATGTCGTTTGCCAATTACCAGGACCTTCAGAAGGGCGACGTGATCGAGTGTTTCGAAGTGGAAACAGTCAAGCGCGCTCTCTGACGGGTACCGCGTGCGGACGGCCATGCTTTCGATTTCCCCGAACTTGAGGCTTCAGGACTATCTCCGGCGTGCCGATGCGCGCTTGCGCGCCGGCGACATGCAAGGCGCGATGCAGGTTGCGCATGCGGCGGTGGAGAACGGCGCGGAGCAGCCGAACCTGCTTACGCTCGCTGCGCTTTGGGAACTCGACGCTGGATCGCCGCAACGTGCGCTGGACAGGGCCGCGCAAGCGAGAGATCTCACGCCCAGGAGTGCCGACGCGCTGCAGGTGCATGGTATCGCGCTCGCCCGGCTCGGTCGTCATCGGGAAGCGATCGCCTCCTTCGATGCAGCGCTCCGCCAAACGCCTGCCGTCGCCAACATTCATTACAATCGCGGCATTTCCCTCGAGGAACTCCAGGAATTCACGCGTGCCGAGCGCGATTATCGCCGCACCCTTGAGATCGAGCCACGCCACACGCGCGCGCTCGCGCAGCTTGCGGCCTTGGCGGCATCGCGGGGACACGCCGGTGCTGCGCAGGATTACGCACAACGGGCTTTGCGCATCGATCCGGCCGAACCCGCCGCGCGGCTGTCCCTGGCCCAGATCGAACTGGAGCAGGGCAATTACGCGGACGCTCGCCGGCTTGCCGAACCGTTGGCGGCGGGGGGCAAACCGATCAATCGCTCGATTGCGCTCGGACTTCTGGCTGACGCCTTCTACAAGGAAGGTCGTGTGGAGCAGGCGTTCCGACATTACCTGGACTCGAACGCGGTGCTCCAAGCTTATTATCGGCTGGTCTTCCAGGCAGAGGGGATCGAAACGGCGGCCGCGCGTGCCAAGCGGTTCATCGAATTCTTCCGGAGCGATGCTGCCGCGGGATTCGCCGATTGCAGCCGCGGCGAGTACCGCGCGCCGGTATCTACCCACGTCTTTCTCGTTGGATTTCCGCGCTCCGGGACGACTTTGCTGGAACAGGTGCTCGCGACCCACTCGGCCATCGAAACGCTGGAGGAGCGCGATTGCCTCGCCGCTGCGATCGCCGATTTTGCGCTGCCGGCGGAGGGGCTCACGCGACTTGGGGTCCAGAGCGGTGACGCCTTGTCCCGTTATCGCGACGCCTATTGGCGGGAGGCGCAGCCACATCT